>JBFMCN010000064.1:0-26537 GCA_040754475.1 Actinomycetota bacterium | reverse complement strand
TGTGCCCGCCTGGGCCGAAGGACCCGGGTACGGCCGGGGCCGGGGCTACGGTCGGGGAAGGGGGCGTGGCCGTGGCCGCGGGGGATGGGGGGAGACGGGATGAAGATCGCGGTGACCGCGCAAGGTGAGACGCTGAACGATCTCGTAGATGCCCGCTTCGGCCGGGCGAAGACTCTGCTGATCGCCGACTCGGAAACCGGGGAGGCTGTCAGCCACGATCGTTCTATGGCCCTCGATGCCGCTCGAGGTGCCGGGATCCGGGCTGCACAAGAGGTCGCTCAACTCGGCGCAGGGGTCTTGATCACGGGAAATGTCGGCCCGAACGCCTTTCGGGCTCTGACGGCGGCCGGGATCAGCGTCTATCTGACAAGCGACTGCACGGCGGCCGAGGCGCTGGAGCGTTTCAGGCGCAACGAGCTGACGGAGCAGAAGGTCGCAAGCGTAGAGGGGCATCGTGTCGCGGTTGGGGCGCCGTCGAGCGCCGATGACAAGGACGAGGTGGAGACGAGGTAAGGAGGCGGACATGCCGGGTGGAGATCGAACGGGACCGATGGGGGAGGGGCCCAGGACCGGGCGCGCAGCCGGATTCTGCGCCGGCTCCGACGTGCCGGGCTACGTGACCCCCGGCCCTCGTGGCTTCTGGGGATACGGAGCCGGCCGCGGTTGGCGCTTCTGGGGATACGGAGGCGGCCGTGGTTGGCGCAACCGCTTGAGTCGAAGGCCGACAAAGCCTGACAGTGACGATCAGTAGAGATGCGGGGCACGAGATCCCGAGCGCCCCGCATCTCCGTCTGGGGGAAGGCATGCGGGTCGCGGTGGCAAGCGGAAAGGGCGGCACAGGCAAGACGACCGTGGCCGTCGGTGTGGCCATTTCGTCCGCTCTGGCCGGGATCCCGGTCGAGTACCTCGATTGTGACGTAGAGGAGCCAAACGGCCACCTGCTCCTGAGGCCGCGAATCGAGTCCAGCAGATCGGTTGGGATCCTCGTCCCGGTCCTGGACGAGGATCTGTGCACCGGTTGCGGCAAGTGCGCAGAGGTCTGCGAGTACCAGGCGATCGCGCTGTTGAAAGCGCCACTTGTCTTCACGGAGCTCTGCCACGGATGCGGGGGCTGTGTCCTGGCCTGCCCGACGGGTGCCCTGAGGGAGGAAGAGCATGCCATCGGTGTGGTGGAGACCGGTTGGGCGGGTGATGTGCGCTTCGTCCAGGGTCGGCTCAACGTTGGGGAGGAGTTGTCTCCGGTGCTGATCCGGGCCGTCAAGAAGACAGCCGGCCACGGGAGCCTCACGATACTGGACGGACCGCCCGGGGCATCCTGTCCCGCAGTTGCGGCGGTCCGGGATGCCGACCTCATCTTGCTGGTGGCGGAGCCGACCCCCTTCGGGCTGAGCGACCTGGAGACCGCGGCGGCTGCCTTTCGAGGACTGGGGTCGCACATGGCCCTGGTGATCAATCGTTCCGACAGCGGGACGCCCGAGCTCAGGCGGTTCTGCGAGGACCAGGGCCTGGAGGTGCTGCTGGAGATCCCGGATGATCGCCGGATCGCGGAGGCGGGCTCCCGCGGCGAGGTTCCCGTCGAAACGCTGCCGGAATTACGGGACGGGTTGGAGCAACTGAGACGGCGCCTGCACGACTTCGTGGAGGAGACTCACGCTCATGCTCCCGACCAGGCCGTAGCGACTCGCGCAGGAGCAGGGCCGTGAAGGAGCTCGCCGTGATCAGCGGCAAGGGCGGGACCGGCAAGACGAGCATCGTCGCGAGCTTCGCGGCTCTGGCCGGAGACGTGGTGCTCGCGGATTGCGACGTGGATGCCGCGGACCTGCACCTCGTCACGGACCCGCACACTCAGCGCCGGGAGACCTTCCGCTGTGGGCACCAAGCGCTCGTCCGTGCCTCGGACTGCATCTCGTGCGGTCTGTGTGAGGAGCGCTGTCGTTTCGATGCCGTATCCCGGGACGAGAGTGGGGCCTTCGCCGTCGATCCCGCAGCCTGCGAGGGCTGCGGTGTATGCGTGTGGTCGTGTTCGGCGGAGGCCATCGACTTCCCCGAGCGGACAAGCGGCGAATGGTTCGTTTCCCGCACACGTCATGGGCCGATGGTGCACGCGAGGCTGAGCCCCGGAGCAGAGAACTCCGGGAAGTTGGTCTCCCTCGTCCGGGAACAAGCTCGGCAAGTCGCCGATCGGGACGGACGGGACTTGATCCTGATCGACGGGCCGCCGGGCATAGGCTGTCCGGTCATCGCGTCCATCTCCGGGGCGTCTCTCGTGCTGGCGATCACGGAGCCGACGCCTTCTGCCAGGCACGATCTGGCCCGAGCCCTCGATCTCGCGGAGCACTTCGGGCTTCCGTCTGCCGTGGCGGTCAACAAGTTCGATCTGAACTCGGCGCTGTCGGAGGAGATCGAGTCTGATGTCCGCGAGAGGGGTGCATCCACGGTGGGCCGGATTGCCTACGGACGGGCTTTCACGGCTGCGCAGCGACGAGGTGCCTCCGTCGTGGAGACGGGAGACGGACGCATCGCCGAACAAGTACGGAGGGTATGGCGGAACGTAGGCCGGCTTCTGGAGGCCGCGAGTCCGCCGTACGAACGGTAGAGGGAGGGAGAGTGAATCGATGATCATCGCGATACCGATGGCCGGCGGGGAGTTCTGTCCCCACTTCGGTCGGTGTGAACGCTTTGCGTTGGTCGAGGTAGATGAAGCGAACAGAGACCTTGTCGGGATCACCGAAGAAATCCCGCCGCCGCACGAACCGGGCGTTCTTCCCCCCTGGCTGCGCGCGCGCCGGGTCGATGTCGTCATAACGGGCGGAATGGGACCACGCGCGCAGCAACTGTTCGCTCGAGACGGCATCCGAGTCGTCGTCGGCGCGACCGCCGATACGCCCGAGAACCTGGCTGGGGCGTACCTAGACGGGATGTTGAAGCCCGGCGAGAACGCCTGCGACCACTAGGAGGGTGTCCCGCGTTGTCGAGAGAGCCGCCTACGGCCTGAGCGTTCCCAGGTCCTCGAGTAGGGCCTGAAGGTCCTCTTCGTGTTCCACCTCGTCCCGAAGGATCTGAAGGACGATGCTGTGGGTAACCGGGTCCTTGGCCGCCGTGAGATCGACCAGCTTCTTGTAGACCGTGATTGCGCACTGCTCGCCCTTGACGTTCTGCTCGAGCACCTTCTTGACGAATGGGTTGTCCGGTGCGTCGTAGCCGCAGGTCGACTGCTTGTACCACTCCTCGGGTGTGATGACCGGCGTGCCCCCGAGCTGGATGATGCGCGCCGAGAGCATGTCCGCGTGCCGTAGTTCGTCCGTGGCGTGCTGGGTCAGTTCCGCGATGACCGCGTCCTTCATGGGGCCCTTCACCACTCTGGCGCCCAGCCAGTACTGGTAGTAGGCAAGCCACTCGTCCGCGAACGCCGCGTTCAACATACCTAGCAGCTCGTCGACGTCCAGGTCGACGATCTCTATGCCCTTGGTTCCCATGGTCCCCTCCTCCTAGTGACGAGCTCTTGCAGTGTGTCGGGCGGGTGGTCGGTGATCCCCTTGCCGCCGTTCGGCGCACAGTCTCGCACCTTTACTTCGCGTAGGACCCTTCGCGCCCGAATCCCGGCGTGGCCTCATCAACCGAGGGTCACGACGAGCGGAGCGTGATCGCTCGGCTTTCCCTCGCCGAACGTCGGTTTGCGCTCGTCACGATCCACCAGCACCCCGGTGCAACGGTCGGCGACTGGGCGTGTCCCCAGAGCCAGGTCGATCCGGAGACCCCATCCACGGTGGAAGGCTCCCTGCCGGTAGTCCCACCAAGTGAAGGGCCCCGGTCCCGTCTCGTGCAGCCGAACGAGGTCGATCAGGCCCCAGTCGAGCAGGGCGCGCAGCCGTTCTCGTTCGGGCTCACTGCACAGGTTCTGCCCACGCCATTCCTCCGGCGCGTGCACGTCGCGGTCCTCGGGGGCGATGTTGAAATCGCCGACGACGAGCAGGGGTTCATGTGGGTCGTGATCCGAGCGGAGCCACTCGACCAGGGCGTCGAGCCAGCGGAGCTTCAGCTCGTACTCAGGCGTGCCCACCGCCCGGCCGTTCACGACATACACGCCGATGACACGGAGCCCTTCCAGGGTCCCGACGAGCACACGTGCCTGTTCAGGTGAGGGGTCGCCGGGAAACCCTCGGGCGACGTCGAGAAGCGGCGAGCGCGAGAGCACGGCCACGCCGTTGCGCCCCGGCTGGCCGTGGACCGTGGCTCGATACCCGATCCGTTCGAACTCCGGCGCCGGGAATGCGATGTCGGCCACCTTCAGCTCCTGGAGGCAGGCGATGTCGGGAGCGTGGCGCAAGAGGAACTGCTGGGTGCGGCTCACGCGCATCTTGATTGAGTTGACGTTCCAGGTCGCGATCTTCACTTCCGTCTCCAGCCTCCGACCCTTCAGATCCCCTGCCGGTTGAACCGGCGGACGAAGAAGTGCGTCCCTTCGTACTCCACGGACCGCAGGAGTCCCTCGACGACGAGCTGCCTGACGACGTCCCACTCGCTCCCCGACATCCGGAGGAGGTCCCGGACGGCAGACTCACGCAGTGGATGCACTGCCGTGATGGAGAGCAGATCGGCCCTGGGGTCGCCGCTTGTCGCGAATGCCTCGCCCTCGTAACCGATCAAATACTCCACGTGCTGCAGCCGCTCCGCGAGGATTCCGTGGGCGCGAACGACTGCGGCTTCGTCCGGGCCGTGAACCCTTGGGTCGGCCGGAGGTCGAGTGGGTATCGAGACGTACGAGCTCCGAATGCCGGCATCGCCGAGGAAATCCGCTACTGCCGCCACCGACCCACCGTCGTCGTTGATACCCTCGACCAGCATGGTCTCTGCGACCAAACGGCCTGGGAATCCGTCGGCCAGCGCTCGAATCCCATCCAGGACGGTATCGAGCGCAAGTGCGTCCGGTGGCCGGTTCAGGCGTCGCCAGGCCTTCTCCTCGGCCGCGTCGACCTTGACCGATACCCAGTCTGCGGCACGGAGGGCCTCGCGCACTTCCCGCCGCCACGCCAGGGAGCCGTTGGAAATGACCGCGATGGGGATCTCGAGCCCTCGGAGCAGTCCGATGGTGAGGCCAAGGTTGGCGTCGAGGGTCGGCTCCCCATCGGGGACGAATGTCAGGTAGTCGATCGACTCGCCGACCGCGCGAACCTGCTCAACCTGGCGAAACACGGCCCGAACAAGCTCCTCGGGGCGGTAGATGGAGCGCGGCTCGAGCTGGGTGCTCGGTGTCTTGCCGACCTGGCAGTAGACGCAGTCGTAGCTGCAGATCTTCGGTGGGATGTTGTTGATTCCGAGGCTGCGGCCCAGGCGCCGAGATGGGATGGGTCCAAAGGCCTTTGCCACCCCCGGCGACTTCCCGCCGCTGCCTGCCTCCGCGTGTCTCCGATCCCAGCGCTGCAGATCCAGCTCTGTCACCTCGCATAGCGGGGCCGAAGCCCGTCTCAGTATCTCGCACGGAGTGCGCGAGCCCTACCCGTTCTCATCCGCGAGCGGGAAGAGGCGAGTCCGTCGCTCAGGGCGAAGCCGTGACTGAAGCGTTGCAGTGTTCCCTGACAAATGCCATCCCGGACGTGCAGAATGGCGGCGCGATGCCGGGTCACGGTACCCATGAAGAGTGGAGTCGGCGTAGGACCGCCCCCGGTCGCCGGCGGCGACGAGGCGCGATGCTGCGTCTTGGTAGCCGCGAGCAGTGGAGCCCTCTGGGTGCGGCCGGCGTTACGGCGCTGGCCGACCTTGCCACAGACACGACCTGTGCCGTGCAGCGGCTGCTGGGCGGGCGCATGTTCGCGAGCCGCCTTGCAGCGATGGGGGTTTCGATCGGGGCCGAGCTGACCGTCCTCAGAAACAACCGCAGCGGCCCGGTGGTCGTGATGGTTCGCGGGACTCGCATCGCCCTCGGACGCAGGGAGGCGGGCAAGGTGCTCGTGGAGATCGGCTCGGCGGCCGCCGAAGCCCGTTCCGACGACTGAGGTGACTCCGCCCGGTAACAGCGAGGGTGCCGGCAATCGCCTGGTCGCCTTGGCCGGCCAGCCGAACGTTGGCAAGACGACCGTGTTCAACCTTCTGACGGGCGGCGCCCAGCACGTGGGGAACTGGCCGGGAAAGACGGTCCGGCGCGAGGAGGGCTTGTGCCGGGTGGGTGCGCTGCAGCTGCAGGTGGTCGATCTCCCTGGGACGTACAGCCTCACCGCCGCGTCCGATGAAGAGCGCATCGCGCGGGATTTCATTCTCCGCGAACGTCCGGTCGTCGTCGTCACAGCGGACGCCACTGGGATG
Source organism: Actinomycetota bacterium (assembly GCA_040754475.1). Classification (GTDB taxonomy): domain Bacteria; phylum Actinomycetota; class UBA4738; order UBA4738; family HRBIN12; genus JAJPHY01. Next base: position 20,237 of record JBFMCN010000064.1, on the reverse strand, counting down.
GAACGGAGCCTGTACCTGCTCGCTGAGATTGCACAGCTCGATGTGCCCGTGGTCTTGGGGCTCAACATGATGGATGTCGCCCGGGCCCAGGGGGTCCAGATCGAGCCGCACGTGCTGGAGGCCGCTTTGGGCGTCCCGGTCGTCCCGCTGGTGGCGGTGCGGGGAGAGGGCCGGGAGGAGCTGCTGGCCGCCATTTGCCGCGTGCTGACAGATCCGGCTCGGTCTCACCCCAGCCGACCGGCGTTCTGTTGCGAGGTGCTCGGCACCATGCACAGGCTTCTCGAGGGGAAGGTCCCGGTTCCATACGACCCGGAGTGGGTGGCGTTGAAGCTGCTCGAGGGGGACGAGGAGCTGCTCGCCGCTGCGAGGGGATGGCTCGGCCCCACCGATTGGGAGACCGTGCACGGACTCTTGCGGACTCACGAGGATGCCTTCCTGGATGTTGCCGGAGCTCGCTACGAGTGGATCGAGCGGATGGTCCGGGCCGCTGTGGTACGGCCGCGGCTCGGACCGATTGCGGTCACCGACCGGTTGGACAGGATCGCGACCCATCCTCTGTGGGGTCGCCTCCTGCTCGCATTGGTGCTCGGCCTGGTGTTCGCGGCAACGTTTGGGCTGGGCGCGCCGCTGCAGCGCTGGCTGGACGAATCCGTCTTGGCGGGATTGGCGACTGCCGTAGGCGACGGCCTGGGCTCGGCGCCGGAGTGGTTCCGGGGACTCTTGGTGGAGGGCGTGATCGGTGGCGCCGGGCGGGTCGCGACTCTGATCCCGGTGCTGGTGGTGTTCTTCGCCGGGATGGCCGTGCTCGAGGACAGCGGCTACCTCGCGCGAGCCGCCTTCCTGCTCGATGGCGTCATGCACCGGATCGGTTTGCACGGAAAGAGCTTCTTCCCGCTGTTCCTGGGGTTCGGGTGCAGCGTTCCCGCAGTGCTGGGCTCCCGTATCGTCGAGTCGAGCCGGAGTCGGCTGCTCACCATCTTGCTGGCTCCGCTGGTCCCGTGCACCGGCCGACTCGTCGTTGTTGCGTTCGTGGGCGCCGTGTTGTTCGGCAACACCGCGCCGCTGGTGGCCGGAGGACTGGTGGCCGCCAACCTCCTCGTGCTCGCAGCCGTCGGCGCCGTGTTCAGCCGATGGGTGATCCGGGGCGAACGAGAGGCGTTCATCATGGTTCTGCCCCTATATCACGGCCCACGGCTCGGATCGGTTATGCGTGCTGCGGCAACAAACACGTGGGCATTCGTGCGCCGTGCGGGGACTCTGATCGTGGCCGCCGCTGTCGTGGTGTGGGCTCTGAGCAACTACCCGGGGCCCAGTCCCGAGCACAGCGTGCTGGGGACGGTCGGCCGCGCGCTCGAGCCCGCGGCGCGACTGGCGGGGATGGACTGGCGCCTGGTTGTAGCCACACTGAGCGGCTTCATGGCCAAGGAGAACGTCATAGCCACGCTGGGGATCCTCTACGGGGCAGAGGCGAGCGCCGGTCTGGACGCGGCACTGGCCACTGCCGTTACTGCTGCGAGCGGGCTCGCATTCCTAGTGGTGCAGATGCTGTTCGTCCCCTGCATCTCGACGATCGTAGCGATACGCCAGGAGACCGGTGGCTGGCGCTGGCCCCTGGCGAACTCCGGACTTCAGCTCATGGTCGCGCTGGCGGGCGGCGCGATCGTCTTTCAAGCCGCGCAGATCCTGGGGCTCGGGGTGTGATTCCAGGCGGCTGGCGCCTGGGTCATGACGCGTTCCCGCCTGTGTAGCCCCGGCGGCCGCGTCGTCGGGCGGTGTCCTCGTCTACATCGTCCTGCCACCCGTTGCGGGCCGTATCGAACACGTCGAGCTTGGTGGTGTAGGGCTTGATGTCGAGAAGCGGGGTGCCGTCCAGGATGTCCACCCGGTCGAGGTAGAGCACGCTCCCTTCGCGCCGCACCAGCTCCACCACGCTCAGCCCGATGGGGTTCGGCCGGGAGGGTGCCCGCGTGGCGAACAGTCCTCGCTCGGCATCCTGGAGGAATGGCTTCACGATGAGCCTCGGTGGTCCTGCCAGGTGCAGGTGGTAGATGAGGTAGATGTGCGAGAAGCCCTCAAGGTCGCGCAAGCCCTCCGCGAACTCGGCAAATATCTCCGCCCGCCCCTTGCAGCCCTTCGCGAAGACCGGCTGGATGGGTGTCTTCTCCACGGACGAGTGCTCACTGCGGATCACACCGATGGGTCTGTAGGCTATGGCGTTCTCGCTCATACGAGCCACCTTTCGTCTGCCTGGGCAAGGCTACCTTCGCGTTCCTGCCCAGGGCCAGCGTCGGTCGGTAGGAAAGGCCTGAGGCAGCCAGGACGCCGCTGTTTCCTCCCTAGGACAGGTGCAGGCGCGCCTGGCTCGGGCTGAGGGCGGAGGCCTTCGAGCACCGACGCGGCGAGCCGGTGGAGCTTCCGCGAATGCCGGCAAGGAACAAGCGCGCCGGCGGGTGGGTTCCCAAGTAGTGAGAGCCCGCGCGAGATGAGATCGGTGGGCGCGACCGAGGAGATGGCCGTGAGGCGTCGTACGTTCGACTTGCTGATGTCCATGGGGGGATTGGTGCTCACGGTGGTCCTGCTCGTCGCGGGATCGCTCCTGATGGTGGGCTGGCGTTTCGCGGAGACCAACGTGCGCGACCGGCTGGCCGCGCAGCGCATCTTCTTCCCACCGAGGGGCAGCGAGCAGCTCGCAGACCCAAGGATCGGGCCGTACCTGAACCAGTACGCGGGCCAGCAGCTGCTTACCGGAGAGCAGGCGTTGGCGTGGTCGGACCACTACATCGCGGTCCACCTCGGGGGGGTCGCCGGGGGGAAGACCTACTCGGAGGTGAGCGCTCTCGCCCGTGAGAACCCCGAGAACGAGCAGCTGGCCGCCCAGGCGGAAACCCTGTTCAGGGGGACGACCCTGCGGGGGATGCTCCTCGACGCCTACGCGTTCTGGAAGTTCGGCCAGATCGCAAAAGTGGCGGGCATCGCCGCGTTCGTGCTGGCCGGGGCGATGACGATCCTGACGATCCTGGGCTTCTGGCATCTCCGCCGGGTCTCTGCGACAGAGGAGCTGCAGATCATCCCGGAGGCTGCCGAGCGATCGTCGGACTCATACGACGCCGCAGGAGCTCCTGGGAACCGTTGACGATCAGCGGCCCGGTCCGGGCCGGCGCAACCCACCAAGCAGTGCACTGAGGGATTCCGGCGCGAAGCAGGCGGCTTCCGGCGCGCGGATCTGCTCGTGTCGCTCTGTACCATAGTGGGCGACGTTCGGGCCGCCGATTGTGGGGCTCTGGACGTCGAGCTTGTGCTCCGGGCACCGTGGGGACGGGCGTGGGTCGAACGGCCCGTGACGTTTGCGCCAGGCGCCCTACGCGGAGCGAGTCGTTCGCCCGGAGAATGGAGCGTCGTCCTGTGGTTGGAGGTGGAGCGATGGGAGCTGAAGGCGGGCCGGTAGTCTCTGAGGCGCAGATCGCGGTTCACTGGCGTGAGGAGGAGTACGTCTATCCCCCCACGGCATTCATAGGGCAGGCGAACGCCGCCGACCCGGCGATCTTCGAGCGGTTCAGCGAAGAGGACTTCCCGGAATGCTTCAAGGAGTACGCGGACCTGCTCAGCTGGGATGCCTACTGGCACACGACGCTCGACACCGGCAACCCGCCGTTCTGGAAGTGGTTCGTGGGAGGTCGACTGAACGCTTCCTACAACTGTGTGGATCGCCATCTGACGAAGAGACGGAACCAGGCAGCGATCATCTGGGTGCCGGAGCCTGAGGACGAGGAGCCCGTAGCGATCACCTACCAGGAGCTCTACCGACAGGTGAACGACTTCGCCGCGCTGCTACGGGACTTCGTCGGGGTAAAGGAGGGCGACCGTGTGACCTTCCACCTGCCCATGGTCTCGGAGCTGCCGGTCTCGATGCTCGCCTGCGCGCGGCTCGGCGTCATCCACTCCGAGGTGTTCGGAGGATTCAGCGGCACGGCCTGCGGCGAGCGGATCGCGGACTCCGGCAGCAACATCCTTGTGACGATGGATGGCTATTACCGGGCCGGTCACCTGATCGACCACAAGGTGAAGGCCGACGAGGCGGTGGCGAAGGCAGAGGAGCTCGGCGGCCGGGTCGACAAGGTCCTAGTGTGGCGGCGCCATCCCGGCCAGTACGCGTCCGAGAGCCCGATGGTCGACGGGCGGGACTTCTTCGTCGACGAGCTGTTGGCCGAGCACGGTGGGAAGGTGGTCGAGCCGGTCTCCATGCCCGCCGAAGCTCCGCTGTTCCTCATGTACACGAGCGGCACCACGGCCCAGCCCAAGGGGTGCCAGCACAGCACCGGTGGCTATCTCGCCTACGTCGCGGGGACGTCGAAGTACTACCAGGACATCCACCCCGAGGACACCTACTGGTGCCTGGCCGACATCGGCTGGATCACGGGCCACTCCTACATCGTCTACGGCCCCTTGGCGCTCGGGACGACGAGCGTCATCTACGAGGGCGTGCCCACGTATCCGGATCCTGGTCGCCCGTGGCGGATCGCCGAGCGGTTGGGGGTGAACATCTTCCACACCGCACCCACCACGATCCGTATGCTCCGCAAGCTCGGTCCGGATGAGCCGGCGAAGTACGACTACCACTTCAAGCACATGACCACGGTGGGCGAGCCGATCGAGCCGGACGTCTGGCGCTGGTACCACCAGGTGGTCGGCAAGGGCGAGGCCGCCATCGTCGACACCTGGTGGCAGACCGAGAACGGCGGGTTCCTCGGCAGCACGCTTCCTGCGCTGCAACCGATGAAGCCGGGCAGCTGCGGTCCGGGTGTGCTGGGGATCTTCCCGGTGATCTATGACGAGATGGGCGATGTGGTCGGGGCCGGGAGCGGCCGGGCCGGGAACATCTGCATACGCAATCCTTGGCCCGGGATCTTCCAGACGGTGTGGGGCCAGCCCGAGCGGTTCATTCAGATCTACTACGCGAAGTACTGCAAGAACAGGGAGAGCAAGGACTGGCGCGACTGGCCGTACTTCTCGGGGGACGGCGGGGTCCAGGCCGCCGACGGCTACTTGCGGATCCTCGGCCGGGTCGACGACGTGATCAACGTGGCCGGGCATCGGCTCGGGACCAAGGAGCTCGAATCGGCAAGCATCACCGTTCCGGAGATCGCCGAGGCCGCCGCGGTGCCGGTGGTCGACGAGCTGCGGGGCAGGGCGGTCGAGATGTACGTGTCTCTCAAGCCCGGGTACGAGCCGAGCCCGGAGATCGAGGCGAAGGTGGCCAAGGCGATCGAACACGAGATCGGCAAGATCGCGCGCCCGAAGAACGTCTGGATCGTTCCGGACATGCCCAAGACGCGTTCCGGGAAGATCATGCGTCGGGTCATCGCCGCGGTCTCAAACTTCGCCGACGTCGGTGACACGACCACGCTGGCGAATCCCGAGATCGTCGACGACATCCGTAAGCACGTCCAGACCGAGAAGGTGGCCCGCGGCGAGGTTCCGCGGGAGCTCTCGGCTCAGGAGCTGGAGGAGATCAAGGCGTTCGGGGGAGAGTAGCCCCAGCTGGTGAGACGCTGCCCGTGATGAGGCTCTGCCTCGTCTCCCGCAGCCGCGCGGGCGAGCGATGCTGCGCGCCCTCAAACAGGACGGCCCGAATCCCCGAAGGAGGTGCTGCCTCTCCACGACCGACCGCGTAGGCGTCCCGTCCCGGAGACGGGCAACGGCGAAGCGAGGTGCCAAGCGTTGAGACGAGCAGTCGCGATCACAGCCCTGATCGCCGTGATCCTTGTGGGGAGTCCACCGGTGAGTCAGGGCCACCAGGCATCTACCCGGCCGCGCCATCTTGAGGCCGCGGCGGCGGAGAACGCAAACCGGTTCCGCCCGTGCACGAAGCCCAGGATGATGAACATCCGTCCCAAGATGACGCACGAAACCGTGGTGCGCCGCGTCTCGGCGATCATTCGCTGTGCGGAGCGGCGCTGGCCGGTTCCCGGTGGTGTGGAGAAGGCCCTCGAGGTCGCCGAGTGCGAGTCGAGCTTCGCACCCTGGGCAGACGACGGTCACGGAGACCTCGGCGTGTATCAGATCAGCGAATGGCGGAAGCGGGCGCGCGAGTGGCTCCGGCCCAGGATGTTCCCCCGTTGGCAGCGGCCGTTCCCCGGCTGGGCCAACGCCCGTGCGAACGTGCTGCTCGGAATCCGGTGGGCTCACGTCAAGGGGTGGGGGGCCTGGACGTGCGCATGACGTGCGCGGCCACGCTCACCGGCTCGATGATGACCGTCTGCTGAGGCTACGTGGCGCTCGGCTCCTGGGGGACGCGGGCGCCCTGTTGGTTCCGCACCTGCGCCGCCACGATCGTGCAGCGATACGGGCCGGCAGGAGCCTCGACCTCGACCTCCTCGCCGATCCGCCTCCCCAGAAGAGCCCGCGCCAACGGCGATTCCGCAGAGATCCGAAGATCGTCCAGGGTCGCCTCCACCGGATGCACGATCAAGTAGCGCTCGGTCAACCCGTCCTCGAAGCCCACCGTGACCTCGTCTCCCACCTCGATGACCTGCGGATCGCCCGGGGTCTCCTCGGCGACCAGCGCGCGGCGGATCAGGTACCGGATGTCGGCCAGCTCGTCGGTGGCGCGACGGTACTCCGCCTCCACCTGCGCGTCACGATCCTGCTCCTCCAATCGCAAGGCGATCGCGGGGAGGACCTCGTCCAGCAGGTGCTGCGCACGGCGCTCGAGCAGGAGCTTGCCTTCCTGGGTCAGCATGCTCGGTACGCCGATCGGGTCTCGTGCCGTGCCCACCGACGTCTCCTCCTTCAGCCCGTTCGCTAGTCGCGTTTGACCCCCGATGCGAAGCCCGTCGAGGTTCCGACACATTTGCGGTCCGCCGGACGGCGACGCGGGAACTGAGACGGGACTGCCGTTTGGGGCTCACCAGCAAGTCTACCCGAACCCTTCCGTGCACCTGGACGCAGTCAGGATTCACCGCAGGCGGACGGCGAACGATAAGGTAGGAGAGGTCGAGTCCCACTCCTGGTGCCCGAACGGTCCGGGGGAGAATGGACATGGCGGCGGACGACCTGCGCGTGCTCCTGGTCGAGGGCGACCCGCACGAGGCGGAGCTCTTCGAACAGGAACTGCACCGAGCGGGGTTCCACCCGATCGTGGAGAGGGTGGAGGACGAGGGTACGTTCCGTCGGGCCCTCGGGGAGTTCGCGCCCGACGTGATCCTCGCCGACGACTCGCTCCCCACCTTCTCGAGCATCCAGGCCCTGCAGACTGCCAATGAGGAGCGCCCGGACGTACCCTTCCTGCTCGTTTCCCGCAACCCAGGTGACGAGCAGGCGGCCGAGACATCCGAGCACGTTCCGGGGCCAACCGATCTCGTTCGCAGAGATCGCCTGGAGGAGATCGGTCCCGCCGTCCGCCGGGCACTGGGGAGGGCCGGGGTGCGGCCCGAGTGGGCTCACGGAGGGGCCCACGGGCGACAGCCCTACTTCACCCTCGTCGAGGAGGTCCCCGTCGGGTTCTTGACCGTCGACGATCAGCTCCGCCTGACCTATGTGAACTCGATGGCGGAGCGCCTCTGGGGGAAGCCCAGGCAGGAGCTGCTCGGGAAGGTGGTCTGGGATCTCCTTCCCAGGATCCCGGATCCGGGTGTGGCCGAGGTGGTCCAGGAATTCCTCGCGTCGGGGAAGTCAGCTCGCTTCGAGACCTGCAACGACGTAGGGGACCGATGGTTCGAGGTGCACGCGCATCGAATGGAGACCGGGTACTCGGCCTCCTTCTTCGATGTGACGGACCGGCGGCGGGCCGAGGAGCAGCGGGACGCGGCTGAAGCCAGGTACCGGGGGATGATCGAGCAGATTCCGGCTGTGACGTATCTCGTGGGCGCTCGCGACGAGGGCTTCGTCTACGTGAGCCCGCAGGTTGAGTCCCTGGTCGGATACACCGTCGCCGAGGTGATGGGCGATCCCAGCATCATGCTGCGGGCCCTGCATCCTGACGACGGTGAACGCGTCCTCCGCGTGGTCGACGCCGCGAAGGCGCAAGGCATTCCCTACGAGGCCGAGTACCGGCTGATCACCAAGGACGGCCGCACGATCTGGGTGCACGACCGTGCCGCGCCGGTGACGGCGGCTGACGGCCGGCCGCTGATGCATGGCGTGGTGTTCGACATCACCGAGCGCAAGTCGGCGGAGGAGACTGTCCACCATCGAGAGGCCGTCTTGGAGGCCGTCGCTTTCGTTGCACAGCACCTCCATAGGGAGGGCTCTCGAGAGGCGGTCGTGCTCGAGGCCCTTGCGAGGCTCGGCGAGGCAGTGGGTGTCGACCGGGTGATCGTGATCGAGGCCGAGGAGGCCACCGACGGCAGGATCGTGGTTAGTGCCAGTTTCGAGTGGGCTGCGCCGGGTCTGGCGCACATCTCACCGAGGGTGCAGAGGATGGACGCCACCGCCATGGGGTACGGGGACCAGGCCGCGGGGCTGCAGAAGGGGGAGGTGATCCCACGCGATGTCCGGGACGCCCCTACGCCCATGCGGGAGTTCCTGGAGGAGTTGGGGGCGGGGTCCACGCTTTCCACCCCGCTGTTCTCCGGCGATCGTTGGCTTGGGAGCCTTACCCTGATCAGCTCGTGCGGCCCCCGAACCTGGCAAGCTTCAATCGTCGACGCGATGACGGTTGCCGCGAGCGCGCTCGGCGCCGCGATCGAGGAAGGGCGCATGCGGGACGCGCTGGAGCGGAGCGAGCGCGAATTCCGCGCGGTGTCGGAGAACGCCCCCGACGTCATCATTCGCGTCGGGACCGACCTCCGCTACCGTCACGTGAACCGCGAGATGCTGCGGGTCGTCGGGCGCTCGCGTGAGGAGCTCGTCGGCCGGCACGTGCGGGAGCTGAAGCTCGAGGAGGCGCTGGCGCGCGAGTGGGAGGAGCACCTCCGCGAGGCCTTCGAGACGGGGCAGGGGTTCGTGTTCTCGGCGTGGTGGCCGACCGTCAGGGGTCCCCGCTTCTTCGAGTCCCACGGCATCATCGAGCAAGGGCCGAGCGGCGAGGTCGAGTCGGTGCTGATCGTGGCCCGAGATCTGACCGAGCGGGAGCTGGCCGAGCAGGCGCTGCGCGAGAGCGAGAAGCGGTTCCGGTTCCTTGCGGACAACGCCAACGACGTGGTCTTGCGCTACCGGATACTGCCCGAACCCGCCTTAGAGTACGTGAGCCCCTCGGTGACCACCATCACGGGCTACTCGCCGGAGGAGCTCTACGCCAACCCGGATTTCTGGACCGCGCTCGCGCATCCAGAGGACCGGCACCTCCTGGAACCGATCCTGAGCTCGCCGTTCGACTACTCCGCGCCGTTCACGCTGAGGGTGGTCCGGAAGGACGCGACGCTCACGTGGCTCGAGCTCCAGGTCGTTCCGATCCGGGACGGCCAGGGCAACGTCGAGGCGATCCACGCGATCGCGCGGGACGTCACCGAGCGAATTCGAGCGGAGCAGCAGCTGCGGGCCAGCCTCGACGCCCTGCGCGCCGTGGACAAGGAGCGGCAGGTGCTGGTTCAGCGGCTCGTCGCGGCCCAGGAAGAAGAGCGCCTTCGGATCGCCAACGACATCCACGACGACTCGATCCAGCTCATGACCGCCGTCGGGATGCGCCTGGCGATCCTACGCAACGAGCTGCGCGATGCCCAGGAGTCAGGGAGCATCGGAAAGCTCGAGGAGACCGTACAAGAGGCCACCGCCCGGCTCCGGAACCTCGTCTTCAAGCTCCGGCCGGCGGCCTTGGACCGAGAGGGTATTGGGCCTGCGCTTCGCGAGTACATCGAGACCTCCCGCCGAGAGGACGATCCGGAGGTGACGGTTCACGACAGGCTCGAAGCAGAGCCAAGCCTCGAGACCAGGGTGCTCATCTATCGCCTTGCCCAGGAGGCCTTGACGAACGTGCGCAAGCACGCGAAGGCGGTGCATGTCGAGATCGACCTCGCCCTCGAGCACAGGAGGATCCACGTGAGGATCCGGGACGACGGCGTGGGGTTCGATCCGGAGGCGTTGGGGGAATCCGCTCCGGGTCATGTCGGGCTCATCTCGATGCGGGAGCGAGCCGAGCTCGTCGGGGGCATGTTCCGCGTCACCAGCTCGCCGGGGGCCGGAACGATCGTGGAGTTCTGGATACCCGAGCCCTAGGCGGGCGGGTCCGACGGCGGCACGACGGTGCCGGCGAACGAGAATGGGCGGGTCAGCTCGATCACAAGTGATGCGAGTGCCGCTGCGATCGAGATGACCACAAACACCTCTGAGTCCGGATTGCCGGGCCTTGGCTGAGCCATCTGGAAGAACGTGTCTATGCAAGGGACAAGGAGAAGGATGGTGGGGGCGGCCACAGCCCCGAACCAGATCGTGGGCCGGTACCCACCGGAGGGCTTCGGTCCCACACGGTCACTCCACGCGAGGACGATCGACGCAGCGAACGCCGGCCAGACGAAGAGATAGGAGGCACCAGGCAGCCAAATCGCGGTGATGGCTCCCAGGACCCACCAAAACGAGCACGGCCCCTCCGGCGGTGTCAGGCCGGCCCAGTCGAGACACGACGGCGCGTCGCAGAGGAACCGAGATGCCCGCAGACAGCGTGATGATCCCGGCCAGGTAGAGGTAGCTCTCCACGATCCCGGGTGTCCTGCGGGCTCGGGCGAGCACCTGCCAGCTCAACGTTGCGAGAACCGCGGCGCTGAGCACTGTGATGAGCACGGTCGCGGAGCCGATCAGGAGTGACCGCAACCACCGCTTCCTCTTGGGGGCTCGAAGGGCGATCGCGCCGGCCAGGGCCAAGCCGGCCACGGCCGCCGAAGGAAGTGCCCAGTCCTCTGGGTACCGCACCACGAGCCTGCCGAAGAGCGAGAAGAAGACGCATCCATCGCCCGTCGGCAGCGAAGTCAGGTCGAGGTCGCCGAAGCGGCGTGCCACCGCGAGCGCGTTGGAGCCATGGTGCTGGAGGCTGCTGAGGCTGACCCGCTCCGGGACGTCAGCAGCGGTGGTAGATGGGCGATCCGTGCAGATAGGCGAGATACAGAGCCGGAATGCCCTCTTCGTGGAACGGGGTCAGGTCCGAGTCTGAACCGCCGATGGCGTCGAGCGTCTCCGTCAGGAGAACATCACGGGGTGCTGGACGGCCTCAGCGAGTTCCGCGACGACCCACGATCCTGGGCCGCCGATCTCGATCAGCGTCGATGGGCCGGCGCTCCCGACGGCCTCGAAGTTCACGATCAGTCGGATCCGGCGCGCCAACGGGCTCTGCTCCACGAAGGCGGAGGCGCCGTAGCGGGGGGCGGGCTCCTCTCCGTCGGTGAAGAGCAGGATCACGTCGTTTCGGAGCGGAGGTCCCGCCCGGAGGGCACGAGCCGTCTCGAGGATCGCCGCCACCGCCGCTGAGTCGTCGTTGGCGCCTGGCGTGGTGGGCACCGTGTCGCAGTGCTCCATGAGGGCAACGGCTCCCGTGGGATCTTCTCCGGGCAGCACGGCCGCCACGTTGACCAGCGTCAGGGTGTCAGTGGGATCCCCGTAGTAGTCCGGCACCCGGATTGTCTGGAGCACGGGCTCGAGACCGAGCTCCTCGAGCTGTCTCACGATGTGGTCGCGAACACGGGCGTTTGCGGGCGAGCCCATCGGGTGGGGCTCCTGAGCGATCCTGGTCACGTGATCGAGAGCGCGGCCCGCGGAGAAGTCACGGGCTCCGGCCGCTGCGGGAAGCGCCTTCGGAGGAAGAAGTCCGTACCCACCGACCGCCAGGAACGCTAGCGTCTCAAGGGATACGAGCACGCGGATGGCATTGCGGTTGGTGCCCCTCATCGGCGCATTCCCTCGTCCTCGACCCCAGTCTCTCGCACACGTCCCGGCAGGAATGGAATCTGACCTGCGGTGCTCCTCTGCCGGGCAACTGGCAAGGAGCATCCGGCGCAGGAGTCCTGGTCCGGCGCAGAAGGCCACGACTGGCTAGGGTGAGCCTTGGGAATCAGCCCGGCTGCTGCCGATAATTGCGGTGAACGGCGTGAGGCCAGCCGCGTACGATCGTGGGCGCGGGATCAACTTGAGGGGGAGGAGCATGAAGACCAGAGGACCGTTCTTCCTGATCGTGTTGCTGGCGCTCAGCGTCACCGGCGTAATGGCGGCGGCGGCATCCCCTAAGGCCGGGCCGGCGGTGGATCTCCGCCCGCCGGCGGCCGACGATCCCAAGCCGCCGGCCAGCCCGGTGAAGCTCATCTTCATCCACCACTCCACCGGCGAGGCCTGGCTGGGCGACGGCCACGGCCGCCTGGGCATCACGCTGCGGAACAACAAGTACTTCGTCAGCGACACCAACTACGGCTGGGGCCCCAATGCTCCCACCCTGGGCGGCCCGATCGGTTCCTACACCGACATCGGCCACTGGTGGACCTGGTTCCGCAGCGACCGACGGGACGTCTTCATGAATGCTCTCTTCACCGAGAGCGACCAGCACTCCTCGTACTCGCGCCTGGCCAACGACCCCGGCGGCGAGAACGAGATCATCATGTTCAAGTCCTGCTTCCCCAACTCCCACATCTCGGGCAAGCCCGGCGATCCACCCACGACGGGCAACAACCCTTTGCGCGGCCAGGGTGCCGGCTCCGAGTACATGACCGTGGCCAACGTCAAGGGCCTGTACCGCGACCTCCTGAACTACTTCTCCACGCGCCAGGACAAGCTCTTCGTCCTCATCGTCACCCCTCCGCTGGTGAAGAAGGCGACCGACGCCGCCCATGCGGCCAACGCCCGCGCCGTGGCCAACTGGCTGATCAACGACTGGCTGGACGACTACGACTACGAGAACGCGGCCGTCTTCGACTTCTACAACGTGCTGACCAGCAACGGCGGTGGACCCAACAAGAACGACCTGGGCCGGGCGAGCGGCAACCACCACCGCTGGTGGAACGGCGCCGTTCAGCGCATCAAGACGGTGAACAACAACTACCTGGCCTACGGGAGTTCATCCACCGACAGCCACCCCGCCCCGGCCGGCGGACGCAAGGCCAGTGCCGAGTTCGTCAAGCTGCTCAACGTCTTCTACCATCGCTGGAAGGCGACATGAGATCAATCAAGGCATCCGGCGACCCGTTCGAAGCGCTCGGCGACTCGAACCGCAGGGCCATCGTCGAGCTCCTCGGCGAGGGCGGGCGCTCCGTCCGTGAGATCGCCGACGCCATGCCGATCAGCCGGCCTGCGGTGTCGCGGCATCTGAGGCTTCTGCGCGAAGCGGGGCTGGTGACCGAGGAACCCCAAGGGACAAGGCGGATCTACCGGCTTCATGATGAGGGCGTGGACGCCGTGCGTACGTACCTCACCAAGGTGTGGACGGATGCGGCCACCAGGTTCCGGATGGTGGCCGAGAACACCGAGGAGAGGAAGGCGTGAGCGGGAACCCACCGCTTCGCCTGTCGTTGAGAGTCCGCTGTCCGGCCCAACGCGCGTTCGAGGTCTGGACATCCGAAATCGCGCGCTGGTGGCCGACCGAGCACACCGTCGCCGGCGAGCGGGCACTCGACATCGTCCTGGAGCCCCGCGTAGGGGGACGGATCTACGAACGTACGACCGGGGGAATCGAGCTCGACTGGGGCGAGGTCACGGAGTGGGAGCCACCCAGCCGCCTGGCCTACCGGTGGCACCTTCGCGAGGACGGCGCCGACACAACCGAGGTCGCGATCACGTTCAAGGAGCGGAGGGACTCCACGACACGCGTGCGGATCGAGCACCGCGGATGGGAACGACTCGGCGCGCTGGGACCCGGCTGGGAGGTGAACGAGAACGCGTGGCGCCGGGTCTCTGCGGCTGCGTACACGCCGATCTGGGAGCGAGCGAGCGGGTGCGCCGGACCCTACGGCTTCGTCACCGAGGCGGAGCGTCGTCTGTTGGTCGAGGACCCACTCCTCCACCTGTTTCGGAACTCCATGGCGAACAGACAGGACGCTGTCACGGCGAGCGGCCGATCCTGACCTCGGGCGGTCCTGGTACTGTGAGCAGCGAGGGCACCGTTTGCGGTTAGCCTCGAGCAGTTCCCTCCCCGGTATCGCACCGGGCGCCGACGAGCAGCAACAAGGCTCGGAACGCGACGAAAGGAGGGGATTGCATCATGACGACAGGCGCCGTGAAGTGGTTCAGCGCCGAGAAGGGCTACGGCTTCATCACTCCCGAAGACGGCAGCGCCGACGTGTTCGTGCACTTCAGCGCGATCGCGGGTGACGGCTACAGGAACCTCGACGAAGGGGCGAAGGTCGAGTTCGAGGTCACTCAGGGCCCGAAGGGCCCGCAGGCCTCGAGCGTGAGGCTCGCACAGTAGTACCGAGACGGTGCGCAAGGGAGACCTCGCGTCTCCCTTGCACCTGAAGCGTTGCTGCCCAGTCAGGCTCCAGCGTTCCTGTCGTCGTCTGGTCCGCCCGAACCGTCACCCGCGGGGGGCCACTCGCTCTGTTCCGCGCGTTCGATCGGCGAACCCGGCTCGATCAGGCCAGCTTGACGATCCTTCTTTCGGGCAGCGCGGGCGACGCGCCGCTCCTCGTAGGCGGCCGCCTTCCTGGCAGCCACGTCGCGGCGCTTCCGCTTGCCGAAGGTTTCGGCCATGTCGGTCTCCTAGATAGTGCCGTCGCGGATCTCGGCCGGCCTTCTCGTCAGGCACGCGCCAGCGGATGCCGGTGCGTCGGCGGGGTGTGCAGGTAGCACGTGCTCGAGCGGTTGTAGGTCGACAGCACGGTCCCACATTCCGGCTCGGCGCACCTGCGGCCCCTCGCGGGTCGGGATTCAGCACCCTTACCGGGGCGCGGCGCCCCGAGCAGTATGTCTCTGCCGGCTCTTGCCATGGCCACCTCCGGCGGTGCGGTCAGCTCGATCCGAAGGCGAGAGGCGAGTCGGCCTGCAGATAGGCTCGGTTATCGGTCGCTCGTCGAGGATCACCAGGCGACGCCCGGAACCGACAGCGTACTACCAAGCGCTCCATGCCAGACGAGCCGACCTTGGTCGGTGCCGTTCTCGCGGAAGACCCGGCCGAAGGCTTGTGCCGCGCTCCGGCGGTGGGGTAGGCTGCGGCCTTCGCCTCGCCTAGAGGGACCCTCGATCCCGGAGGTAAGGCCCGCACGTGGGTATCGACTGGAGCATCGCGCTCGCGTCTGCGTTCGTCGGGTTCTCCGTCGGTCTGACCGGCGTGGGTGGCGGTGCTCTCATGACCCCGATCCTGCTGATCTTCTTTGGGATCAACCCCACAGCGGCGGTGTCGTCGGAGTTGGTCGCCGCGATGGTGATCAAGCCGGTCGGCGCCGGCGTCCACATCCGCAGGGGGACCGTGCGCTGGGAGCTCGTGAAGTGGCTCTGTGTGGGCTCGATACCTGCTGCCTTCGCCGGCGTGTTCATTCTCCACTCCTCGGGAGAGTCCGCGAGCGTGGAGGCCGTGACGAAGACCTTCCTCGGATGGACCCTGGCGCTGGCCGCGGGGGCGATGGTGTTTCGGGCATGGCTTCAGGGCAGGCGTAGCGCCGCGGCGCGAGCAGGCAAGAGGGTCACGTTTCTGCCCGGACAGACGCTCCACGTCCGGATCGTGCCCACGATCCTGATCGGAGTGGTAGGGGGAATGCTCGTCGGTCTCACCTCCGTGGGCTCCGGATCGATCGTCATCGTCGGCCTGATGCTTCTCTACCCCTCGCTCCGTGGTGGACACCTTGTGGGAACCGATCTTGCGCAGGCGACCCCGCTGGTGGCGTCGGCTGCCCTGGCGCACATCATGGTCGGGGACTTCCGGGTCGGTCTGACGGTTTCGCTCCTGATCGGAGCGCTGCCGGCCGTGTACGTGGGTGCTCGGCTGTCGTCAAGAGCCCCCGACGGCCTGATCCGACCGATCCTCGTCCTGGTGCTGTTCGCCTCGGGCATGAAGCTGCTGGACGTCCCTACCATGCAACTTGGGCTTCTGTTGCTCGGTGTCGTGCTCATCGGCCTGCCGGCGTGGGGGGCTGTGGACGCGGCGACGCACCCGGAGAGTGCGTGGGAACGATCAGGGATGCGGCGCGCGGACTGGATCAAGTGGCAGATAGCGGGGGCGCCGATCGGCATCGGCTTCCCAGTGGCGGTCGCGTACTTCGCCAAGGCGCGACGGCAACTGCTGGCGATTTCCGCAGCCGAGGCGGCCGATCAGAAGGTGGGCTCAGAGCGATAACCTGTCGGCGGTTCGGGGGAGGGAGATGTTCCGGCACATCCTGGTAGCGGTCGACGGATCGCCGCAGAGCAGCAAGACGATACAGATCGGGATCGATCTCGCAAAGCGGTACGCGGCGATCGTGACGGTGATGCACGCACGTGAGTACGAGCGCTACGAGGGCGCGGACATCGATCTCGGACCGCCCATCACCGCTCAGGCCCTCGTCGATCAGGTCGTGAGCATGTTCCGTGAGGCCGGTGTCGAGGCCACAGGCGTGATCCGCCGTGTGCGTCCCAGCGAAACGCCGGAGCAGATCATCGAGGTGGCGAAGAGCTCGGGCGCGGAGCTGATCGTGATGGGAACGCGCGGCATGAGCGAGTTCAAGAGCATCCTGCTCGGCGGCGTGGCGAACAAGGTCGTCCACCACGCGACGTGCCCGGTGCTCCTGGTCCGGTAAGGCCGAGACAAGAGACGGGCATGCAGCCCGCCTGCCTATGCGGAGGGCGACTTCGGCACGATCCACGTGCCGTATCGCTCGGAGCCGCCTTCCAGCGCCCACACGCGCTCGCACCGCCGAAGGTCGAGATCGCACCGCCAAAGGACAGCGCCGCCACCCCTCTGCTCCCTGGCGAGCACCAGCAGCCGCGACTCGTCTTCCCACGCAGCCTGGAACGCGCCCGGCATCGGCGGGCTGCGGAACACCGTCCTGGTGTCGGTCGCGTCCGTGACAAGGACACGGTTTCGCGGGCCCCCGGCGAATCCGCTGTCGACGGTGCCGGAGATCCCGGCAAGCAAGCATCCCGAGGGTGAGAAGGCCATGGGGCGCGTGTTGCAGTCCGCACCCGGATCCCTCGACGGCCAGACCCTTGCCGGCCAGGTAGTGATCCCCCAGCATCCGCCGTCGCCCTGGAAGAGCACCACGCGGCCGCCTTCCTGGTCGGTGGGACCGGCGCGCGTGTATGCGGGGAGCTTGGTGACGGTCCCGGAGGCCGGATTCCAGATACCGAGGCTCACCGCTGCACCATCGCCCCAACCCACGAAGACGTGGGGCCCGACGAACCCCCATGCCACAGCGTGCACGTTGGGGAGCGAGGTCTCGGCCTCCACACGCGCGAACCCGGGGCCCCCGACCAGCACCAGGTGTGTGGAACCCCGTCTCGACGTGAGGTCGGTCTTCCCGAACGCGACGTACGTCCCGAGCGCGGAAACGACGAAGCCCTGCGAGACAGGGCTTGCCAGACGCCTCGCCCCCTTGGCGGTCACGTACCACAGCGCCTGCCCGCGGCGCGCGTACGTCAGGCCGACGAATCCGTGCCTTGCCTCGACCGGCGGTTCGTAGGGGGCGGTCGTGGATGGCCACCGGGCAAGCGCCGTTTCCTTGCCGTCGGTGACCGCGACGATCGCGCCGTCAACGAAGAGACGGAGGTCCAGCGTCGCGAGCGAGTTGACCTGAGGCGGCGTTCCGGAGCTGGTCGTGACGACGGGCGAGCTCGGCGTGTGGTCGACTTCCGTCGAACTCGTGCAGGCTCCAGACGCGACGAGACCGAAGACAAGGACACCTCGGAGAATCCGGTCTGTGCGCGGCATCCCTTCCTCCCGACGTTGCCCCCGACGTTTCGCAGAGCACAACGTCGCCGAGTGATTATCGGTTGGCTTCGACCAGACACGCATGTGCATGTTGTCGAGGAGCGCCGCGAGCATGTCCGCGGAGCGGGTCGTGGGCGGTAGTCGCCGCAGAGTATCCCGAACTGCCGGAGGGGTACGGCTCAGCCGCACACGCAGCGCGAGGCTGAGCGGCTTCAGGCCGGCGTCATCGCGAGAAGCTCGAGGGCCAGCTTCGGCGTCTGCTGCAGCATCCGGATGCGCCCGTCGTTGCACACGATCATGGCTGTCCGCTGGCGGCGATCGTCGATCAGCGCCGTCGCGACCCAGTAGGTGTTCGAACCCTGCTGGCCGAACGAGGCCCCGGCGGACCGGCGAACGGGCGCCCAGCCCAGGGCGTGCTGCGGGCCGCGGCCGGTGGCCGGCGTGAGGAGCCACTCGACGGTCTCGGGGCGAAGGAAGTCGCCGCCGTTCGTGAGGAAGAGGCGTTGGAAGCTCGCCCAGTCCTCGAGGCTGAGGTACAGGCGGCCGGCCGGGCTCATCACCGGCGGGTTGTCCGACTCGATGCGCTTGGGATCGGCCGGTCCCCCGCGTCTGAGGCCGACGAGGCCCAAGGAGCCGAGCAGCAGCATGCGCCCACCGTGCCCCCAGATCTCGGGCGGTGGGCCGAAGCCCCCGAGGTGATGCCCAGGGGCTCGAGGACGTGCGCGGCGAGCGCGTCCTCGTAGGACCGATCCGTGATCCGCTCGATCGCGGCGCCGATCACGATGTAGCCGAGGTTGGAGTACACGAACCGGCCCGGCCGGCGCGGAGGACGGGCGAGAGCTTGGGCCGCCACCTCCGTGCGTTGCTCGCGGATCGGCCTCGGGTCGGCGAAGGCCGTCTGCATCGCCGACCTGGCGAGGTTCGCGGGCAGGCCACCGCGGGAGACGAACAAGTCGTCGATCGTGATTAGGCTCCATCCCGCATCGAGCGAGCCGGCGAGGTCGGGAAAGAGATCGGCCAGCCGGGCCCCCCAGGCGGCGTCGCCGCGTTCGACCAGCCGGGCGTACAGCGCCGCGGTGATCGACTTCCCGCACGACCCGAGGTGCCAGCGGTCCTCGGGTTGAACGGGGTCGTCCCCATCCCGGAGCCGAACTCCCACGACGTCGGCGTCCAGTAGGCCGTCACGGCCGACGACGCCCGCCCCGAGCGCCGGGATCGAGTGCTTGGCTCGAAATGCTTCCAGCCGGCCGCGGAGCCGCGACCCGGTCAAGCCGGTTCCACCTCGCCACTGGGCGATGGCGTGAGATCGCTTGCCGCCGAGAGCACTGCGAGCAGCGGCACGGCGTGCTGCCGCCGGAGCGCGTACGTGCCGCGAACGGGCTGATGGATGACGCCGGCCGCGAGCAGCTCCTTGAGGTGATGGAAGAGCTGCCCGGATGACGGCTGGTCGAGCCGCTCAGCGAGCTCGCCGGTCGAGACCGGCCCGTGCATGAGCTCGCCGACGATGCGAAGGCGTGTGCCATTCGCGAGCGCCGTAAGGACGCGGGCGACCGCCTTCGGTTCGTCTTGCGCGGAGGAGCACACGCCGGCGGTGGCTGATCCCGTTCTCGGGAAGGACGCGGTCGTACAGCACCTCCATCCTCCATGAGAACGACCCCCTTGCTCCGCTACGGGAGGCGTTTCGCATTCTCTCGCCGGGCGGAAGGGTCGGGGCTGATTCACTGGACTACGATCCCAGGAGGCCGCGAGGCCCCCATGTCGGTGCGACCGAAGCCGAAGGGTTGTGCCGGTGGATCGAAGAGGGGGGCTTCATGATCGAGGACGGGCACATTGACTCACCGCGACATCTCGTCAGGATTCTGGTGTGGAAGGGGTACGCATGAAGTTGGGACTTGTCTTCTATTCGACGGAGGCGGAGGCTCTTTGGAACGGCTTCCGGCTGGGCGTGTTTGCGCTCGAGGCGGGCGATGAGGTCAGAGTCTTCTTGCTCGGGGCAGGCGTTGACTGCGAGGGTCACACGACGGAGCCGTTCAACGTCAGGCAGATGATGCAGTCCTTCGTGGATGAGGGTGGAGAGATACTGGCCTGTGGGGCTTGTCTGAAGCTGCGGAACTCGCAAGGTACGGAGCTTTGCCCGCTGTCCACGATGAAGGACCTGCATGAGTTGATCCAGGAGTCCGACAAGATCGTCTCGATCTAGCGCCTGGAGGATACGGAAGCCCCTGATTCCGCTCATGGTCGGCCCCTGCGGGTCCCCCCATGCCGACCAGCCGGTCCAGCCGCTCCGGCGTACCGTGCGTGGGCAGCACCTCCACCGCCCGTTTCTCCGACACGGGGATTCTCGCGACCACGTCGGCTAGCTCGTCCAAGCAGAGCGTGGGCGTCCCCCGCCCACGTACAGCGACGTGAACGGCTCGCCCCGGGCCGCCTCGTGCTCGGCGACGTACCAGTCGACCTCCCGACGCAGCGCGGAGAAGTACCGCAGGGCCAAGTC
>JBFMCN010000063.1:0-4552 GCA_040754475.1 Actinomycetota bacterium | reverse complement strand
TCGCGCAGCAGATACGGAAGCGCGCCGATGTGATCCTCGTGCCCGTGGGTGAGCACGATCGCCTCGACACGGTCGGCCTGCTCGCGCAGGTACTCGAAGTCGGGCAGGACGAGGTCGATGCCCGGCCTCTCGGCATGCGGGAACGAGAGCCCAGCGTCCACGATGAGGATCCGCCCCTCGAGCTCGACGCATGCCATGTTGCGCCCGACCTCGCCGAGGCCGCCGAGGAAGACGATTCGCGCAGGCCCGGGCCGCGCCCGGGTCGCCGAACGCCTAGAGGAGCCCGGCATCCACGAGCGCCTTCTCGATCCTCGACCGCTCCTCGGGGGTCGCCGGGACGAGCGGAAGCCGCGGCGGGCCCGAGGGGAGGCCGAGGATGCCGAGGGCCGTCTTCACGGGGATCGGGTTGGTCGTGATGAACAGGGTGTTGAACAGCGGAGTGAGCTCCTCGTGGATCTCGCGGGCCGCAGGGATGTCTCCCGAGGCCGCGTGGTCGGTCATCTGCCGGATGCGCGGACCGACGAGATGGCTGGCAACCGAGACCACGCCGACGGCGCCCAGGCACATGTATCCGAACGTCGCCCAGTCGTCTCCGGAGTAGACCTCGAATTCCGGCGGAGCCTCGCTGATCAGCTTCGAGATCGCCTGGAAGTCCCCCGTCGAGTCCTTCACCGCAACGATGTTCGGCACCTCGGCCATCCGGAGCAACGTGTCGTGCTCGATCCGAGTGCCGGTCCGGCCGGGGATGTTGTAGGCGATGATCGGCAGAGACGTGGCCCCCGCGACGCGGGAGAAGTGCTCGTAGAGCCCCCGCTGCGGAGGCTTGTTGTAGTAGGGCGTGACGAGAAGCAGGCCGTCGGCACCCGCCTGCTCGGCCTCGTGCGAGAGCTCGATCGTCTCGGCCGTGCTGTACGTGCCGGTTCCGCAGACGACCCTGCCCCGCCCCTTCGTCGCCTCGATCACAGCTCGGAACAGCTCGAGCTTCTCCCGGTGCCTGAGGGTCGGAGACTCGCCCGTCGAACCCGCGACGACGATCGTCTCGGTGCCGTGATCCAGCAAGTGGGCAGACAGATGCTGCGCCCCGTCGAGATCTAGCGCATGGTCCTCCGAGAACGGAGTGACCATGGCGGTGAGGACCGTCCCGAACCTAGCCATGCCTCCTCCTTGCCGGCCGGGTGCGGTGGCGGACGGCGGAGCGACGAACGTCGGGCAGGGCGGCCGGGCACCACTCAGGCGACCCGGCTTGCGCCGGCCGCCCGGCCCCACGACTGCGACGTGAATCTATCACCGTTCCACCTCACGCACAAGAGACACACGAGCCACAAGTGCCACTTTGGCATATGGAGAACTAGCGCGGCTTTCCTTCCACTTGAGAGCAAGGTTGCGCTTGGGGCTTTCGTTCCCCTTGGGGCCCTTCTCACTCATATCACTGCTCGAACCTCCTAAATCCCGAGTTGCTTGTATGCCCCGGATGCACCAGGAGACTCTAGTGATGCGCGATACCCAGGGTTTCCGCAAGAACTGAAGTAGCTCCAGTGCCAGTCGTGCCAGCCGCGGTTCGGGTTGCTCCGGCAGTCCCCGTTCCTCGCGCGGCTCCCGTTGCTCCCGGCCCTCCCACCGGCTCAGCCCCGCCGCCCCACGCGCGCGGGCGCCCTGATGAACCCGGGTATCCTAGCCCGGATGCCGAGCATCTACACCGGGGCAGGCGACGACGGCACGACCGGCCTGCTCCACGGCGGCCGAGTATCCAAGTCCGATCCCGTTGTCGAAGCCTGTGGAACGGTTGACGAGGCCGTAACGATCCTCGGGCTCGCGCGCGCTCTGGCGACCGATCCCGTGTTGCAGGGCCAGATCCTCGAGCTCCAGCGCGGACTGTTCGTCGTCGGGGCCGACCTAGCCACGAACCCCAAGCGGCGCAACAAGCTCGAACCCCGCGTCTCCCTCGTCACGCCTGAGATGGTGGAACACCTCGAGACCAGAATCGACGAATTCGTCAAGGCGAACCCCCTGCCCGACACCTTCGTGGTTCCGGGCGCGAGCCCCGTCTCGGCGGTTCTCGACGTCGCGAGAAGCGTTGTCAGGCGCGCGGAGCGACGCGTGGTTGCGCTCCGAGAGTCGGGGGGCGAGGTCAACACCCACGTGATCAGGTACCTGAACCGGCTCTCCGACCTGCTGTTCGTGATGGCCCGGGCTCAGTCCGGCGGATCGGAGCCCCGAAGCCGCTGACCCAGAATGCCGGCCTTCGTCAGGTCCCTCGCCGACGGTACCCGGGGCCAGGCCAGCCCCCGAGCGTCACCCGCTGCCAACTGCGAAGAGGAGTCCCGAGGCAGCGTACGCTGCGCCTGCCCCGCCGATCACGGCGTGTGTCACGCCCAGCCGACACGGACAACGGATATCCGTCACCTCATGAAGGAGGCTCACGCATGACACGGCGAGCAGGCACAACCCGACCAGCCCGCTCGCCTTGGCCGGCATCTCAAGCCCGCGCGAACGCGTGACCCCGTCTGGTCGCGGGGCCGCGGTGACTGCGCGGGGGCCGCGGGGGCGGAGGCGGCAGGTCCACGTTTCCTCCGTTCGACCGAGCCTTCCCGGAACTTGAGTCGCCCGATCTCCAGCCCGGCTACTGCTCGATGAACGCCCCGTAGTTCGCGGTGCCCATGAGGAGCACGACCAGCCCGATGTCCTCCTCCGCCAGGCCGCCGAACGAGACCTCGAAGCTCATCGTCCGGCCGTCGGGAACCGCCGCGGGTGAGGCTACGGCTCCATCGACGCGGTGGCCGTCTTCGGCGGCCAGGATGTAGAACCTGGGCGGCGGCAGCTCCCGCCCGGTCCGGTTCTGAATCTCGAGCGTGCCCCGGGCATCCTTCAGCGCCAAGGTCGCGACCAGACCCTGGAAGGAGTACACGTACAGAGCGGTGCCCGGCGGCACGCTGAAGCTCGGAGACCAAGTGGCGTTCGGTGACACGTCGGCGTCCCCGTTCGAGTCGCCGCCGGTGCAGCCCGCGGCGAGCAGGGCACAGATGGTGACGATCAGGGCGACGCGACCGGTAGTCTTCACGAGCCGGGGCATGATACGTCACCGGACCCGAAAGGATCGACCGAGTGAGGGAGCTCGAGCTTCGCAGACACGCCAGGCGAGATCCCGATGCCGACCGGCTCTCACCCGAGGGTCGCACCCAGGCGGAAGACGTCGGCCGGATGCTCGTGGGCGGCTACGACGTTGTCTTCGTCTCACCGGCCAAGCGTGCCGCCGAAACCCTCGCCCTGTTCTCCGCCGGGCTGCGGGCGAAGCTCCCCGAGTGCACGGTGGTCGCAGGTCTCGCCGGGCAGGGGACGGACGGAACGCCGATCGCCCTCGGCGCCGTTCTGGCCGAACTGCTCCGGCAGGCCCCGGAGGGATCGCGCGGCCTGGCCGTCGGCCACACGCCGCTCATCGAGAAGGCCGTCCTGGGCCTGACCGGCCGCCGGATCGAGCCGTTGTCCGAGTGCGAGGGCGTCTTGCTCACGGCGGACGCCGACGAGATCAGGGTCGACGAGCTCAGGCTGTCGGGGAGCTGACGAAGCGTGGCCCTCGACCTGGCCCATCCTGCGGCCGCCTTCGGGCTCGGGATCGCGCTGGGCGCGTCCCCCGGACCCGTGCAGCTCCTCCTGTTCTCGGAAGCCTCGCGCGGCGGCGTGTCCCGCGGTTTGCGCGCGATGGCCGGAGCGAACCTCACGTTCGGCGCGATGCTCGCCCTACTTGCTGCGGGGCTCTCGTCCATCGAGCCGTCGGACGCCTTCCTGCGCGTGGTGAAGGTCGTGGGCGGAGCGTTCCTCCTGTGGCTCGCCGTGGACGCCTTGCGGGAGAGCCGCCGAGCGCACGAGGCGGAAGCACCCCGGCCGGGCCTGCACCCCGCGATCCGCGGGATCGTCGCCGTCGTTGCGAACCCCGGCGTCTACGTGTTCCTCGCCACGACCGGCGCGGCCGTAGCGGCGAGCGCGGCCGAGGACGGCGGGCGACCACTTGCGTTCCTAACGGCCGTCGCACTCCTCGCCGGCGTGTCCACGATGGATTCGGGGATGGTGCTCCTCGGCGCCGGCGCTCACCGCGTGAGCGAGCGTGCCCTTCGCGTCCTCACGACCATCCTCGCGTTGGCCCTCGCCGCGCTCGGCCTGTGGCTTGTGATCCAGGGGCTGATGGACTAGCAGCGGGCGCTCGTCAGGCGGCTCGAAGCCCCTTAGAACATGAACGAGCACCAGGGCGCCGGGTCCCACGCGAACATCGAGTCCGCCCTCGCGAGCGCGCCGTCTCGCTCCTCTTCGACCCGTCCCGCTCGGTGAAGCTCCCGGAGTGAGACGCCGCCCAGGAAGGCCGCGGCGAGGTCCTCGACCCTGCACGCGAGGTCCGGCCCGGCGCGCGTGGACCCGCACGTCGCGCCTTCGGGCCCGCCTTCGAGCTCGAACCGACCTTCGTTCCAGGGACAGAAGCGGTCCCGCACCTGGAGCACCACGCTCCCGTTGGCTGCGTACCGCCGCCCCTCGAGCGCCTTCCGCACGTCGACGAGACGCACCC
>JBFMCN010000062.1:0-12134 GCA_040754475.1 Actinomycetota bacterium | reverse complement strand
AGCGAGCGTTCTCAACGCTGGATCTCGTCACAAGCGCCGACGGGCGACAGCGGGAAGGGCGCTGGCGCATAGCCATCGCCCTAGCGGTCGTCCTTCGTCGGGTGGGCCTGCACGAACTCCTGTACGTCGGCGGGCCGGGCCTCTCGGTCTTCGGGCTCAAGGACCCCTGAGCAGTCCTTTCCTGGACAGCAGGTCTCGATAGAGACAAGCCAGGTCGTCGGCAAGCCGATCGATAGAGAACCGTCCCGCTACCCACTCCCGCCCTGCAATCCCGAGGGCGGCGGCCTCTCCCGGGCTGCCAAGGAGTCGGACGAGAGACGCTGCAATGGACTGGACGTCGCCTCCCCGCACCAGCAAGCCGGTCCGTCCGTCCAGCACCACGTCCGCTACTCCTCCTACCCTGGTGGCCACGACCGGTCGCGCCGCAGCCGCAGCCTCGATCAACGCGACCGGCGTCCCTTCGTTCCTCGAGGTCAACACGATCACATCCATTGCTGCGTAGAGAGTGGGCAGGTCCATGACCCACCCCAGGAACCGGCATCTGTCTCCGAGAAGGTTCTCGGCGACCGACTCCAGCTCGTGGCGGAGCTCTCCGTCGCCCGCCACAGCAAAGGTCACATCCGGGCGCTCGCGCAAGACCCTGGCCGCGGCCTCCAGGAAGAGCTGGTGCTCCTTGACCGCGGTTAGCCTGCCGACGATGCCAACTACCGGGCCGGCCTCGGGGAGCCCCAAGGCGCGCCTGGCTAGGCTAGCGTCCGGGCGTGTGCGAAGTAGTGGCTCAAGATCCAGCCCGAGTGGGATCACTCGCCACTGCTCCGGTCGGCCGACACCCAGACCCAGAAGATCATCCCTCACCACCCGAGACACCGCGATCAGAGCGTCGCTGATCCGGGCAAGGCGCCGCTCCGCGAGCAGGATCGCCTGGCTTACCGGTGCGGAGAAGTAACCCTCCAGCACATGCCCGTGATACGTGTGAACGACAGCGGGCACTCTCGCCCGCCAGGCCGCGATCCGTCCAAGCGCGCCTGCCTTGGCTAGATGGGTGTGCACCACGGCAGGTTTCCGGAGGCGCAAGACTCCGAGAAGAACCCGGAGGGCACGGGCGTCGTCCACAGGGCTCATCTCGCGCCGCAGCTCCGGGATTCTGGTGGCCGGGACTCCGGGCGCCAGGCTCAACTCGCCCTCCCGCTCGGCGATGGACCCATAGACGAGATGGGACGGGAAACCGCGGTCGGGAAGCGCCTTCGCCAGCAGTGTGACCTGTCGTGCCGGGCCACCAATGTTCAGCCGGGTGATTACACGAAGGATGTCTTGGTCGCCCAACTCGTCCACCTGGGTCGGAGTGCTCCTCAGGGAATCGACAATAGCGAACGCCCCCCGACTCCCGGTGGATGTGCTCGGGTTGTTTGGCCGTGGAGCGCTGCCAGCTAGAGTGGGACTGTCCCGAACGACCGGCACCATCGGAGGTGACGCCAACCGATGGAACCCTCAGGCCGGCGAAGCTGGCTGGTCGAGCTGCTCGTATGCCCAGCATGCGCTCTGTCGCTGCGCGAGGACCGGAGCGCTCTAACTTGCGTCGGCGGCCACACGTACCCGGTTGTGGCCGGAATCCCGCGCTTCACGCCGCCTTCGACCTATGCGGACTCGTTCGGATTCGAATGGACCTCGTTCCCACAGCTCCAGCTTGACACGAACGAGAGTCACGAATCAGCCGACACGTTCCGGCAGAAGACTGGCCTCGAGCCTGACGACGTGGCCGGGAAGGTGGTGTTGGATGCCGGCTGCGGCATGGGGAGGTTCACCGATGTCGTCGCTCGATGGGGCGGGGCACGCATTGTTGGAGCAGACATCAGCCGAGCAGTGGAGGCCGCAGCGCAGAACCTGGCGGCCTTCCCGTCGGTGGGCGTCGTGCAGGCCGACGTGAGGTTCCTCCCGTTTGCCCCGGAGAGCTTCGACATCGTCTTCTCGATAGGCGTGCTCCATCACACGCCGAACACGTTCCAGAGCCTCGCTCGTATCTCACGGCTTGTGAAGCCTGGGGGCATCCTGGCTATCTGGGTCTACTCACGGCGCCTTCGACGGGCGATGTTCGGCTCCGAGGTGATCAGGCCCGTGACCAGCCGGATGCGGCCGGAACAACTGCTGCGAATGGTGTCCTGGGTCACGCCGAGGATGCGCGGGATCAAGCGCCGGCTGCCGGGCGCCAGGCCGATCCTTGACTTCGTCCTGCCAACATCGAACCACCCGAATCCGGAGTGGCAGATCCTGGATACGTTCGACTGGTACTCGCCGCGGTACCAGTGGAAGCACACTTACGATGAGATCGAGTGCTGGTTCCGGGAACTCGGTTTCGAGACCGTGGAGCGGCTAGAGGTACCCGTGGCTGTTCGCGGGCGTCGCCCCCGGTGACGAACCCCGCATGACCTCACGGTAGGCAGCCTCTGTCTCTCTGACGGCGCGATCCCATTCGAATCGCTCGGCACGGTGTCTGGCCTCGACGCCCATGCGTGCCCGAAGCGACCTGTCGCGGAGCATCGCCATGATGGCCGACGCGATCTCTCGCGGCTCAGGCGAGGTCAAGAGCCCGTCGACACCCTCCCGTACAAGCTCGGGGACCCCGCCAACGCGCGTCGCCACCACGGGACGTTGCATCGCCATGGCCTCAAGGAGCGCATTGGGGAATCCTTCGTGCGATGAAGTCAGGCACACAATGTGGCTCTGGGCGATGTGTGGTCGCGGATCCATCACCTGCCCGACGAAGGTAACTCCGCGCTCGATGCCAAGCGAGCGGGCCAGTCGCTCAAGCCGAGCGCGATCGGGGCCATCCCCGACAAGCAGGGCCCTGGCCGTCGGAATCTGGCCGAGCACCAGCCCGAAGGCCTGAAGGAACCGCTCCTGGCCCTTGTACCGCTTCAGGTTCGCCACCATCGTTAGAGTGGGCGGATCGGGAGGTGGTGTGGGAGCCGGCCGGAATTCCTTGAGGTCGACGGCGTTGTAGATGATCCGCATCGCGGGGGGCCATAGGTCCTCGCCTTGAGTGCGTTCGGCAAGGTAGCGCGAGTTGCACAGCAACAGGTCGGTGCGTCGGTGCCCGATACCCTCGACCAGCTTCAAGTACCGGTGAGCCTCGAACCCCACGTTGCGCCCCCTCCTGGAGGCGATGACCGGGACGCGCCTGGGCACGACCGTCGCGAGTACCTCCGGGATCCCGAGATGGGCGTGAACGAGCTCAACCTGCTGCTGCGCGACGAGCCGGCGGAGGGTTAGAGCCGTTCTTAGGTTCGACGGCACAGAGGCAGCACGCCGACTGATGCGCCCGATCGAGATAGGCGAGTTCGGAACCAGGTCGGCGAGTGGGCCTGGCTCGTCGAACACGGCCACCATATGGCGTTGGGGACACGTGGACCTGCGGATGAGCTGAACGAGCTGTTTCTCGGTCCCACCCACAGCCAAGCTCGCAATGACGTGTAGGACGCGTGGATACGGGCGTTCACCCCACGCAGCCTCGCCGTCTCCTCTTGCCATCGCAGGAAGGTCGTCCTCTGTCGAAATCGTCCTGAGTGTATGCGCGTCATTGAGTAGTCTCATGCATGTGACGGATCGATGGCTCCAATTCATTGAGAAGGCTTCCGGCGGCCCTAGGGAGAGGCTGGCGGCTGCCCATGCTGCCTGGAGCTACATGACTCCAGTGCTCTCTCGGATCCATACCCGCTTCCCTTCAGGCGCGCGGCTGCTGGAGCTTGGCTGCGGGGCAGCTCTGCATTCGACCCTTCTGGCTGCATGGGGCTACAGGGTCACTGCAATCGACAACGATCCTCGGATCGTTGAGATAGCACGCGAGACTGCCACGACCTTCGGGCAGGACCTCGACGTTCGATTGGGGGATGCTCTTCGACTGTTGGACGAGGCGCGGGAGGGATACGACCTTGTGTTCAGCTTCGGCCTTGTCGAGCACTTCGATCGGAGCAGGACCGTCGCGATGCTTGCCGATCAAGGCCGAGTCGCTTCGCATGTGATGGCTGTGATTCCTACGAAGTACACGAGATACGCCGCACCCATCACCGACGAACGCATCTACCGGCTGGCCGGCCTGAAGTCCATGTTCCGCGATGCGGGCCTGACAGTGGACGATGCCTTCGTTTTTGGGGACGTCCCGACCATGACCGGTGCGATCCTGCGCAGGGCACTCCCGCCTCCTGTCTACAGGTACGTTCAGCGAACCCTCGGCTACGGGATGAACAACTGCGTGTTTGGCCGCCGCGGCCGCTTGTCACCGGCGCGTCAGTCCCAGCCATAGCCGAGAAACATCTGTTCCCCTGGGGCGAAGATCCTTCCACTCCGCAACCCCCTTCTGCCGCGTTGCAGCAACGTAGAGGAGCGCCAGGGCCACGTAGGTAACAGAGGAGGCAATGGACGCGCCGACTATGCCGATGCGACTCAGCAGGGCGAGGTTCAACGCCACGTTCACTGCCAACACGGCAGCACCGAAGTAGCTCACCAGCCAGATGCGACCTTCCTTGACGATCACGGCTCCCATGGGCCGCTGGATGGAGAGGGCAACCACACCCGGAAGGAGCCAGCGGAACGCCCATAGCATCTCGTCGAACTTCGCTCCGTACGCAATCCTGATGGCGTAGGGAGCGGCCAGCCACGCCACGACGGCCAGGACGACGGCGACAACGAGACTCATCCGCGCAGTCGCGTCGCCAAGCCGGCGCTCGTCGCCAGGCGCAGCCCGCACCTGATGCGGGAGAAGCGAGGCCGCGAAGGTATCGGTGAGCCGCCAGAGGGACTCCGACAGAGAAACTGCAAGAGAGTAGAGCCCCAGAGCCCCGAAGCCCAGGTAGCCCCTTACCAGGATCTGATCGATCCGTAGCAGCAGGAAGAAGAAGGTTACGCCCACGTATGCCTTGAGTCCAAAGACGATCCCTTCCCGAAGTGCCCTCCAGTCAGGGGCAACGCTGGCAAGTCCTGCTCGAAGACCCAGCCAAAGGAGGAGTCCCCAGGTAGCTACGTTGGCCAGCAACCACAGAAGCAACGCCCGGAACGGCGTCAACGCGTGCGTAAGGAACAACACCGCGGTGACCACCGCTGAGAGGATGGACCCGATCAAGGCAGCGCGAACGGCCATGAGGAACCGCTCGGCAAGCTGCAGGACGTTCGTCCAGTACAGGGCCTGAAGCAGCAGAGGCATCTGGATCAGCCCAAGAACCATCCAGGAGAGCGGAACACCTCCAAGAACTCCGCCCCCAACCACCGCGTATGCGCTCGCCAAGGTGGCCCACGCCAGCCCTCCGGCGAAGACGGCAACGAGGGAGGAATTGGCCCACAAGCGTCTCAGGTCGACGCGCCTCGCTGCCAAGTAGACGTTGGCGTGCTCAAGGCCCATGTGGCTCAGCGCGAGCACAATGCTGACCACGGCGAGCGGGAACGCGTACAACCCCCGTCCGGCGGGACCAAGGGCACGCGCGATGAAGACGCTCGCCATGAACCCGACGACCGCGCTCGCCAGACGCAGCGCGGCGACCCGGATGCCCGCCCTCGCGGTGTCGTGTAGGGCGAGGAATCGCAGCTCCTCCTCGGTAAGGCCGCCCTCCTCCACCGTAGCGAGCACCCCTTCGGATTCGCCATCGCGAGTCCGCTCAACGGACTGAAGCCTCGGTCAACGGCCCCGCTCGTCACCGAGAGACCGACCCGTGCCAGCGAATCTTAAGGCGAGGCCAGGCTGCGAACCCGCAACGGGCGGGTCCCCGATCCCTGTGCAGCGCCTCCGAATGATGAGGCTGCGAGTCCGCCCGGCTGGCCCACCAGGGCGTGCTACCGTCTCACCGATCCAACGAAGCTGCGGCCTGAGAGATGAACCAGCCTGTCGCTCTGCAGAGACATCGCCAACTGGCTATGGGAAAGGCCATCATGGCCGGAGCTCTCGCCGCGAGCGTGGCCTGGGGGTATGCGGTCGGCACTCACAGCCTCGCCGTGGGCGCTGCATTGGGGATCGGAACGATCGCCGTCGTCGTGTGGGCGTCGCCAAGTACGGCTCTGTACGCTCTGCCTCTTCTCTACGTTCTTCCCAGCACCCTGCCCGGCGGTCTTCATCCGCGGGACATAGTCGCCGGCCTCTTCATCCTCGTGACCCTCGGCTTCATTCGCCGATGGGTCTTCACGGGAACGACGGTGATGCCACTGGCGCTCGATCTCGCGCTCCTGGCCGTGGTCGCCGTGTCCGCCGTCGGATTCATCTCGCAGCCCGGCGAGACCGCTGCCCTCGCCGAGATCGCCGCGGCTCTCATCGTCTTCGTCGCGGGCATCGGCTTCGGGGTAAGTGGCCGGTTGCCCCTCTGCGTCCAGGTAGTACGGCTGGTCGTGCTCGGAGTAGCTGCAGCAGCGATTGTCCTTTGGTTCCTGCAGGAAACCAGCGCAGCCGACGTCCTATTCGGGCAGTACGGCCGAGCCGACGCCCTGTTCGGCCCGAACGGGCTGGGCTCCTTCCTCGCCATCGGCACGGCTATCGAGGTCACCGTGCGCAGGAACCGTCTGCTCACCGTCTCGTCGATCCTGATCCTGGGCATCCCGGTGACGGCGATCTTCCTCACAGGCTCACGCGGGGCCGTCCTCGTCCTCGGGATTGCCCTCGTCGCCGCCCTTATGCTGTCGAGTCGCAAGAGCCTGGGCGTGCTGCTGGCTGCCGCACTGATACCGGGGACCGTCCTGGCGATCGCGGCTCTAACCTCGACACGCATCGACAGTGCGCTCCAGGCACGAGTAAGTCCCGCCTCGATCGAGACTGGCCCACAGCTTCGCATCGAGGCCGCGAGGCTCGCCGTGCACCTAATGGCTACGCACCCCCTCACGGGCGTCGGCTACGGGCAGGCGGCCAAGTACGCACCGAGCGACCCCTCACTCGGGATCGAGTTCGACACACACAACGAGTATCTGCGTATCGGTGCGGAGAGCGGCATCCCGGCGCTGCTGCTGTTCGTTGCCCTCGTAGCGGTCTGCCTGAGGAGCGGTGGGCGGTTGATGTCGGCTGATCGTTCATCGGCCACGGCTGGCGCGTTCATCGCAGTGGTCGGCTTCGCCGTCTCGCTCTTCGTCATGCAGGGGCTTCGTTCGTTCGAGTTCTCGGCTCCCTGGATGCTACTGATGGGCCTGCTCGTTGGAGCTGCGGCACGGCCCGGCCCGACCACTACCATTCAGGAGGCTCCGAAGACCCCGGGCAGCGACTCCGATCCGTCTTCAGCCCAGGGAGCGGGAACGCATCCACCCCGCAACAGCTAGAAGGTTCCAGACGCATCTAGGCTGCATGCCACCGCTCCCGAGGAACGAACGCACCCCGGCAACCACAGCTTCCTTCCGAAGCAGTCCCCAAAGAGGTCCAGTATCTGAAAGCAACAGATCGTCGACCTCTGGCTGCAACTCGCGCCGCATCCACTCGGCGATGGGAACGCCGAATCCCATCTTCGTCCTGTGGAGGATCTCGGGCGGCAACACCCCGGCATAGGCATCGCGCAGGATCGACTTCCCCTCTGGGCCGTCGAACAGCAGATCCTCCGGCAGCTCTGCACAGTTCTCAGCAAGGACCTGATCGAGCAGCGGCGAACGGGCCTCGAGGCTGTGGGCCATTGTCGCGCGATCCATCTTCGTCAGCAGGTCGTCCGGCAGATACGTCTGCTGGTCGATCCAGAGGAGGGAAGACGCCGACGACGGCCCCAGCGCCCACAACGTGTCGAGCCTGTCCGGTGGCGCCAACGCATTCACCTTTGCCATCACCTCGGGACGCAGGATGCCGGACAGCTCAGCGGGATCGAAGTAGAACAGCCCATCCCGATATCCTTCCCACGGCCGCTGAATGAATCGTCCGCCAGCCACGAGCCTCCGGTGGTGAAGGGCGTGACCTGCCATCTTGGCGGTCAATCCCGCGACAGGCGCGAGCGGTCCGAGGACACGCCGGATCCTCATAGCCCTGCGGAACCCCGCGTACCGCATGTATCCGCCGAACAGCTCGTCGCCGCCGTCGCCGGTCAGGATCACGGTTACGTGCTCGGCGGCCGCCTTGGCCACGGCCAGCGTCGCGAGCGCTGAGGAATCGGCAAACGGCTCATCGTAGTACGTGACCAAATCGCGGAACATGCTCTCCGCGTCTTGATCCGCCTCCAGCTCGTGATGGTCCGTGTCGAACTTCTCGGCGACCAGCCGCGCGTAGCGGGTCTCGTCGAACGATTCGTGGCGGAACCCCATCGAGTACGTCTTGGGCCGGATACCGGCCGCAGCCATCTCCGCGACCACGACCGACGAGTCCAGGCCGCCGGAGAGGAAGACGCCCAGCGGCACCTCGCTCTCCAGCCGGATGCGCACGGCCTCGCCGATGAGTTCGCGCACGCGCTCGGCCGCTTCGCGTCTATCGGCGACTCCCGCGCCGACGGCGCGAGGAGGCGGCTGCCAGTACTGCCGAACCCGTAGAACGCCGTCCGCCCACGTGGCCAGATGACCCGGGGAGAGCTTCGCAACCCCCTCGAATGGGGAGAGGGGCGATGGCACGTACTGCAGCACGAGGTACTGGGCGATCGCCCCAACGTCCAGATCCAGGCTCGTGGGAAGCAGAACCCGCATCGCGTCGAGGGTGGACGCGAAGCGCAGCGCGCCCCCCGACTGCGCGTAGTAGAGCGGCTTCTTGCCAAACCGATCCCTCGCGAGGAGCGCCCTACGCTCGACCCGATCGAAGACGGCGAACGCGAACATCCCCCGCAGGCGATCAACCATGTCCTCACGGAGCCAGTCGTACAGGTAGAGGAGGACCTCGGTGTCACAGCGAGTTACCAGCCGGTACCCGCGACCCGCGAGCTCGCGCCGCAGGTCGTGGTGGTTGTAGATCTCGCCGTTGAAGACCACCACATACCGTCCGTCCTGAGAGAACATCGGCTGGTCGCCGCGGGCCCGATCGATGATGGCGAGCCTCGTATGAGAGAGGCCGACACCCGGCTCGGACCACACGTTGGAACCGTCCGGTCCGCGATGGCGCAAGAGCCCAGCAGCCTCTCGCAGCGGTCCTTCGTCGATCGGAAACGCCGGTTCGGCGGCGATGACCCCCGCGATCCCACACATCCGTCCGTCACCCCACGCGCGGCGCGTGGCCCCGGAACCACTGCACGGTCCTGCGGACGCCCTCCTCGATCCCGACCCTGGGCTCGTAGCCGATAAGAGAACGGGCAAGCGAGACGTCGGCCTCGCTCCGCCGGATGTCG
Source organism: Actinomycetota bacterium (assembly GCA_040754475.1). GTDB lineage: Bacteria > Actinomycetota > UBA4738 > UBA4738 > HRBIN12 > JAJPHY01. The sequence continues at coordinate 2,892 of JBFMCN010000062.1, read as the reverse complement.
CCCTGCCTCCGCGGCTCGTGGGCGGGTCGTGGCTCCACTCCCAGCTCCGCCGCGATCATCTCGAGCAGGCGGTTGACGGAGGTAGGCTTCCGGCCGCCGGCCACGTTCAGCACTCGCCCGGCTGCCCGCTCCGGCGCAACCACCGCTCGCAGGTTCGCCTCAACCACGTCGTCCACGTACGTGAAGTCCCGCGCCTGCTCGCCGTCTCCGTAGACGACAGGCGACCGCCCGCTGAGGCAGGCAACCGTGAACCTGGGGACAACGGCCGCGTACTCGCTGTTCGGATCCTGGCGCGGCCCGTACACGTTGAAGTACCGGAAGCTCACAGCAGGCACCGAATACGAATGCCACCAAGCTCGGCAGAGCGCTTCGCCTGCCAGCTTGGTCGCCGCGTAGGGCGACCGCGGCCTCGGTTCCATGTCCTCACGGAGCGGGTAGACGTCCTGATCGCCGTAGACGGAGGACGACGAAGCGGATACCACCGCGGCCGACTCGTCCTTGGCGGCGAGCAGGACGTTCAGAGTGCCACGGACGTTCACATCGGTCGTCGCCTCGGGCAGCCGGACCGACCGAGGGACCGACTTCATGGCCCCGTGATGAAGGATCACCTCGCACCCGGCAGCCGCCTTCCGAACCGCCGCCTCGTCCCGGAGATCTGCTTCCACGAACCGGACCTCCGGCACATCGACGAGGTTCGCCAGTTGCCCGTCGGAGAGGTCGTCGAACCCGACGACCTCGTGGCCGTCGGCGACCAGGCCTTGACAAAGATGCGAGCCGATGAACCCGGCTGCGCCGGTGACGAGCACCCTCACGGTTGCACCCTACCCCCGGAACCGATGGTCACAGCCGAACGACGTTGGATCGCGTTCCGCGCGTGACGCCTCTTGCGTCGAAGACCAGCGGGGCCGAGGCGACAACACGTTCGTAGTCCACTGTCGAATGCGCCGTGAGCACGAGCACGCAGTCCTGCGCCGACAGCAGCGCCGGCGTGAGCGGGCTGGACCGAAGCGTCTTGCCGGCGATCTGGAGCTTCTCCACGAACGGATCGTGGTACGCGACCCTGGCGCCCGAGGCCGCCAGCAGCTCGAGCACAGCGATCGATGGGGACTCACGTGTGTCGGCCACGTCGGGCTTGTACGCAACCCCGATCCCCAGGATCCGCGAGCCTCGGAGCGGCTTGCCGCGCACGTTGAGCGCGTCCCCGACCCGCTGGACCACGAAGCGGGGCATCCGCGCGTTCACCTCCTGGGCGTGCTCGACGAAGTTCAGCCGGTGCCCGGTCCGCTGCCCGACGCGCCACGAGAGGTAGGAGGGATCGATGGCGATGCAGTGCCCACCCACGCCCGGACCCGGCCAGAACGGCTGGAACCCGAACGGCTTCGTCGCGGCCGCCCTGATCGCTTCCCAGATGTCCACGTCGAGATCCCGAGACAGCCACGCCAGCTCGTTCATGAGGGCGATGTTCACGTGGCGGTAGGTGTTCTCGATGAGCTTCGCGAGTTCGGCCTCTCGGGGCGAGGACACCATGTGCACCTCGTGGACGAACGCGCGGTAGAACTCGGCCGCCAGCGCCCCACAGCCCTTTGTCAGGCCCCCGACCACCTTCGGGGTCTCGGCCAGGTGATCCAGGCCACGCCCCGGATCGATCCGCTCCGGTGAGTAGGCGAGTCCGAAGTCCCGCCCGGCGGTGAGCCCGGAGGTCTCGAGGATCGGGCGAAGGATCTCCTCGGTGGTTCCCGGGTAGGTGGTCGACTCCAGGATCACGAGCATCCCCGGGGCGAGCTGCTTCGCGACTCCCTCCCCCGCCGACCTGATGTGCTCGAGGTCGGGGTCGTGGTCCTTCAGCGGGGTCGGCACGCAGACGACGACAACGTCACAGGCTGCCAGAACCCCGTAGCCGGTGGAGACATCGAGCAAGCCGGCGATCTCCCTGAGCACGTCGTCCGAGACGTCGCCTACATAGGATGTACCGGCGCCGATCGCCTCGACGCGCCCCCGATCCAGGTCGACTCCTGCAACGCGAAAACCGGCACGCGCGGCAGAAACCAGCAGAGGAAGGCCGACGTACCCGAGCCCGACGACCCCGATCCGGGCCGATCGATCACGGAGTCGTCGCGAAAGCTCACGCCGCCAGGAGCCGGCCCGACCAACCGGCGCGCCTTTCACCCGCTCGGCCCGACCAACCGGCGTCGCTCCGACCCTACTCGGACGCGCCGATCTCAGCGCGCCGGCGCCCGGCCACAAGCGCGATCACGCCGATCACGGCCAGACCGATCACGAGCATCATGCCGAACAGAACGTGCGCTCCGGTGGTAGCCACCGTCTCACCCGCTGCGAGCATCTGCACCGCAGCGCAGCGTGTCGCCGCTTCGCCGGCCTCGTTGCTCCCCTTGGCCTGGATCCCGTACGTTCCGGGCGAGACGTCCAGCGTCACGGCCTTGGAGAACTCCCCATCGCCGTTGACGCTCGCCGACCCCAGGCTCTGGGCTACAGACCCAGAGCAGCCGCCCTTAAGCAACGCCAGGGTCACGGTCGAGTCGCCGAGCCAGTTCTGGCCGGACACGGTCGTGGATCCGCCCTGCGACAGGCTCGAGTCGCTCACGCCGATCGTCGGCGTCTGCGGCGGGTAGGTCTGAGCCGATGCCGTCGGGGCAACCAGCAGGACCATGGTCGCGACGAGGAACACACTTACAAGCCACGGATGACGACTCATCCGAGCCCCCCCCTCCGTGTTTCTGTTCGATGTACCCACTACGTTAGGCGCTGAGGATGGCCGATTCAAGGCGCCGGCTTCTTCGGTTCGTTGCTCACGGCATCCCTCGCGTCTAGCATCGTCATGCCAGTGGGCATGCCTTTAGCTTCCTTCACACAACGATGCGCTTCCTAGTGACG
>JBFMCN010000061.1:0-12753 GCA_040754475.1 Actinomycetota bacterium | reverse complement strand
GAGGCCCTCTTTGAGACCGTCACCGTCACGTTGCCGTTGACGGGATCGAGCTTGAACCCATCCCGGGTCAGCTTCGCCCCCGGCATCTGCTGCTCGATCTGGTCGAGTGCAGCTTGCTTGGCGGCCTCGACGTCGTTGGTGCTCTTGTAGGCGGTTGCCGCCTCGACGGCCGCGGCCTCGGCGGCACTCTGGACCTTGTACCGCGTGATCAAGATCGATGCGGTGTCCCACGCCGCCACGACGAACACAGCGAGCAGGACGAACCAGAGGATCGTGATCTTGCCCATGAGCCCGCGTTCGTCGCGTATGTGCTCTTGTGCCGATCTCAACCACGCCACCTCGCCGTGAGCTGTCTTCGGACCGTCCGTACTTCGTTGATTCGCAAGATAAGCGCCACCGCGACGAAGGCAAGCAACCCAGCCATGACGGCGCCGGTTACCTGTAACAGCCGTGCAAGCACCGTTCCGGTTCCGAGCGCCTCTGCGATCAGCCGCGCGACGAGCCAGGCGACCCCCGCCGTCACCCCCGACGCCACGAGGGTTCGAACGATGGTGGGCATCATCGGGTGCCAGTCGAGGGCGCCGAGCCTGCGTCCGATCAGCACCAGGAGGACGATCGATCCGAAGGCGTACGAGACCGAGTACCCGAGCGCAAGCCCGGGAACCCGCATCCGGAACCCAAAGAAGAACAGCAAGTTGGCGCCGATGTTGACGGCCGTGGCGGCGACGTTCACGAGGGCGGGCGTCCGTGTGTTCTGCATCGCGTAGAAGGCGCGGAGCAGCAGCTGGAACAGCGAGAAGAAGAACAGCCCGAGCGCGAAGTACCGCAGGATGGTGGAGACGAGCTCGGTATCCTGCTGTGTTGCCGCGCCGTGCTGAAGTATCAGGCGCACGATCGGCGTCGCGAGCACCAGGTACCCCGCCACGGCGGGAAGGATGATCACGGCCGTGGCGCGGATGCCCTGGGACAGCTGCGCACGGAAGCCGACCTTGTCTCCCGAGGTCCATCGCGCCGACATTGCAGGCAGTAGGGCAGTGAAGATCGACACAGCGAAGATGGCGTGGGGAAGCTGGAACAGGATGAGCGCGGCTGCATAAGCAGCGTACTCGTACCTTCCCGTGGCCATGACGATCACGACGAGCAGGCCGACCTGGTTGGCGGCGACGTAGACGAGCGTCCACAAGGCGAGCCCGGCCACTCGGCGGACAGCCGAGTGCCGCCAGTCCAAGCGCCAGCGGAACCGGAAACCGAGACGGCGGAGCGACGGCAGGAGGACCAGCGTCATCCCGACGACCCCGAGGGTCGTTCCGCAGGCGAGGAGCCATCGCTGAGCGGTCGTGATGTTCGATGGTGCTGGCGTGTCCGGTGCACCGGGCAGCGCCACGAACGCGATCATCGTGGCGATGACGATGAGGTTGTTGAGGATCGGGGCGAACATCGGCAGGGCGAAGCGGCGATGGGCGTTCAGCAGGCCGGTTGCGACGGCCCCCACGCCGTAGAAGACGATCTGCGGCATGAACAACCGCAGGCAGAACGTGGCGAACGCGCGAGCGGAGTCGGCCCCCGCACCTGTGTCACCGATCGTGTACAGGCGCACTATCCACGGCGCGGCGACGATCGTGATGGCGGTCATCGTCGACAGGACGACGAACGTGATCGTCAGCACGGACCTCGCGACGTCCCAGGCGTCCTCGCGGTCCCGCTCCTGGAGCCACTGGACGAAGACCGGCACGAAGACCGAGGTGAGCACCCCGCCGAGAACCAGCTCGTAGATGATGTTGGGGGTGTTGTTCGCGACGGTGTAGGCCGTGGCGAGTCGGTTCTGGGCCACCCCCAACGCGAACGCGGTGGCCGACACGCGCAAGAAGCCGGTGACTCGCGACAGGGCGGTCCCCACCGACATGGAGACGGTCCGGCGCACGAATGCCTGTTGCGAGTCCTCAGACGGGAGCTCGTGCGCCTCAGGCGTCTCGGGGGTCAGGACGTCCGACGTGGCAGAAACCTCCTGGCCCACACGAGGAGGGCGAGTAGGGCAGCCCCGATCGTTATTACGAGGGCAATCCGGTTGAGGGCGGTCGAGCGGACCACGAGCGTCCCCTGGGCGATGAGGTAGCCGGAGGGCGTCAGCACCTGCACGGTCACTGGGAAGCGACCTGTTGTCCTCAGCTCGACGTCCAGGCTCACAGTCGCCGTCTCGTCGGCCGGCAGGACTACCGACGCTCTGGGGCTCGTTCGCAGGTGCTGCGAAAGGAGTCGAACCGTGACCCGGACCGGCTCCTTGTTCCCGTTCGTGATGCGGACTGGGATCCCTTTGGCGGAGCTGGAGGTGAGCGTGATGGTCTGGTCCCCATCGGGTCGCACGGCGCCAAGCGCGGCGTCGGCGCGGCCGCGCACGGAGGCGATGAACTGCTCGCCGGCGGTCGGGTCCTGGACGAACTGGCCGGCCTCGGCGATGAGGAGTTGCGCGTCGAGCTGATCCGCAGTCCGACTGTCGCCGGCGAGCATCGGTCGGAGGATCTCGACCTTGCGTCTCGCTTGGGTCAACTGCTCAACGTACGTGGGAGCGAAGGTGCTCTGTTCCTCTGTTCCCGGGCGTGCTTCTGCGGTCGGCGGGAAGCTGACGGCGAGAGCGGTGGCCTTGCGCGTCACGAGCCACGGTGCCTCCGCCGCCCCACGGACGAGCGGTCCGAATAGCGCACCCGGAGCCGTCGGCAGGGTCTCGGGGAACCTGAGCGCGATGGCCCGCTCTTCGCTGGGTGCCTGAAGCCAGATGACTGCGAGCTCACCCAGCACAGCCTGCGCGGCGAGCGCTCCGCCGCCGGACGCGAGCGACGAGGAAAGAAGGGCCTCAACGTTCGGATCGGAGACGAGCGCCACGATCGAGGAGTCGTCGGTAGGTAGGGAGACTGCCGGTGGAGGAGCGAAGCCCTTGGCCTGCTGCGGAAGCGAAACGGTCTCCGAGTCGAGAAGCAGGAGTTCGATCCCCTGGGCCGGAAGTTGGTCGAGGCTCGTCTGATCAAGCTCCGACCCGGGCGGGCAGAGGAGTGTCCGAACCGGCGTCAGGCCGAGCAGCGTCTGCGCGGTATCCGCGCCGCGCTCCAGCTGGACCTGGAGGTCTCCGGCGAGACCGCTGGCGGCCAGGGCCGGCAGGCTTGGCTCGGAGTAGGGGAAGGTCGAAAGCTCCACGGCGCTCGAGGCGGCTATCTCCTTCAGCTCGGCGAACATCTGGGCCGCCGACGCGGCGCCGCCATGCCCTGCCCCGACGGTGCGGACTTGGCCGCCGTCGAGCACCGAGTAGCCGTTCCGCATCGCCGCGAGCTGCACGAGGAGCATCGGAGACACGACGACGTCGAGCGCAGGTGGTCGCTCCTCGGCGACCAGTCTGGAGAGGGCGCGTATCTCCTCGGCGAGTCGCCCCCCCTTGGAGATGGCTCGCTCCAATGCGGGGCTTTCGAAAACGCCGTCCGGTCCGAGATGCACTTGCGAGGTGAGCACGAAGGTCCACGCGAGGTTCAAAGGGACCAGCGGCGTCCTCACGAGGAACACGACGGGAGTGCGGATCGCGGCGAGCGAACCGGGTCCACTCCGAAGGTCGATCTTGAGTGGGTAGACAAGGGATTGTGTCGCGCTGAGCTCGGAAACTGCGGACAGGTCGATCTCGATCCGGAAGACCCGTGAGGCGCCGGGATCGAGCGAGTTCACGGTCGGGAACGTCTGCACAGAAAGGATTCCGGTAGAGGGATCGGTGAGGAGCGAGGACTCGTAGGCGGTGCGGCTGAGGACCGCGCCGAACAGAGTGGCTTCCAGAGAGAGATCGTCGAGTTGCTGGTCGCCCTCGTTCTCGGCGCGTACGTGGAGGACCAGCTGCGCTCTATCAGTCGAGTTCCAGGGCGTTTGGGACAGCAGGGCCAGCCGGACCGTGCTCGTCTCCTGTGCCCGCGCTGCGGGAAGAGGGGGAAGGGCGATAGCTAGCGCGAAGGCGGCGAGGAGTACCGCGGAGAACCTGCGCATGGTCGGCGCGGTCATCCTACCCCCGTACCAGGGCGAGCAGCTCCCGGACGCCGTAGAGGACCGCGATAGCCAGAAGGAAGGCCCCAACGGCGATCCGGAGGCTGCGCTCCTTGGCGCCGATCGCGATCTTCGACCCGATCCACGCTCCGGGGATCACACCGATCGTGAGGACGGCGAAGATCCTCCAGTCGATGTGGCCGAGGATCTCGTGGACGATCGTCCCTGGGATCACGAGCGCCGACATCGTTGCCAGCGAGGTCCCGAGGGCCCGCTTGAGCGGCATACCGATCACGGTCGTGAACAGCGGCACCATGACTATGCCGCCGCCGATGCCCAGCAGGCCCGAGACGAACCCCGCGACCAGACCGATGGCCCCGTACTTCCACCCTTTGGTCTTGCCGCGCTCCCAGATCGTCCGCGGTGGCCTCCCTCCCGTGATCTGGATCGCGGTCCAACCGATCAACACCGACGTGATCACGAGCAGCAGGTGCGCGTTCACCGCATCTGTCAGTTCGGCGCCAGTCACGGCCCCGACGATCCCTGGGCCGAGCGCCCACAGGAACGCGCGGACGCTCACCTCGCCGGCGCGGCCGTACGTTAGGGCCCCAACGAGGGAAGTGGGAAGGATGACCGGTAGAGGTGTGGCCACTGCCTGGATGGCCGTTCCGCCGAGGAGCACGTTGATCGCGGGCGTCGTAACGATCCCGCCACCGACACCGAAGAGCCCCGAGCCTATCCCGGCGACGAGGCCGACGAGGACGCCGAGCGCCGCGTAGAGCGGCGTCATGCTAGGCGATCGGCGGCTCGCTGGAGGACATCGCGCTCGCCCCGGTAGGCGGCCCGTTCGGTTGCCGTTCGAAGCGGAAACCAGCGCACGTCCTCCATCTCCTGGTCGTGGTCCGCGATGTCGCCCCCGGTGGCGCGCATGAGGAAGAAGCGGACTGCCTTTCGCACACGCACACCCTCCCAGACATAGAAATACCGGATGTCGCCGAGCGGGGCCTCGATCTCGGCCTCTACGCCCGTCTCCTCCCGGACCTCGCGGATGGCGGCTTCCTCGGCCGTCTCACCCTCGTCGATCCCACCCTTCGGCAGGCCCCAGACAAGAGCGCCGCGGCGGGTCCGGCGCGCCGCCAGCGTCACCTCCGTCTCTCCTCCTCGGCGGCGATACACGACCCCGCCGGCCGACATCTCTCTTCTAGTCTCCATCAGCGTCCGCGCAGAGGCCCGAACCTATACTTGGCGCCTGTGGTCGACCGCATCGTCGATTTCCTCCGTCCGTACCTCTCGGTTCCGTGGGGCTATGTCATCGTTGGCGTCGCCACGCTTCTGGAGAACTCCATCGGGGCGGGGGTCATCGTGCCCGGCGAGACTCTCGTCATCATCGGCGGATTCTATGCACGCATCGGCGACCTGACCCTTCCGTGGGTGGCATTCGCCGCGTGCCTTGGGGCCGTCGTCGGTGACAACGCGGGATACCTGATCGGACGCCGCTACGGGCGTGGCTTCCTCGAGCGGCACGGCCGCAGACTGCTCATCACGCCGGAGCGCCTCCGCAAGGCCGACGTCTACTACGAAGCCCACGGAGGCAAGACCATCTTCCTCGGTCGCTTCATCCCCGTCGTCCGCAGCGTCGGGTGCATCCTGGCCGGGATCGCCCACATGGGTTGGCGTCGGTTCTTCGGGTATGACCTGGCCGGCGCCGTTCTCTGGGGCGTCGGGCACTCGATCCTCGGCTACGCGATCGGGGCCAGCTACGAACGTTGGCAGGGATACCTGACTCCGATCGGCCTAGCGGTGCTGGGTGTGCTCGTCCTGCTGATCGGGATCTCGAAGCTGGTTGCCACTCGGCGAAGCGTCGAGAGCGACCTGGCAGAGCTCGATGAGGAAGGGCAGGAGGAGTCGGAGGAAGCGCATCGGGACCGTGGGCTCCTCGAGAGTGCGGAGGAAGACACCCCCCAGTAGCTTCAGGTCTTTGGCGGCCAAGCCGAGGACTAAAGGCGGACATGGACGTCACCGAGATGCTCCGCTACACGGTCGAGATGGGGGCAAGCGACCTCCACCTCAAGGCCGGGAACGTACCGTTCATCCGTGTAGATGGTGAGCTGCGGCCGAGCATCTTCCCCGCGCTCTCACCGGGGGAGACCGAGGCCGCCGCCGTGTCGCTGATGCCGGAGCACAAGTCGAGGGCGTTCTTCGAGACCAGTGAGGCCGACTTCGGCTACACGCTCGGCGGTGTAGGTCGGTTCCGCGTAAACGTCTTCCGGCAGCGTGGCAACGTTGGGCTAGCGATCCGGCGTGTCCGCTCGGAGATCCCGACCTTCGAGGAGTTGCGCCTGCCTCCGATCATCCGCGAGCTGGCTGATTCCGCAAGAGGGCTCGTCCTTCTGACCGGCCCGACGGGCACGGGCAAGACCACGACGATCGCGTCGATGATCGGGTACATAAACCGCACGCGCCGGGCACACATCGTCACAGTCGAGGATCCGATCGAGGTCGTGCACGACGACGACCTCTCGATCGTTCAACAGCGGGAGATCGGCATCGACACGGAGTCCTACGCCTCGGCGCTCAGGCACGTGATCCGCCAGGACCCGGACGTCCTGTTCATCGGCGAGATCCGAGACGCCGACTCCGCACTCTCCGGCATCCAGGCCGCCGAGACCGGACACCTGGTCATCTCGACGCTACACACGATCGATGCCACCGAGACGATCAACCGAATCCTCGACCTGTTCCCGCCACAGCAGCAGCGAGAGGTGCGCACGTCCTTCGCCGGCGCGCTTCGCGGCATCGTGTGCCAGCGCCTGGTCCCGCGGGCCGACGGGAAGGGGCGAGTCCCGGCGGTCGAAGTTCTGATCGCCACCGGCCGCGTGTACGACAGGATCATCGACGTCGAAGCGACGATCGAGATCCGCGACATCATTGCCGAGGGCGACTACTACGGGATGCAGACCTTCGACCAGGCCCTCGTCAAGCTCGTCCATGAGGGCCTGGTCACCGAGGACGACGCCCGACGGCACTCCTCGAACCCTCACGACTTCGACCTCGCTCTCCGGGGCGTCATGACGCGAGGGACTCCGAGCCTCGGCGTCCCCGGCATCGGCTAGCTCCGGCACCAGCGGGGCCCGAGCCCGCTACGGCGGACCCGGGAAGTCGGCAGGGTATCCTCATGCGGACATGGCCGGTCCCTCGCGTCCGGAGCAGGGCGCCCGCCTCGAGGTTCCCCGCGTGGCCGTCGAGCTCGGCGAGCGTTTCCGCCTGGCAGGACACGAGCTCTACCTCGTCGGAGGGGTAGTGCGCGATCTCCTTCTCGGTCGCGGGCACGGGGACCTGGACTTCGCCACCGATGCTCCCCCAAAGACCACCACACGCGTGCTTCGAGGGTGGGCCGATCGTCAGTACCTGGTCGGTGTGAGGTTCGGGACGGTTGGTGCGCGCAAAGGCGACCAGACCTTCGAGATCACGACATTTCGGGAAGAGGTCTACCCGGAGGAGACACGCAAGCCCGCGGTCACGTTCGCCAGAGACGTCGAGACGGACCTGTCGCGCCGGGACTTCACGATCAACGCGATGGCCGTGCGCCTCCCGGGCGGCGAGTTCGTCGACCCTTTCGGTGGGGTGCGCGACCTTGCCGCCAAACGCCTGGACACGCCGCTCGAGCCGGAGATCGCGTTCTCGGACGATCCGCTCCGGATGCTCCGGGCGGCGCGGTTCGTCTCGCAGCTCGAAGTGGCTCCGGCTCGACGCGTGGTCGAGGCCGTCCGGCGGATGCGCGAACGCCTTTCGATCGTGTCGGCCGAGCGGATCGCCGAAGAGCTGTCCAAGTTGCTGCTCGGCCCGCGTCCGGCGCTGGGCCTCGAGCTCACGGTCGCAACCGGCCTGGCCGATCAGTTCCTTCCCGAGCTGCCGGCCCTCAAGCTGGAGCAGGATCCGGTGCACCGGCACAAGGACGTGCTTCATCACACGTACGCCGTGGTCGAGCGGTGCGAGGCCGATCTGGTGCTTCGCCTGGCGGCGCTCCTACATGACATCGGGAAGCCTCGTACGCGGCAGATAACACCGGAAGGCGTGCAGTTCCACCACCACGAGGTCGTCGGCGCACGCATGGCGCGGGAGCGGCTCCAGGCTCTGCGTTTCCCGTCGGTGGTCATCGAGGACGTCGTCAAGCTCGTCGAGATGCACCTTCGCTTCCACGGCTACACGGAGTGGACCGACAGCGCAGTGCGCCGGTTCGTGCGCGAGGCCGGCCCGCTCCTCGACAGGCTCAACCAGCTCACGCGCGCCGACTGCACGACGCGGAACCCGCTCAAGGCCAAGCAGTTGGCGGCTCTCCAGGACGATCTCGAGGAGCGGATCGCAAGACTGGCGGAGGAGGAGAACCTGGAGGCGATGCGTCCGCCGCTCGACGGGAACGAGGTGATGGTTCACCTCGGCCTGGAGCCGGGCCGCGTGGTCGGCGAGGCGCTGGACTTCCTCATGGAGGTCCGGATGGAGCGCGGCCTGATCGACAAGGAGGAGGCCTACAGGCTGCTCGACGAGTGGGCCGCCGAGAGGAGACCAAAGGGCTGAAGGTCCGAGCATTCGCGGCCGATGCTCGAAGGGAGGGGAGCAGGTGCTCGCAGTGGCGAGGGGCACAACTCCAAGGAGCGCAATCCAAAGGAGCGCGCCATGAGTGACCAGGAGTTCCCACCCCGGGGTGGAGGCGAAGGATCCGACTTGCCGCCGCCGCCGGCATCTTCGGCGCCGCTTGCGGACGCCTGGCAGGCCGGACCGGCTCAAGAGGCAGGACCGTCAGGGCGGCGGCGACCGGCCCTCGTGATCGGTGCCGTCGCGGTCGTAGTAGCCCTCGTCGGAGGGTTCGTTACGGTTCAGCTGACTCGGTCTGGCGACGAGGCGGAAGCCCAGGCGCTGGCGCTCGCGTTCACCCAGGGTCAGACGCAGACCTACGTCATCCACATGACCATGGACGGCACGATGGCGACGGAGGGCTTCGGGCAGGAGCCCGTTGGAGAGATGCCGCTCGACATGGAGATGACGGAAACCATGACCTGGGGGGTCATCTCGGTCGACGACGAGGGCGTGGCCACCGTCGAGGTCTCGATAACCGACGTGAGCGGGACCATGAACGGCATGACCATCCCGGCCTCGGAGACTGAGGCGCCTCCCACCGAGATGAAGATCGCGCCCGATGGCAGGCTCCTGGAGGTGGGCGGGACGGCGGTCCCCTCCTCACTCCAAGGGACCAGTGGGCTCGGAGGGGTTCCGGGCCTCGACCAGTACACGCCGCTTCTGCCCGACCACCCGGTCAAGCCGGGCGACTCGTGGACCAAGGACTTCTCACAGGAGATGCCGTTCGGCGAGGGCAAGATCGAGTTCACGACCGTGAGCAAGCTGGAGCGCTACGAGACAGTGGACGGAGTCGAGGCGGCCGTCATCACGACCGAGTTCGAGCTGCCGCTGGACTTCACGGTCGACTTCAGTGAGTTGCTCGCGGGCCAGGACACGTCGGGCATGGACATGTCGGGTGTCTCCGCCACCTACGGTGGGAAGGTGACGACGTCGATGACGGCGTGGGTCGACCCGTCCGGCAAGCAGCTGTTGAAGAGCTCGGCCACCGGCGACATCGACATGACGATGGAGATGTCGGGGGAGATACCGGGCGAACTGGACTTCTCGGGGCGGATGACGCTCGTGGGAACGTTCGCGCAGGAGCTGGAGCGGAAGTAGCTCCGCTGCCGCTGCCACGCGCCCCCGCCGATAGGCTGAGAGCGCGATGGCCGTGACGCCGGAAGGGCTCTCCGAGGCCGAGGTCCGTGAACGGGTCGAGCGCGGCGAGAAGAACGACGTTCCGGCGACACCGAGCCGAACCGTCAAGGAGATCGTCCGCGCGAACGTCTTCACACGGTTCAACGCGCTCCTCGGGGGGCTGCTTGTCGTCATCCTGATCGTCGGGCCGATCCAGGACGCCCTGTTCGGCGGGGTCCTCATTGCGAACTCGCTGATCGGCATCCTCCAGGAGCTTCGCGCGAAGCGGACCCTCGACAAGCTGGCGGTGCTGACCGCGCCGAAGGCAAGGATCGTGCGGTCCGGGGTCGTCCTCGAGCTCCCGGTGTCGTCGGTCGTGATGGACGACGTCCTGGAGTTGCAGCCGGGCGATCAGGTCATCGTCGACGGCGAGGTCCTTGAGGCCCAGGGGCTGGAGGTAGATGAGTCGCTGCTTTCGGGCGAGTCCGAGCCGGTCCTGAAAGAGGTTGGAAATGAGGTCCTTTCGGGCTCGTTCGTCTCGGCGGGGGGTGGGCGGTACCGGGCGACTCGTGTAGGGAGGGCCGCATACGCCGTGAAGCTCGCCGAGGAGGCACGGCGGTTCACGCTAACGAGGAGTGAGCTTCGCGCCGGCATCGACCGGATCCTCCAGATCGTCACCTGGGTGATCGTTCCGACGGCGATCCTGCTGCTGATCAGCCAGCTCCGTTCGAACCACAGCATCCGGGCCGCGCTCCGCGCATCGGTTGCGGGAACCGTGGCGATGGTGCCGGAGGGACTGGTTCTGCTTACGAGCGTCGCATTCGCCGTCGGGGTCGTTCGCCTGGCCCGGCGGAAGGTGCTCGTCCAGGAGCTCCCTGCGGTGGAGGTGCTGGCGAGGGTCGACACGCTCTGCATCGACAAGACCGGCACGCTGACCGAAGGCCGGCTGGTGGTCGAAGAGGTCGAAGCGCTCACCGTGGGTCACGACCAGACCCAGGCCCTCGCGGCGCTCGCCGCCTCCGATCCCCACCCGAACGCTACGCTCCGCGCGATCGGTGAGGAGTTCGCGCGGGCGCCCGAGGACTGGGTGAAGACCGACGCGGTGCCGTTCTCCTCCGCCAGGAAGTGGAGCGCGGCGTCCTTCGGGGCGAACGGGACGTGGGTGCTTGGAGCTCCCGACGTCCTCCTCGCTGATGCTCCGGCCCGCGACCCGATCGTGGCGAAAGCGGGCGCCCACGCGGAGGCCGGTCGCCGCGTCGTGCTGCTGGCCCGGACCCCGGAGGCGCTCGATGAGGACCGCCTGCCGGAGAGCCTCGAGCCGGTGGCGATCGTAGTGCTGGGGGATCGCGCCCGGGAGGATGCGGCGAAGACCCTCCAGTACTTCGCGAGACAGGGCGTCGCGGTCAAAGTCATCTCGGGCGACCATCCGGAGACCGTTGCCGCCATCGCGGCCCGGCTGGGAGCGAAGGGGGCCGACGGTGCCGTCGATGCCCGATTGTTGCCCGAGGAACCAGCAGCGCTTGCCGAGGTGCTCGACGAGCACTCCATCTACGGGCGGGTCACTCCGCAGCAGAAACGCGCAATGGTGAAGGCGCTTCAGTCCCGGGGTCACGTGGTCGCGATGACCGGAGACGGAGTGAACGACGTCCTCGCGCTGAAGGACGCGGACATCGGCATCGCCATGGGGTCGGGGAGCGCCGCCACACGCGCGGTTGCCCAGCTTGTGCTGCTGAGCTCCACGTTCGACCCGCTGCCGGCGGTGGTGAACGAGGGGAGACGCGTGCTCGGCAACATCGAACGGACTTCGAACCTGTACGTCACGAAGACCGTCTACGCGATGCTCCTGGCGCTCGGAGTCGGCGTGGGCGGACTTGCCTTTCCGTTCCTCCCCCGGCACCTGACCCTGATCGGCTCGCTCACGATAGGTGTGCCTTCGTTCTTCCTGGCGCTCGCGCCGAACGCCGAGCGCGCCAGGAGGGGGTTCCTCCAGAGGGTCCTGCGGTTCACGATTCCTGCGGGAACGCTTGCCGCCGTTGCGACGTTCCTCGCCTACCGGCTGGCCGTGGACGAGCCTGGAGTCACGCTCACCGAGGCGCGGACCACGGCGACGATGGTGCTCTGCTGGATCGGCATCCTCGTCCTCACGATCATCGCCGCGCCGCTCACGAGACCGCGACTCGTCCTCGTCTGGTCGATGGTTGCGGCCTTCGTCGCGGTCATGCTCGCCCCGACGGCTCGCACGTTCTTCGCGCTCCGCCCGCCGCCGCTCATCGTCTGGCTGGCGGGATTCGGCATCGCGGCGCTGTTGTGGACGCTGTCGCGACTGTTCATCCCACCGGACCGCCCGATTGGGCCCGGCCCCAGGTCAGCCCCCGAGCCGCCCGATGTTTGAGGGCGGCCAGATGATCACGAAGGCCTTGCCGATGACGTTGTCCTCGGGGACGAATCCGAAAAGGCGCGAATCGCCAGAGTTGCTGCGATTGTCGCCGAGTACGAACAGGTTGCCCGGCGGGACCGTCCATGATCTTGGCATAACGGTGGTTGTTCCCTCCGGCAGGTAGGGTTCCGTCAGCCTCTCGCCGTTCACATAGACGTAGCCGTCGCGCGCTTCAACCGTGTCTCCGGGCAGGCCTACCACACGTTTGATCAGGTCCTCGTCCTCGGACTGGTGGAACCCGAGGCCCTCGCCAAGCCAGTGGAGCACGGAGCCGATCCAGCTTCGATCCGGGATCTTGGTCGGGTCTGGGTTCTGGAAGACGATCACGTCGCCGCGATGGATGTCCCCGAATCTGTAGGCGAGCTTGTTGACGAGCACGCGGTCGCCCGGCACCAGGGTCGGTTCCATAGATACGGACGGGATGTAGAAGGCCTGGATCAGGAAGGTCTTGACTAGGATCGCGATGGCGAGGGCGATCAGGACCAGGATCGGGATCTCCCGCAGGAACGAGCGCTTTCGCTCCTTCTTGGGGGCTCCCTCGGGGCCCGCCTTGCTCT
>JBFMCN010000060.1:0-14358 GCA_040754475.1 Actinomycetota bacterium | reverse complement strand
GTTCGAGGAGGGTGTGTTCCCGAATCCCGCGTATTTCTCGCAGCGTCTCCCCGCCGTCGCGCTCTCTGCGATCGGTCAGGACAGCGTCACCGCGAATCCTCTCCAGCTCGCCCTCGTCGCCGCGGCGATCGCGAACGGAGGGGCCGAGATGGTGCCACGCCTTGTCTCGAGCATCCGCGACGAGGCAGGCAGGGTGATCGAGACGTTCCCGCCTCGGGAGTACGGCAGGCCGATATCGGCGGAGAGTGCGGCCGAGCTGACCGAGATGATGGTGAGCGTCGTGCAGAGCGGGACGGGAACTGCGGCGCAGATCTCCGGCGTATCCGTCGCCGGCAAGACCGGTACCGCCCAGCACGGTGAGGGGCGCGCGCCACACGCTTGGTTCGTGAGCTTCGCGCCGGCCGAGGATCCACAGGTCGTCGTGGCCGTCATCGTGCTAGACGGGGGTAGCCTTGGCAGCGAGGCGACCGGCGGTAGAGTGGCCGCCCCGATCGCGAAGGCCGTCATGGAGGCCGCACTGAATGAGTGACCAGCAAGACGGAGCTACCCCGCGCACGCTCCTGGCCGGACGCTACCGCGTCGAGGAGGAGCTCGGCCGCGGCGGCATGGCCAAGGTGTTCCGCGGCATCGATACCGTGCTCGGCCGGCCCGTGGCCATCAAGATCCTGGCGCCGCAGTTCGCGGACGACGCCAACTTCCTCACGCGCTTTCGCCGCGAGGCCCAGGCCGCCGCACGCCTGAACAACCCCCACGTCGTCGGCGTCTACGACACCGGCTCCGACGACGGCATCCACTTCATCGTCATGGAGTACGTCGAGGCAAGGACTCTCGCGGAGTACCTGGCCGGCGGCGGCCGCATCATGCCGGAGCGGGCGATCGAGCTCGCCGGGTCAGTGTGCGAGGCGCTGTCGGTAGCCCATGCGGCCGGCATCGTTCATCGCGACGTCAAGCCCGCGAACATCATGGTCGCGCGCGATGGGTCGGTGAAGGTGACCGACTTCGGGATCGCCAGACTGACCACCTCCGCCGACACAGTTGCGCAGACGGCGGCGGTGCTCGGAACGGCGTCGTATCTCTCGCCCGAGCAGGCACAGGGCCAGCCGGTCGACCAGCGAAGCGACCTGTACTCGCTCGGCGTCGTCCTCTACGAGATGGTGACCGGGCAGCCGCCGTTCTCCGGCGACAGCGCCGTCGCCGTCGCCTCCAAGCACGTCCTGGAGCAGCCGGTTCCGCCGTCAGAGCTGAACCCGGACGTCTCCCCGGGGCTCGAGGCCGTGATCATGAAGGCGCTCGCCAAGAACCCGGCGAACCGCTACCAGACCGCGGACGAGCTCCGCGCCGACCTCGAGCGCGCGCACCTGGGGCGTCCCGTGGAGGCGACCCCGTTGCTCGCCGAAGCGGCGACGACGCAGGCCATCGAAAGACCCGAGCACACGGCCGTCCTTCCTCCGACCGAGCCAACCGGAGGCCGACGTCGCCGCTTGTGGATCGGCGTCGTGATCGGGACCCTGATCGCCGCCGGGCTGGGCAGCGGCCTCTTCCTACTGGCTTCAGCCGTGCTCCAAGGGAACAACGGTGGGGCACCCTCACTCGTCCCGGTTCCGTCGGTGACGGGGATGAAGCTCCGCGAGGCGATCGCCAAGATCGAGGCCGCCGGACTGGAAGTGGCCCGACCCATCAAGTACGTCGAGGACTCGAGCGTCAAGGCGGGGACCGTGCTCGAGCAGAGCCCCGAAGTCGGGACCGAGGTTGAGGAGGGCGCGGAAGTGACTTTGACCGTGGCAAAGGCGCCACCCGTCACCGTCACGATCCCGACCGGCCTGGCCGGCCGGCCTGCGGACGAGGTCCGTGAGATTCTCGACGGCCTGAACCTCGACGTGCACGAGTCACAGCAAGCCAGCGACGTGCCGGCCGGCCACGTGATCAGCCTCGACCCGCCGGAGGGCTCGGAGGTCGAGGAGGGGAGCGTCGTCACGATGGTCGTCTCCCTGGGGCCGGGGGAGGTGACCGTTCCAGATCTCGTGTGCGAGAGCATCGGGTACGCACTGTCCGAGCTCAGGAGGCTGGGCTTCGAGGTCGTCATCGAGGAGGGCACGCAGTACAACCCCGACTGCCCGCAAGCCGGCAAGGTGGCGGCGCAGGGCCCGCCGGGAGGTACGTCGGCAGAGCAAGGAGACACGGTCACGCTCGTGGAGACCACAAGCGAATCCCCGACGCCTACACCCAGCCCCACACCCAGCCCCACACCCAGCCCCACACCCAGCCCCAGCCAGCTCCAGGCAACCAAGCCGTGACGATGTGGTACGTGCGGGAGGAGTTCACCCGCGAGGAACGGGCGAGGCTCGAACCGCACTTCACGAACCTCGAGGGTCCGGTGTTCGCGCTCGTGAACCTTCCCGAGGTCGTGAAGGGCGCGCTGTTCGCCCGGTATTCACGCACGTCGAAGTCGCTCCGGCGTCTCTTCCTTGACGAGTTCGCGAAGGACGTCGAGGACGTCCCGAAGCCGGCGTCCGCCACCGTCGGAACCGAGCGCGCGGAGCGCCTCTACGACAACGTGTTCCTCGAGTACGGCGATGACTCCGTTGCGCAGCTCGGCGGCGTCCACCTTGCGTGCGAGCAGGCCTCCCAGCTGCTGGCAAAGGCGATCGAGTGGGGACGCCTGGCCGCCTACCTCGAGCAGTCGACCCGGTACATGCGCTACGACGACAGGCCCGGAGGACGCTGGCGCCTATCGGTCCCACCCGAGATCGCAGGCACGCCGACCGAGCCCGAGTACCTCGCCTTCGCCGACCGGACCTTCGAGGCGTACGGCCGGATGTTCCACCCGATGCTCGACTGGTTTCGGGTGAGGTTCCCGAAAGACCCGGCCGACTCGGACCTCGTGTATCGGTCCACGATCACGGCCAAGACGTGCGACACGCTCCGGCTCCTTCTGCCGGCCGGCGCCCGCTCCAACCTCGGCGTGTACGCGGACGGGCAGGCGTTCGAGAGCATGATGCTCAGGATGCGAGCCCACCCCCTCGCCGAGGTGCGCGAGTACGCCGACCTCATGCTCGAAGAGCTCCGCAAGGTCATCCCCTCGTTCCTGAAGCGCGTGGACCTTCCCGATCGTGGGGTGGCCTGGTCCGAGTACCTGCGCGACACGCGCAAGGAGGTCGCCGAGATCGCCGCGAGATACACGGCGGGGATCGAGCCGGGCTCGCGCGCCGAGGTCACGCTCGTCGACTACGACCCGGCCGGTGAGGAGAAGGTGGTTGCCGCGGCGCTGTACGCGTCGACCGACCTTCCCGACGATCGGCTGCACCGGCTCGCGCACACGATGGACGACGCGGAGCGTGAGGCGGTCCTCACAGCCTACGTCGGCGAACGAGGCAACCGCCGGCACAAGCCCGGGCGGGCGTTCGAGCGCACCGGGTACCGTTTCGACGTGCTGTGCGACTTCGGGGCGTTCCGCGACCTCCAGCGCCACCGTCTGCTCACGCTCGAGTGGCAGACGCTCACACCTGAGCACGGATACGAGACCCCGCCCCAGATCACGGAGGCGGGTCTCCAAGACGAATGGCGCACGACTATTGAGGACTCGGCACGGACGTGGGCGACGCTCGCCGAAGCAGCCGGACGGGAAGTCGCGCAGTACGCGGTCGCGATGGCCTACCGCATCCGGTTCGTGATGCAGATGAACGCCCGAGAGGCGATGCACCTGATCGAGCTGCGCTCCTCGCCCCAGGGCCATCCGACGTACCGGCGCGTGGCGCACGAGATGCACGACATGATCGAGAACGCTGCCGGCCACAAGGCGATCGCCGCCGCCATGCGGTACGTGGATCGCTCCAAGGTCGACCTGGAGCGTCTGGAGGCCGAGCGGCGGGCCGAGGCCAAGCGGCATTCCCCCCAACCCGAATGACGTTCGACTCGCGGCGACCTGCGGTTTCCGGTACTCTATCCGTCCCCATGGACCGACAAGCGACGTTCCTGCTGGCCCTGGGCCTGCTCATAGCCGCCGCCGCGTTCGTGTCGGCCAGCGGCTGGATCCTCTTTGCGCGTGACCGGCGGGCCGACCGCGCCCCCGTCCTTGCCCCCGACCATCACCACGAGGCCGTCGAGGAGCATTAGATGCTCGAGCTCCTCGACCTCCGTTCGCGGAGGGAGCGGCTCGAGCCCAGACGCCTCGAGATCGACCCCTCCATCGCCGAGACCGTTCGCGGCATCGTTCGGCGCGTCCGCGAGGAGGGCGACGCCGCGCTCTTGGAGCTGACGCTTCGGTTCGACGGCGCCGACCTGCGCGAGACCGGCCTGAAGGTGGCCCCCGATGAGTTCGAGCGCGCTGAGGCTGCGGTTCCCTCCGAGCTCAAGGCCGCCCTCGACGCCCTCGTCCAGCGCCTGACCGACCTGCACCGTCGCCAGCTCCCACCCGAGTGGTGGGAGGAGCAGGAGGGCGTTTGTTTCGGCGAGATCGTGCGTCCGCTCGCGCGCGCCGGCTGCTACGTGCCCGGAGGCCGAGCCGTCTATCCGTCGTCGGTATGCATGACCGTCGTGCCCGCCGAGGTGGCGGGTGTCGCACAGATCGTGGTTTGTACGCCGCCGGCGTCCGACGGCTCCGTTCACCCGGCCGTCCTGTACGCGGCGGCGCACTCCGGGACGACCCATGTCGTAAAGGCCGGGGGAGCCCAGGCAATCGCGGCCATGGCCTACGGCACCGACTCCATCCCTGCGGTCGATCGGATCGTCGGGCCCGGCAACGCCTATGTGACCGAGGCCAAGCGCCAGGTCTCGGGCGAGGTCGGCGTCGACGGCCTAGCCGGCCCGACCGAGCTGGTGCTGGTCGCCGACGGCGACGCCCGGCCCGAATGGCTCGCGGCCGACCTGATCGCCCAGGCCGAGCACGACCCGGACGCCCTCACGACCCTCGTGACCACCGATCCGTCATTGGTGAAACGCGTCGAGGCGGCACTCCTGGAGGAGCTGTTTCAGGCTGCGCGGCGCGAGATCGTGGACGCGGCGTTGAAGCACGCTCGCGCGGCCCTAGTGGCGGATCGAGAACAGGCGCTCGACGTCGTCAACGACCTCGCACCAGAACACCTCCAGCTGGCGCTCGCGGAACCCGAGGAGTTCGCTGCGGGCATCAGGAGCGCCGGGGCGGTCTTCGTCGGGGCCTTCACGCCGGTCCCGTTCGGGGACTACGGGGTTGCTTCGAACCACGTGCTGCCGACGGCAGGGACCGCGCGCTTCGCCAGCGGGCTACGGGCCTCAGACTTCGTCACGGTCTCCTCGGTCGTGGAGATGGACGCCGAGGCTGCCGCGAGACTCGGCCCCGAGGTGGCCACGATCGCACGAGCGGAAGGCCTCGTCGGTCACGCCCGCGCCGTCGAGCTCCGAGCCGGGGCGCCCGGAGAGAGCCCGGCGAGCCCCGAGGGACCCGGCCGGTCCTGTTTCCAGGAGGGAGGGAAGCCGTGAGCCCGATCGAGCCCCGCCCGGGTCTTCGCAACCTCGAGCCGTACCAGGTACCACAGCTTTCCGTCCCCGTCCGGCTCAACACGAACGAATCTCCCTATCCCCTCCCGCAGGCGTTCCGCGAGGAGCTGGCCGCGGCGGTGCTGAATCTGTCCCTCAACCGCTACCCCGACCGGGAAGCGACCGGGCTCAGAGAGGCTCTCGCCGAGCACGCCGGCCACCCAGTCGAGGGGACCTGGGCGGCGAACGGCTCTAACGAGATCATCCAGCAGCTGCTCCTCGCGTACGGTGGGCCCGGTAGGAGGGTCGCGGTGTTCGAGCCCACCTACGTGCTGCACGAGCGACTCTCCTGGATCGCGCACTCCGACGTCGTCCGCATCGAGCTGGACCGTCCCTGGCTCGTCTCGGGCGGCGACGCGACACGCGCCGCTGAGTCCGACCCGCGGGTGGTGTTCGTCTGCTCGCCCAACAACCCCACCGGCAACGCACAGCCCATCGAGGTGATCGAGGAGCTGGCCGCGACGACCGAGGCGCTCGTGATCGTCGACCACGCGTACGTGGAGTTCGGCGGCGAGACCGCGCTCCCGTTGGTCGCCCGACACCCGAACCTCGCCGTCGTCCGTACGTTCTCGAAGGCGTTCGCGCTGGCCGGCGCCCGGATCGGCTACTGCCTCGCGGCGCCCGAGGTGATCGACGACATGCGGCGCGTCCGTCTCCCGTACCACTTGTCGGCGCTCACCCAGGCGGCCGGGGCGGCCGCACTCCGCCACGCCGACGAGGCAAGCGCGATCCTTGGCGAGATCCGCACACAGCGCGACCGGATCCTCCGCGAGCTACGCGCAATGGGAACGGAGGCTTTCGACTCCGACGCCAACTTCGTGCTGTTCCGTCCCCCCAGGCCGGCAGCCGCAGTCTGGAGTGGACTGGTGGATCGCGGCGTGCTCGTTCGCGACTTGACCACCATCGTGCCCGAGTGCCTCCGCGTCACGGCCGGTACGCCGGCGGAGATCGACCGGTTCCTGGAAGCCCTCGAGGAGGTCCTGCGATGAGCCCGCGCGAAGCGACGATCGACCGCGTCACGAAGGAGACGAAGGTCCGAGTCGAGCTGCGGCTCGACGGCTCCGGAACGGCGAGGGCCGAAACCGGGCTGCCGTTCTTCGACCACATGCTGCAGCAGCTCGGCACGCACGCCGGGTTCGACCTCGTCGTATCGGCCAAGGGCGACCTTGAGGTGGACGGCCACCACACGGTCGAGGACGTGGGGCTCGCCCTGGGGCAAGCGCTGGCGCAGGCGCTCGGAGACAAGCAGGGCATCCGCCGGTTCGCTTCGATCACGGTGCCGCTCGACGAGGCGGCCGTCGAGGTCGCGCTCGACCTCTCGGGCCGCCCGTTCGTCGTGCACGAGGTCGACGTGCCCGCCGAGACGATCGGCACCTACGACAGCGGCCTCACCGAGGACTTCCTGCGGGCGTTCGCCACTGCTGCGCGGATGACGCTCCACGTCCGCCTGGTCGCCGGCCGCTCGCCACACCACGTCGTCGAGGCCGAGTTCAAGGCGATGGCGAAGGCGCTCGGCGACGCCTGTTCCCTCACCGGCCGTGCGGGCGCGCCTTCGACGAAAGGCGCTCTGTGACCATCGCGATCCTCGACTACGGGATGGGAAACTTGCGGTCCGTTTCCCGGGCGATTGCGCACGTGGGCGGCGCAGCCGAGGTGACGGACGACGCCCGGACGGCGGGAGATGCAGACGCGCTGGTCGTCCCGGGCGTGGGGCACTTCGGCGCGTGCATGCGGAACCTGCGAGAGCGGGGGCTGGACGAGCTCGTGAGGGAAGTCGCCGGGAGCGGACGACCGGTCTTCGGTGTGTGTGTCGGCATGCAGGTGCTGCTCGATGGGAGCGAGGAGGACGCGACCGCCTCGGGCCTCGGCCTGATTAGCGGCCGCTCGCGGCGCCTGCCACCCACCGTGAAGGTTCCGCACATGGGATGGAACGCGGTGCGGTGGACTGAGGCGCACCCGTACGTCTCAGGCATCCCGAGTGGAACTCGCTTCTACTTCGTCCATTCGTACGCCCCCGACATCACCGTGGGAACGACGGTCGGGGTCACCGAGCACGGCCGTCCCTTCTCCGCCGCGATCGCGGTCGAGAACGTGTTCGCCACGCAGTTCCACCCGGAGAAGTCCGGCGACGCCGGCCTCGCGATCTACGAGACCTTCGTGAGGGAGGTGGCCTCGCGATGATCGTCATCCCTGCGATCGACCTCAGGGGCGGGAGATGCGTGCGGCTCTTCCGGGGCGACCCGACGGCCGAGACGGCCTATGAGGTCGACCCGATCGACGTCGCCCGCCGGTTCGAGGCGGACGGAGCGCGTCGCCTTCACGTCGTGGACCTAGACGCGGCGCTCGGAACGGGGGCGAACCGCTCCCTCGTCGTGGCGATCTGTCGGAGCGTTGCGATCCCCGTGCAGCTCGGTGGCGGGCTGCGGACCATGAGCGCCGTCGAGCAGGCGCTCGCGGACGGCGTGGAACGCACGATCCTCGGAACTGCGGCGGCTCTCGATCCCAGCTTCGTCGCCGAGACGGTCGCCAGATTCCACGACCGGGTCGTCGTTGCCCTCGACGTGCGCAAGGACCGCGTGATGATCCGCGGATGGAGGGACGAGGGACCACCTGCGGAGGACGCGATCACATCGCTCGCCGACGCCGGAGCTCCACGGTTCCTGGTGACCTCGGTACAGAGAGACGGCACGATGGACGGACCCGACCTCGACCTCTACCAGTGGATCCTCGCGCTCACCGATCGCCCGATCATCGCAAGCGGGGGTGTGCGCAGGGCCGAGGACATCCGCGCGCTTCGAGACCTGGGGCTCGAGGCCGTCGTCGTCGGCAAGGCGCTCTATTCGGGAACGATCTCCCTCTCGGAGGTGGTACGCGGATGACGCTCGCCAAACGGATAGTCCCGTGCTTGGACGTCGACGCCGGACGGGTCGTGAAGGGCACCCGCTTCGTCGACCTTCGGGACGCCGGTGACCCCGTGGAGCTGGCCGCCCGCTACAACGCGGAGGGCGCCGACGAACTCGTGTTCCTAGACATCACGGCAACCGTGGAAGGACGCCAGGCGACGCTCGACGTCATAGCACGCACGGCCGAGCAGGTCTTCATCCCGCTCACGGTCGGGGGCGGCATCCGGAGCGAGGAGGACGTCCGCGCCTTGCTCGGCGCGGGGGCGGACAAGGTCTCGCTCAACACGGCTGCGGTCCGCGAGCCCTCGCTCCTTTCCCGCTGCGCCGAGCGCTTCGGCACGCAGTGCATCGTCGTCGCGATCGACGCGAAGCGCCGGACGGGCACAAGTTGGGAGGTCTACGTCAACGCCGGACGGACTCCGACCGATCGGGACGCCCTCGAGTGGGCGATCGAGTCGACGCAGGAGCGCGGCGCCGGCGAGATCCTGCTCACGTCTATGGATCGCGACGGGACCGGCGAGGGCTACGACCTCGAGCTCCTATCTGCAGTGACGTCGGCCGTCGGAGTTCCCGTCGTGGCATCAGGAGGGGCGGGACGGCTCGAGCACTTCGCGCAGGCGCTCGTGGAGGGCGGAGCCGATGCGGTGCTCGCCGCCTCGCGATTCCACTTCGAGGAGCTGACCATCCGAACGGTGAAGGAGTACCTGGCCGAACTCGGAATCCCTGTGAGGCTCTGATGGAGCTCGTCGACGTCGAAGCCCTCAAGTACGACGAAAGCGGACTGATCCCCGCAGTCGTGCAGGACGCCGAGAACGGCGACGTTCTCATGATGGCGTGGATGAGTCGAGAGTCGCTCGAGCGAACGCTCGAGGAAGGTCGCACCGTCTTCTGGAGCCGCTCGCGCCGGGAGTTGTGGCGGAAGGGCGACACGAGCGGCAACGTCCAGCGCGTCGACGAGATCAGGGCTGACTGCGATGCCGATGTCCTGCTCGTACGCGTGCACCAAGTCGGCGCCGCCTGTCACACGGGCGAGCGGTCCTGCTTCCACCGGAGGTTGTAGATGCTGAGACTCGTGATCCCCAAAGGCTCCCTCGAGGAGCAGACGCTTCGCCTGTTCGAGGCCGCGGACCTCAGCGTGCGGCGCGGTTCCACCCGCGACTACCACGGGCTGATCGACGACGAACGCATCGAGCGCGTCTCGCTGCTTCGCCCGCAGGAGATCCCCACCTACGTCGCCGATGGGCTGTTCGACCTCGGCATCACAGGGCAGGACTGGGTCGCCGAGACGGCGGCCGACGTCGAGGTTCTCGCAGCGCTCGGCTACGCGAAGAGCGGAACGGGACGCGGAACCAGGATCGTGCTGGCGGTGCCCGGCGACCACCCCGCGAACTCCGCGAAGGACATCCCCCCCGGCTCGCGGGTCTCCACGGAGTTCATGAGCATCACCAAGCGATACTTCGCGGACCTAGACATCGACGTCCTCGTCGTCTGGTCCTACGGAGCGACGGAAGCCAAGGTGCCGGAGATCGTGGACGCGATCGTCGACGTCGCCGAGACCGGGAGCACGCTCCGCTCGCACGGGATGAAGATCATCGAGACGCTGATGACCTCCGAGCCCGTTCTTGTGGCCAATCGGGAGGCTGCGGCCGACCCCGCCAAAAGACAGGCGATGGAGGACATACGGACCCTGTTGCTCGGCGCGCTCAGGGCGGAGGGGCGCGTCCTGATCAAGCTCAACGTCGGGGAGGATCGGCTCGAGGAGATCATCAAGCTCCTCCCGTCTATGAAGTCGCCGACCGTATCACCGCTCTCGGAAGGCGGACACGCCGTCGAGACCGTGGTCGACAAGTCTCAGGTGAACAGACTCATCCCCATGCTGAAGTCCCGAGGCGCGACAGACATCCTCGAGCTGCCGATCTCCAAGATCGTCCCGTAGCGGAATGCCGGAGGGGCGCGCCGCGTTCCTGAATACGCGTTCCCCAACTGGCGCTAGATTGCGTCACGGGCACAAGGGAGGCATGCGATGGAGCAGCGACTCGCCGGACGAAGGATCGCCGTCTTCCTCGAGGAGGGCTTCGAGGATCTCGAGTTCTGGGTGACCGTGATGCGGCTCCGCGAGGAGGGGGCGCACGTGTCGGTCGTCGGGACGACGGCGGGCAAGAAGGTCCACGGCAAGCACGCCCTGGAGGCAACGAGCGATACCGCCGCGAAGGACGTGGGCGCCGACGATTTCGACGCCGTGGTCGTCCCGGGCGGGTGGGCCCCCGACAAGCTCAGGCGATTCGAGGAGGTCACCGCCATCGTCCGCGACGCCTACGAGCAGGGAAAGACCGTCGGGATGATCTGCCACGCGGGCCTGGTCGGGATCTCCGCAGGCATCGTCGCCGGCCATCGCGCCACGGGGAGCCTCGGCATCAAGGACGACCTGGTGAACGCCGGGGCGACCTGGGTCGACGAGGCCGCCTTCCGGGACGGGAACCTCGTGTGGGGCCGCGTGGTCGAGGACATCCCCGCGTTCTGCCGTGAGCTCGTGACCGCCATCGCGGACCAGGCGACCTAGAGCAACCCGGGGACCTCCGCGATCGAGGTGATCCGCTCGCCTGTCCATTCGTCGGCCTCCGACCGAGCGATCCCACCCGGCTCCACCTCGGGGTCGAGCACGAGGACAGCAGTCATGCCGACGGCTTTGGCTCCCGAAAGCTCCGAGTAGCTGCCGTCGCCGATGTAGAGGCACACGTCCGGCGCGACGCCGAGCCCCCGACAGGCGTGGAGGTAGATCGCCGGATCGGGCTTGCGGAGTCCCACCTCGGACGAGAACACCTCAACGTCGACGAGTTCGGCGAGGGGCGAGGCGCGCCACAGTGGAGGCGTGTCCGGGGCGCACTGGCTGATGAGCGCAGTCGGCACACGCCTGGCCCGGAGCCACCGCAGCGTGTCGATCGTGCCCGGCGTCGGCACGAACCACCGCTTGTACATGACCATCCTCACCTCAAGGGCAGCAGCCACCTGGTCAGGCGAAGGATCGACCCCAACCCTCCGGCACAGCTCGCGGATGTTCGCCTCGGCGTCGCCGAGTCGCCCGGTCTGTCGCTGGACCGAGGTGGCCTCCCATTCGCGGCGAAACGCGACTGCATCGATCCCGAGCGCCTCGGCGGACCGAACGAACCAGCGGTCCCAGTCCGCCCTCGGGAACTCGTACACGAGCGTGCCGAACAGATCGAAGATCACTGCTCCGAACCGGCTCACCGACCCAACCCTCTCACGGCCGCGCCCGCCACTCGCGCTCGAGCAGACCGTAGACCACGAGATCGCGGTAGCCGGTTCCTGTCCGCTCAGCCTCCCGGAGCACTCCTTCCCTCGTGAACCCCAGGCGATCGGGGATCGCGCGACTCCGCGCGTTGTCCGGGGCGGCGTGGATCGTGATCCGGTGCAGGCCCAGCTGCGAGAATGCATGCTCGATCAGTATCCGGCTGGCCCGCGTGACGAGACCGTGCCCCTCGTAGTCCTTCGACAGCCAGTAGCCGATGTCGCCGCTCACTCCAGAGGCATCACGCCGCAGGCCGATCCCACCGGCGACTTGACCGGCCACGAAGATGCCGAGACCGCCCAGGTTCCCCCCGGTCGGTACCACGCTCTCGAGCCACGCGCGCTCGTCCTCGACGGAGAGCACGCGGTCCACCCACGGCAGCCACACACGAAGGCGCTCGCGTTCCGCGTCAACCACGGCGAAGAGGTCCCAGGCGTCGTCCGGCTCGAAGGGTCGAACCTCCGCGTCCTCGCCCAGATCGAACTGCGGACCCGCCGTCACGGGGGCTGCTTGGCCGCCGCCTTCTGACGCTCCTCTTCCTGGAGCACCCGGCGGAGCACCTTGCCGATCATCGTCTCCGGGAGCGAGTCGCGGAACTCGACCTGCTTCGGCACCCGATAGCCAGCCAGGCCCTGAGCGGGGTCACGGCACCAGGCGACGATCTCCTCTGCGGTCGCCGTCTCGCCGGCGCGAAGGACGACGTACGCCTTGACGGCCTCGCCCGTCTGCTCATCGGCAACGCCGGCGACGCAGACCTTCTGGATCTTCGGGTGCCGGAACAGGACCTCCTCGACCTCGGTGGGATAGACGTTGAACCCGGAGACGATGATCATCTCCTTGATCCGGTCGACGATCCGGAAGTACCCCTCCGAGTCCATGACGGCCACGTCCCCTGTGTGGAGCCAGCCGTTGCGGATCGTGAGCGCGGTCTCCTCGGGTCGGTTCCAGTAGCCGAGCATCACCTGCGGTCCGCGGATGCACAGCTCGCCGGCCGCACCGGGTCCGAACTCCACGTCTGGGTCCTCGAGCGACACGACCTTGCACTCGGTGTCGGGGAGCGGTAGGCCGATGGTCCCCGGCCGCACCTCTCCGTCTATGGGGTTGGCGTGCGTGACCGGGGAGGCCTCCGTGAGCCCATACCCCTCGACGACCTGGGCTCCCCCGGTCATCTCGTGAAACTTTGCGGCGACGGCCTGCGGAAGCGGCGCAGCTCCCGACACGCAAGCCTTGATCGCGCGGAGATCGTACTTGGCCGTCTCGGGCGCATCGTTCAGGCGCTGGTAAAGCCTCGGCACACCAGGGAACAGCGACGGCTTCTCCTTCGCCACGTCCTTCAGCACGGTCTGGACGTTGAACTGAGGCTCGAGGACCAGCTTCGCCGCCGCGAGCACACCGAAGTTGAGCTGCGTGGTCATGCCGTAGGAGTGGAAGAACGGCAGCGCGCACATCATCGCGTCCTCGCCGTCGACCACCGTCCGGAACCAGGCCCTGATTTGCACGGCGTTCGCCACCATGTCGAAGTGCGAAAGCATCGCTCCCTTGGAGGCACCGGTCGTGCCGCCTGTGTAGATGAAGCCGGCGGGGTCGTTCTTTGGATCGACGATCGTCGCGGGGGGCGCCGGCCCGGCCGTCGCCATGAGCTCCTTCCACCACCTGACCTGCGACCCGGGCGCAACGTAGGGCCACGGCTTCCCTTCATGCTTGGCCTCGCGGCGGAACTTGATCGGCGCGGCCAGCCTGAGCGGGAGCGACATGTAGTCCGTGATCTTCGTGACGACGACCTCGCGCACGCCTGCTCGGGGGAACACGTCCGAGAAGTTGGGGTGGAACATGTCGTGGAGCACCACGACCTCGCACCCGGAGTCACGAAGCTGGTGCTCCATCTCCCGCTTCGTGTAGAGGGGGTTGTTGCCCACGACGACCCCGCCGAGCCGGGCGGTCGCGAAGAAGGCGATGACGTACTGGGGGCAGTTCGGCAGGACGAGCCCGACCCGATCGCCCTTCTCGACGCCGAGGCCCGCCAGGACGGCCGAGAACCGCTCGACCTCCCGCAGCAGGAACCCGTAGGACATGTGCCGACCGAACCACGCCATCGAGGGCCGATCAGGGAACCTGCGGGCGGAGGCCTCGAGCATCGAGAACACGGACATCTCCGGGTACGGCTCGAGCGTCCGCGGGACACCCGGCGCATAGTGCTCGAACCAAGGTCGATGCGAAGTCACGGCCGGATCATTCCAGAACCGAGGCATGTGACTCAAGCCCACGGCGGGTAGGCTCCTGTCCCGATGGCCGACTGGGCCGAGCAGCTACGTATTGCGGCGCAGGCTGCGTTACCCCGGTCCAGGGCGAGGTCGTCGTCCCCGGCCCGTCCCACCCCGCGGAGGTGATCCGCGATCGGTGGGGTGTCCCCCAGTTTCCGAGAGCGCGATGGCTCTCGTGCCGCGGTAACCTAGCCGGGTCATGCCGAGGTCGAAGCAACGGCAGAGAACGAAGCGGCGTCCTTACGTCGCGCCGCCCCCGAAGCGCAAGCCCAAGAAGAGCCCACCTTGGTTCGGCTGGCTGACCCTCGGAGTGATGGCCCTGGGCGTGCTGCTGATCGTCGGCAACTACATGCGCGGCGACAACGCTCAGCAGGCC
>JBFMCN010000059.1:0-4336 GCA_040754475.1 Actinomycetota bacterium | reverse complement strand
GAGCGGCCGAGCCAGCGAATCGCCTCGAGTGCTCGGTCGCTCCAGTCGTCGAGATCGTCGAAGAGGGCGGCCTGTGCGCCGTGATCTGCAAGGCGCTCGGCCTCGGACCGCGCCCACGCGCCGCCGGCGTCACCACTCTGGGGTAGAGTAGGGGCGACGTTGATCGCGTCGGTCGAGGGCCGCCCTTTGGGGCGGCTTTCGGCGCTCATGGAGTGCCGACCCTTCGGCGCGATCGGGCCCGTGCGGACAAGTAGGCCAACCTCGTGAAGTAGGCCTTCTTCGCGTGTGCGGCTCGGCGTGCGCGCTCCGCCTCCGAGAGCTTGCGGTCGGGGTCGACCTGGTCCTCGAACTTACGCAGGAACGCCGAGCGCGCCGGCGCGGTGAGCTCGCGGGAGTCATGGGTCGCATGTAGCGAATGGGCGCCGATCCGGGAAATGAGAGAACGCTCGGCGGGATCCTTGGAGGGCACGGGCCGGCACCTTTCTCGAGGTGCCTCGTGCCCTGCTACCGTTGAGGCTTCGCGGTTGTTGCCGACCGGGCCTATGAATTACAGCCTTCGGATTCCGATTCTACGGCATAGCGCTAAGACCGGTCAAGTCACGAGGAGCCGCTGTACCTTGCCGGTCGCTCGGAACCTGGCGAGAGCCCCCACGACAGGCGCCGTGGCCGGGTGCATGCCGTGGCCCGCTGGGCAGTGGATCAGGACTTCCACCAGCTCACGGTCAATGTCGAACAGCCAGCAGAACCACTCCCTTGCACGTACGTGCAGGCCGGATTCGAGCCGGAACGTGTTGTCCGTGAACGAGAGCATGCTCGCGCCGAAGGGAGCGGGGAGGAGCTTCACGTGACCGCCGAGCCGCTGCGGGTGCTCGGCACACAGGAGTTTCACGGCGGCCCCTCCCTGGCCCTGCTCCAGCCTCGCCGCCGCTTCGAGCCGGAGCCACCGCCGGCCCCCCTCGCTCGAGAGGTCGGCCGGCTCCGGGCCGCGGTTGCCGATCGGGTCGGCGCGGGCGAACTCCGAGGTGATGGACTCCTCAGAGAACTCCTGCCGGACGAGGTAGACCGGCCACTTCGTCACAGCCGGTCTCCCGGGCTCAGGCGCCGGTGCGCCGACTTCGCCCGTTCGCTGGCCCGAGCGGCCGCGTATCGCTGCAGCATCTGCCTCGAGGACCAACCGGCAAGCCTCATCAGGTCCGTCTCTTCGCCGCCGGCCTCCAGCCAAGCGTGCGCGAACGAGTGCCGAAGTGTGTGCGGGGAGACGTGCCCGATCCCGGCCTCGGCGCTGCGGCGCTCGAGCACCTGGCGAATCCCCGAGCCCGTCATGGGCCCTCGGACGCCGAGCCAGACCGCGGAGCTCTTCGAGAAGGGATGGCTGCGCCGGATCCGGAGATAGCGGCCAAGCGCCCGGGCCGTGTTCGCGCCGAAGGGTACCTCCCTGATCTTGCGGCCCTTCCCGAGGACCCGGACCTCTTGCCGGTCGGTCACGTCGACGTCCTCGAGCGCAAGGCCGGCGCACTCGGCCAGCCGTATCCCGGTGTCGAACATGAGCATGATGAGGGCCCGGTCGCGCACCTCGTCGAACGAGCGGCCCTCGCAGGCTTTCAGGAGCGACCGGATCTGCGCGATCGTGAGCACCGGGGCCATCTGCAGGATGACCCGCGGCGCCTTCACGTTTCGCATCGGGTTCGAGACCTCGGCGACCTCGCCCTCCTCAACAAGCCACTTCCAGAACTGGCGGATCCCGTCGTAGTAGGCCTTGGCCGAGGCGGGCGCGTAGCCCCGCTCGAGCATGTCCGCGAGGAACGCCTCGAGGTGCTCGCGGGCGATCGCGTCGACGGTGCTCGGCATCCCGCGTTCGGCCAGGAACGCACGGAGCTTGTCGAGCGAGCGGAGGTACAGAGAGATCGTGTTCGGGGCCCGGTTCGTCGCCTTGAGCGTGACGCGGAACTCGGCCTCGAGCGCCTGGATGTCGTTGGGGCTCAGGATTTGGCTTGCACGGCCCACGGGCTCATGTTATCTTCCCTGTGAGCGCTGTGCAAGGTGACGGAGGAGCATTCCCGCAGGTGGTGGACCCAGGGGGACTCGAACCCCCGACCTCATGGCTGCCAGCCATGCGCTCTACCAGCTGAGCTATGGGCCCGCTGGAGTCGGAAGTCTACTCAACCTGAGGAGGCGGCGCCCTTCTCGCTCCATTCGACGCGCGGGGCGTCCCGCCAGAGACGTTCCAGGTCATAGTACTCGCGCTGCTCCTGCGAGAAGACGTGGACGACCACGTCGACGTAGTCGAGGAGCACCCACTGCGCCTCGATCTCTCCCTCGCGACGGACCGGCCTTACGTCCTTGGCGCGGAGCGCCTTCTCGACCTCCTCGACGATCGTCTTCACCTGGCGGTCGCTCGATCCGCTCGCGATCACGAAGAAATCGGTGATGACGATGAGCTTGTGGACGTCCAGGATCACGATGTCGTTCGCCTGCTTCGCAGCCGCCGCCCGGGCGGCCGCTACCGCCACCCGACGGCTCCCGGAGATCGCGGCCCGCCTACCGGGCACCGTGCCGTTCGCCCATGCTCATCCCGTCAGATAGTCCCTCCCAACCACGATCGTGACATCTCCGAGGCCGGACGGCACGCCGGCGATCGAAACCGTCCCCACGCCGAGCAGGTGCCGGATCCGCTGGGCGACCGGCTGCAGGCTCGCCGTGTTGGCCACGACGAGTGTCCTCTTGTGATCGAAGCGTGAGGCATTCTGCGAGATCGCGATGCGAAAGCCCGCGGGTATCAGGCGGGCGGCCACCGACTCCCCGATGCCCGGCCGACCCGTTCCGTTCAGGACGATCACACCGGTCGGCTGACGGTTCGGTGCCCCGAACGCCCTCGACACGAGCTTCGCCATCGCCGCGTAGTCGGGCCGATCGAACCCGCTCGTCACCGTCACCGCCGGGAGCACCTCGACCGTGGCGCCCTTGGCGGCCGTGAGGGCCTCCGCCACCGCCGGGCCGTCGTCCGTCTCCGTGAAGTCGTTCTTCCTCCACGACGGGTGGGAGTCGAAGAGCCCCACCAGCGTCTGTTTCCATGTGAGCTGCCGGCCGGTCTTCATCTGGAGCGCCGCGGCCACGCCGGCCCCGTCCTCCGACTTTCCGTACAGGTGGATCCCCCCGGCACGGTCCACGACGGCCGCCAGATGCCTCACGTCCGTGACCGCATAGTGCGGAACCCACACGCCGAGGAGGTTCGAGATCGCCAGCGCCGCCTGCCGTCCGGGAAGGAGCGCCGCGTCGCGGGCCGACCCGTCTCCCTGCCCGGGGATCGTCAAGAACACGGTCTCAGGCACGATCACACCAACGGCAGGACGGCTGCCCGACGACCCTACCACCGCGATCAGTGGGCCTTGTTCCGTCCTCACGTCGAGGAGCACGAGGGTCGAGCGAACGGACTTCCCGCCCGACGGAATCGAGCGCTCTGGAGTCTCGTCCCCCGCAAACACCGTTCCCGATGCGATCGCTCCCCCTGAGAGAAGGAGCAGCCCACATACGAGCAACCTCTCCGCGATCCGAGCCGAACGCCGACGGTGACGTCGGGATCGTCCAAGTGGGAGCGCGCGCCTCTGGAGGGAAGTCACCGGTAGAGCCCCGCCTTCTCGATGTAGCTCTTCACGCCCTCGGGCACGAGGTAGCGGATGGCACGTCCGTCCCTCACACGGTCGCGGATGTCGGTCGACGAGATCGCAAGCGCGGGGACGTTCATGACGCTCACCCTGGGATGACTGCTGACGGCGTCGGCCTGGAAGTGCGCGAGGTCGTAGCCAGGGCGCGTGGCAGCAATGAAGTGCGCGAGTGAGAGAACCTCCTCGGGTTCCTTCCAGTGGAGGATCTCGAGCATGGCATCGGCGCCGGTGATGAAGTAGAGCTCAGCGTCCGAATACAGGGCCGTCAGATCCCGGAGCGTGTCGGCCGTGTATGTCCGTCCCTCGCGGTCGACCTCGATCCGCGACACCGAGAACTTCGGGTTGCTCGCCGTCGCGATGACGGTCATCAGGTAGCGGTGCTCGGGCGGCGAGACCTCCAGGCCCTCCTTCATCCACGGCTGACCCGTAGGCACGAAGATGACCTCGTCGAGCGAGAACTGCACGACCGCTTCCTCCGCGGTCACGAGGTGCCCGTAGTGGATGGGGTCGAACGTGCCGCCCATGACGCCGAGCCGTCGTCCCACGCGGCAATCCTACGGCCGGTCGAAGGCGGTCCCGCGCAAGCTCAAGCGATTTGCGGCGTAGCGCTCACGGATCGGCGGCGAAGCGTTCGATAAGGGCTCGGAGCTCGGGACGGTGCTCCTCAGTAGTGG
>JBFMCN010000058.1:0-9393 GCA_040754475.1 Actinomycetota bacterium | reverse complement strand
CTCCCAGCTCATCTTCTGGACCGACTTCTTCGTTTTGTCGGTGCTCTCGAGCCGGGAGGGCAGCGCAGGCGCATCCGACGTGGGGGTGTACGGCGCCGCGCTGCGAGCGGCGCAGTCCCTGTTCCTGTTCCTCACATCGGTGTCGCTGACCTTCAGCCCGTTCGTGGCGGACCTGCATCATCGAGGGGAGCGCGAGCACCTCGACCAGCTCTACAAGACGGTGACGCGCTGGACCCTCGCGGCGACCATCCCGGTGTTGCTCGTGCTCGCGATCCTGCCCGGGCCCGTTCTCCGGATCTTCGGGGGCGAGTTCGTCCAGGGGGAATCGGCGCTCCGCATCCTGATCGTCGGGATGATCGTGCCGGTGTTGGTGGGGACCGTCGGGTTCATCCTCATCATGGCCGGGCGCACGGGCTGGGATCTCCTCGTCTACGTGGGCGGCTTCGCCATCGACGTCGGGGTGGCCGCGGTGCTCGCTCGGCCGAGCGTGCTCGGCATCAGGGGAGCCGCGATCGCCCAGGCGCTCACGCTGTCCTTCTCGGCGGTCGCCAGGTTGTATCTCGTGCGCCGGTTCCTCGGGATCTGGCCTTTCGATCGGGATTTCCTTCGGCTGATCGTGCCGACGCTGGTGGGGGCGGGGGCGATGCTGGCCGTTCATGCGGCGCTGCCGGACCGGAAGTGGCTGATCGACCTCGTCGGGTCGTCCGCGGCGGGTGGCGCAGCGTACGCAGCAGCATTGATAGCCGTCGGACTGCGCCAGGGCGAGCGGCGGGCGCTTTTCCGCCTGGCCGGCCGCGTCCTGGGGCGAACGAGCTGACGTGAGCGGCGGCACAACATCCACGATCAGGCCGCTTCGCGAGGAGGACATCCCAGTCCCGCAAGCTCAAGCCGTCCATCCCGCTTGTCGACCAAAGTGGAGTGCCCGTCACCGACGAGATCGAGCTTGAACGGTCGCCGTAGACTTCGCGCGGGACCGAGCGTTCGGGGTGCGGAAAGCGAATCGGGATGAGCCTGACGACGAGCCTATACCGGCTCGGCCGAGGGGCAGCCCGGCAACGCTTCTTCGTGCTCGGGGCTTGGATAGTGGTAGCGGGCGGGATCTTCGCGGCCGGACGCATCGTCGGCCCGGCGTTCTTCGACGACTTCCAGATCCCAGGCTCCGAGGCGCAACGTGCGTCGGACGAGCTGATGGCCCGCTTCCCCGAGCAGGCAGGGGCGACCGCCACGATCGTCTTCCATGCCAAGACGGGAACGCTCACCGACGAGGAGTCCCTGGCCGCGATCAGACAGACGCTCACGAACGCGGCAGACGAGCCGTATGTCTTCGCCGTGGACGACCCGACGAAGACGGGAGGGGAGGCCGGCGTCTCGCACGATGGCACGGTCGCGTTCTCGACGCTCCATTACCGCAAGGGCATCTCGGAGCTCGGTCGGCCTGCCGCCGATAGGCTGAGCCGGGTCGTGGAGCCGGCACGCGATGCCGGGCTGCAGGTCGAGCTCGGCGGGCCGCTCGTGGAGTTCACCCACCTCCCCGAGACGCGCAGCGCCGAGGTCGTCGGGATAGCGGTCGCGGTGGTCGTTCTGTTCATCGCCTTCGGTTCGGTGGTGGCCATGGGCCTACCCATCGCCACGGCATTGCTCAGCCTTGGGGTCTCGCTCGCCATCGTCTGGCTGCTCTCGCGAGTGGGGGACATCCCCACCCTGACTCCGACGCTGGCAACGATGCTGGGACTGGGTGTGGGGATCGACTACGCACTCTTCATCGTGACGCGATTCCGGGAGGGTCTCGGTCGCGGCCTCGAGGTCGAAGAAGCCGTCGGCCGGGCCGTCGCCACGGCGGGGCAGGCGGTGCTGTTCGCCGGCTTCACCGTGATGGTCGCGATCTGGGGGCTATGGGTCTCGGGGCTGCCGTTCATCGGGCTCATCGGCTCGGTCGCCTCGGTCGCGGTGTTGATGGCGGTTCTGGCGGCGCTCACCCTGCTCCCGGCATTGCTCTGCTTCCTGGGACGACGGATCGACAGCCTCGGTATCACGTGGTTGCGCAAGCGCGCGCAGGTGAACCACCGTGGGGTCTGGGCCAGGTGGGCGCGCGTCGTCGCGACGCACCCGTGGCGGTCTCTCGTGGGCGGTCTGGTGGTGATCGCGGCTCTGATGGTGCCCTTGTTCGGGATGCGGCTCGGGCTGGAGGTCGGGATCGCGGGGAAGGACTCCACGCAGGCGCGCGCGGCCGAGCTGATCGCCCGTGGGTTCGGGCCAGGTGTGAACGGGCCGCTGCTCTTGGTCGTAGAGCTGCCGGGATCCGACGAGACAGCGGTGCAAGCGATCGCGGACGCCGTCAGCGCCGATCCCAGCGTCATGATGATGACCAAGCCCGCCGTGAGCATAGACGGGACCACGGCGGTGCTGACCGCGATCCCGTGGTCGGACCGTTCATCGGAGATGACCAGCGATCTCGTGTCGCGCCTGCGAGAGCAGATCCTGCCGCCGGTGGAGCGGCAGACCGGGACGACCGTGCTCGTCGGGGGTGCGACGGCGGTGTTGATGGACATGAGCAACCGTGTGACCAGCCGGCTGCTGCCGCTGATCGCCGCAGTGGTGGCGATGTCGTTCATCCTGCTGCTGCTCGTATTCCGCTCGATCCTTGTGCCGGTCAAGGCGGCGATCCTGAACGGCCTCTCGATCTGCGCGGCCTACGGCGCGGTCGTCGCCGTCTTCCAGTGGGGCTGGGGAGGGGGTCTGCTCGGCCTCGAGGAGACCGTGTCGATCGTGTCGTTCATTCCGATGGTCATGTTCGCCATCCTGTTCGGCCTGTCGATGGACTACGAGGTCTTCCTACTGTCGCGGATCCGTGAGGAGTACCTCGTCGATCGGGACACGGTTGAGAGCGTTGCGGCGGGCATCCGCTCAACGGCGCGGGTGATCACCTCGGCCGCGCTGGTGATGATCGCGGTGTTCCTCGCATTCGTGCTGAACGAGAGCTCGACCGTGAAGATGATCGGCTTCGGCCTTGCAGTTGCCGTGCTGGTCGATGCGACGATCGTGCGGATCGTGCTCGTGCCGTCGACGATGGTGCTGCTCGGACATGCGAACTGGTGGCTGCCTCGCTGGCTGGACCGTGTCCTCCCCCACTTCGACATCGAGGGCGAGGGCGCTCTCCCTCCGATCGAGCCGCTCGCGCCCCAGCCGTCACTTGAGCTCAGCGACGACGGCCAATCGAAGCACAGCCTCTGCCTACCGCCGAGGTAGCCGGGCGGGATCAGACGATCCGCGCGAGGGCCTTGGCTACCGCGTCCGCCGGGCTCGAGGCCCGGTCGATCGCGTAGACGGGCTCCCCGTGCTTGGACAGCTCCCACGTGCCGATGCCGACGACCGGCTTGCCGATCTTCACGGCCAGCGCGATCTCCGAAAGGGTTCCGAACTCCCCGCCGATCGCGATGACCGCGTCCGCCGCGCGGACCACGAGCGCGTTCCGTGCCTCGCCGAGCGCCGTCGGCAGTGCGACCGTGAGATGGAGGCTTGAGCCGCGCCGGGTCTCGCCGGGAAGGATCCCGACCGACGCCCCGCCGGCCGAGGCCGCTCCCCGCGCGGCCGCGTCCATCACTCCGCCGAGACCTCCGCAGACGAGGACGGCCCCGGCGTCGGCCAGCAGGCGGCCGACCTCCTCGGCCCACTCGGCCTCCTGCTCGGTTGCCTGCCCGGCACCGCACACCGCGACGTAGGGTCGTTCGCTCATCCCCAGGTCCTCCCGAGCATCGCTGCGATCAGGGCGATCGCGGCGGCCTTGTCGAGCGGCTCGTTCCCGTTGCCGCACTTGGGCGACTGTACGCACGAGGGGCAGCCGCGCGAGCACGGGCACTGGATCACGGTGTCAAGCGTAGCCTCGAGCAACCTGGTCGCGGAGCGGAATCCACGTTCGGCGATCCCGGCGCCGCCGGCGTATCCGTCGTAGACGAAGATCGCGCAGGAGCCGGTGTCCGGATGGTGGGCGGTAGAGACACCGCCGACATCCCAACGGTCACAGGTCGCGACGAGCGGGAGCAGGCCGATCGCCGCATGCTCGGCGGCGTGGGCGGCCCCAGGAAGCTCGGGAGGCCTGATCCCAGCGCGGTCGATGACCGCCTGCGGGATGGCCCACCAGACTGCCTTGGTCTCGAGCGTCTGCGGCGGAAGCGCAAGCGGCACGATGTCGATCGTCTCGCCGGTGGCGACGAGCTTCTTGACGAACCCCACGATCTGGTTGGTGACACGCACGGTCCCGTAGAACGTCGAGACCGCATCACCGGTCACCGACTGCTCAGTCGCCTCGACAACCTCGATATCGGTCACGTCGCGCGACTGGGTGTAGTAGTCGGGGTCGGCGCGCGACACGAGGGCGACACGGCCGACGAGATCGAGCTCACGGACCTCGAACTGCTCTCCCTGGTGCAGGTACACGGCGCCAGGGTGGACCTGGCCGTAGGCGCGCGTCTCGTCCACCGTGCCGAGCAGCTCGCCCGTCTCCTCTGTCACGATCGAAAACAGGTGCCCGCTCGAGCTCCGGATGTCCACCTGGCGGTGGGGGGACTCGCGGCCGCGATGGTGAAGCAGCCCGCGAGAGCGCACAAGCTCGCCGCGCTCCTCCAGCCGCGCGACGGCGTCCTCCGCGGCCGCCCCGAAGAAGGCGAGCTCCCCGTCGGAGAGTGGGTGCTCGCGCGCGGCGCACGCCAGGTGCGGCTCGAGGACGAACGGGTTGGTCGGGTCGATCACCGCAGCCTCCGGCGGCTTGTCGAACAGATCCGCCGGGTGCGTCACGAGGTACTGGTCGAGCGGATCGTCCTGGGCGACGAGCACGGCAAGCGACCCGGACTCCCTTCGGCCGGCCCGTCCCGCCTGCTGCCACATCGAGGCCCTGGTGCCTGGGTAGCCGACGAGGATCGCGGCGTCGAGCGACCCGATGTCGATCCCGAGCTCGAGCGCGTTCGTCGATGCCACGGCGATTAGCTCGTCGTTCGCGAGTTGCCGCTCGAGCTCTCGGCGGTCTTCGGCGAGGTAGCCGGCCCGATAGGACTTGACCCGGGCTCTCAGCTCGCCGCGGAGCTCGCGCCGGGCGAACTCGGCGAGCAGCTCGGCCGCGCGACGCGACTGCGTGAACCCGATCGACTTGACTCCCTCCTCGGCCATGCGGGCCATGATCCTCGAGGCGTCGGCCAGCGCGCTCCGCCGCGCGCCCGATTCCTCGTCGACGATGGGAGGGTTGTAGAGCGCGAACAGCTTCTCTGAGGTTGGCGACGCGTCCTCCGTCACCGCGTCGAACGGCACGCCGACCAGCCGTTCGGCGAGTTCCGCGGGGTTGCCGACGGTGGCGCTCGTCAGGGCGAACCGCGGGTCGCCCCCGTAGTGCGCGACCAGCCGCCGAAGCCTCCGGAGCACCATGGCCACGTGCGAGCCGAACACACCTCGCGCGACGTGTGCCTCGTCGACGACGACGAGTGACAGACGCAGGAAGAAGTCGGCCCATCGTGGGTGGTCGGGGAGCACCGATGCGTGGAGCATGTCGGGATTCGACAGGACGAGGTTTGCGTTGCGGCGGATCAACGGACGTTCGGCCCTTGGCGTATCTCCGTCGTAGACCGCGGCCTTGAGCTGCGGGAGCTTGAGCGCGCGCACCTGGCGGAGTTGGTCCCGCGCCAGCGCCTTGGTCGGAAACAGGTACAGGGCGGTCCGCTTTGGGTCGGCGACCGCCTGCGCGGCGAATGCCAGGTTGTAGACGAGGGTCTTGCCCGAGGCCGTGCCTGTTGCGACGACGACATTCCGCCCCGCGCGAAGGGTGTTGAGAGCGGCGCGCTGGTGCCGGTAGAGACCCTCGACGCCGATCAGCGCCAGACGCTCGACCAGAACGTCCGGAAGGTCCGGCGGAAAGGGCTCGGGCGAGTTGGCCCGGGGCGGGAACTCACGCAGGTGCACCAGGGTCTGGTCGTCGGCGACGGCCTCCAGGAACGCCCGTGGATCCACGACGCCGATCGTAGCGCCGGCGCCTCGTGTGGCCCCGGTTAGCTACCGCCTCTCAAGACCTGATACGGCTGGCGGAATCCGTCGCGCAAGAGTCTCGGGAGCCGCCCTCGGTCTCGGAGGAGGATGGCGAGCCCGAGGACGAGGTACACGACGCCGACTATCACGAGTTCCTTGCCATGCAACGTCTCCGGGACGACGGCGCCGATCACGAACTGAGCCCAGAAGAGCGTGAAGAGCATGAGAGCTTCGCGTGTTGAGATCGACAGCGTGGCCAGCACCGCAACCGCGAAGAATGACTGCGCGGCGGTCAGGAACAGCTCCTCGCGTTGCCGCGCGTCGATCGGAAGCCCGTGCAGCCCGCCGGCGCCGATCGCGAACACTACCGGCAGGGTTCCCACGAGAAGGGTCCACTGGTTGACCTTGCTCGAGACGAGCGTCCCGAGGCCGGCGTTGGTGTTCAACCGCCACGCGTAGAGGCCGGCCACGAGCAGCTCCGGCGATTCGCTCGCCAGTGGTGCGAGCCACTGGACCAGCAGGAACTCGCTCACGCCCAGCTCTCGGCCGGTGCCCACCAGCGCCTCCGCGAAGCGCTCGGCGACCAGCAGGATCACCATCGCAGAGAACAGGAACAGCCCGCCCACGGAGAGACGGCGCTTCGGCCGGGTGAGGCCTCCGAGCAGCCGGGCCGGTCCGACGAGGTGGGGTTCCTCTGCCGGCGCACGCGAGATCCGGATCGTGTAGGCGACGAAGATGCCGACAAGCACCGCAGCGTCCACCAGGGTCACGGAGTGCTTGAACGGCAGGAACAGGCAGTAGGCCGTGGCGAGCGCAAGAAAGGAAACCTCGACGGCGTGAACCCGCTCCAGCCGGATACCGCGGGCGGGGCGGCCGCGCCTCCGCAGCCGGTACCAGGCTATGAACACCACCAGCGACCAACCGATCCCGATGAGCAGCCGATTGGCCCCGGTCATGTTCGCCAGCGCGAGGGAGCAGGACGCCTCGACGCCGGAGCCCGGGGGCCGGCAGGCGGCGCCGTAGGCCTGCACAGCGTTGCCGCCCTTCAGCGCGAAGACCATGTCGACGGCGTACTCGGGCAGGACCGCGATGAATGCGAGGACCGCGATCGCGAGCCCGGCCGAGACGTCGAGCTGGGCGGCTTCGGCCGCCCAGGACAGCAGGAAGGCCGCGCCCACGATCGACAGACCGAACAGGAGCGCCGCGACCGGCTCGGTCACGTGTATGCCGGACATCCGCAGGACGAGGCCGGGAGCCGTCGCGGCGAGCGCGAGTGCGAGTGAGAGGCCCTGGCGAGACGGATGGACGTCCCGGAGCTCCTCGCTCAGCGTGGTCACGGCGATGCCCGCGTCGGACTGCTTCCCTTCAAACGCGCCGAGCCTAACAGAGGTGGTAGTCGCGCCCGCACGTATCCGGCGTGCTCCTGGCTATTCCCCGAGCAGGCTCGCGTTCGGGCTGGGCGGGATGTTCTTCTTCAGCACCAACCCGTCGTTGCGCAGGTCCTGGAAGATCGTCTGTGCATCCGCCGTGAGGTTCACGACGGACGTGTCGCCTGCCATCCCGGTCAGCCCCGGAGCGACCATGTTCTGCACGTACTTGGGATTGACGGTGGAGGCCGTGAACGCAAGGCTCAGGACTTCATCGAGCGGCACGTCGGTCTGCACGTTGCGGATACCTGCGGCGATCCAAGTGAACATCCGGCTCGGGTCCTTGGAGAACTCCTTGCGGAACTGCGTCAGCGCGGCGACGACGAGCCGCCCTCCGTTCTCGGAGCGGCCGAAGTCCCCTTGGGGAAGGCTGTGACGGTCACGGGCGAAGGCAAGCGCGTCGGGTCCGTTCAGCATCTGCACGCCGGGGTCGAAGTCCGAGTAGGAATAGCGGTCGTGCATCGGGAACGGGACGTCCACGGTCAGCCCGCCGATGTTGTAGATCATCTTCGTGAAGCCCCAGAAGGTGGTTAGGGCCCAGTAGTCGAGGTTGACGCCCGTCAAGCTCTCGATCGTCTGCACCAAGAGCTGTGGGCCTCCGTACACCATGGCCGTGTTGATCTTGCCCGATCCGTAGCCCGGGATGTCGACCCAGGTGTCTCGCGGGATGCCGAGGATGGCGGCCCTGTGCCTCGCAGGGTTGAGGGAGACGATGTGGATCGAGTCGGCAAGCGAGTGCTCGACGTCCTCGCCCTCACGGGCGCCGCTCCCGATGAACAGGATGAAGATGGGGCGCGTTCCCGAGAGCGTGGGAAGGTACTCCGCATGTGCGCGGCCGAACTGGAAGAGCGGCGCGGCAGAGGCCTGCT
Organism: Actinomycetota bacterium; assembly: GCA_040754475.1. Classification (GTDB taxonomy): domain Bacteria; phylum Actinomycetota; class UBA4738; order UBA4738; family HRBIN12; genus JAJPHY01. Next base: position 1,091 of record JBFMCN010000058.1, on the reverse strand, counting down.
TCGGATCGGCCGGCGTCACCACGCCCAGGGTCGACCCGGCGATCCAAGCCACAAGCGCAAGCGCCGCAAGCGCGTACCGGCGCCTCATGGAGCCACCTCTGAGGAGCTGCCAGAGGGGCCGGGCTTCGGAGTCGTCACATGATCGCCCCGCCGTACCTGGAACGCGTAGACGGTCCAGCCCCCGTCGGCCAAGCGGAGGAAGTACTGGCCCCTGCTCACGATCCGGGTGAACGTGCCGTCCTTTCCGGTGCCGAGGGCCGTGAACTTTACGATGGCGACGGCAGTGGAGGGCCGATCCTGCTTGTCGAGTAGGACCTTCACCCCGATCGTACCCTTGGGCTGCTTGACCTTCTCGTACGTGTCTCCCGCGTTCGGGCCGAGCGTGATGGTTGCGCCGTCCTGCTGAGCGCTGGTTCTCGACCCGTCGTCGAACAGCGGCCACACGTCGCCGTAGCTCCCGCTACGCCAGTTCTCGGGGTCGAGGAACGCTCCGGTGTACAGAGCGGTCATGGTCTTCGTGACCTCGGTGGCGACCGCCTGAGCCTGGCCTGTGAACTGGTTCGGGTCGTTCTGGGTCACGACCATCGGGATGGCTTTGGTGACCTTGAAGTCGAACTGCGGGATCGTGTTGTCCGGACCGCCCAAGCCGCCCCCGCCGCGGAAGAGGACGAACGCGAGCACGCCGAGGACGGCAACTCCTGAGACCCACACCGCGGGGGGAAGCCGCCGCTTGGGTGACGATCGATGACGGGCTTCGGACAACGCGCGGGACAGGGTAGCGACGAGACGGCAGAACTACAACCACCCCGCCCCATCCCGAAACCGGTAGGATGACAAGTTGACTATTCGGTGCGCCGGGAAGCCTGGTCGGCAGCGAGGTCGACATGGCGCACCCAATCTCCGAGTCTCCGGGCCCTCGCGAGGGCATCCGTGTGCCCTGGTCGCGGTCCGGGCGGCCGCTCCCCCGCAGGATCCTGCAGCCGCTGCAGACGTTCCTCGAGACCGAGGCTGCCAGCGGTTTGCTGCTCCTCGGCGCCGCGGCGGTCGCCCTGGTATGGGCGAATTCGCCCTGGCGGGATTCCTACGAGGAT
>JBFMCN010000057.1:0-40094 GCA_040754475.1 Actinomycetota bacterium | reverse complement strand
CGCGGTTGGGTTCGGTCTGGCCACCCAGCTCCGCTGATCGGGCGAGGAGCCGTCTGCACCTATGCACGGAATCACGTCTGTGGTCGGCTACGATCCGATCGGATGCGACGCCCGCTCGTAGCCCTCGCGCTCAGCACCGTCCTCGTCTCTTCGCTCTCGGCAGCGATCGCCGCGGCCGAGCCGGTCGTGAGTATCACGGAACCAGCCGAGGGTGCGGTGGTGGCCGGCACCGTCAGGGTCTCGGTGGCAACCGCAGTCGTCGTCACCTCGGTCGAGTTCGACTGGTCCTCCGACGGCTCCTCCTGGACGCTGATCGCCTCCGACACCGAGCCGACCGACGGGTGGTCGGCCGAGTGGAACACGGCCGGATACTCGGGGCCGGCCATCGTTCGGGCGGTGGCGTCGGACGGGGTCTCCACGGCGACGGCCACGGTGACGGTCGCCGTCGACAACTCCCTTGCAGTAGCCGTCACCCTGTCGCGGCACGCTTTCAGCCCGAACGGGGACGGGAGGTTGGATGCGACCACCCTCCGTGTCACCCTCGGCGTTCCCGCAACGCTGTCGGTCAGCGTCCTTAGCGCCCACGGGCTCTTCGTCCAAAGCCTTGCCAGCTCCATCGGAGTCGAGGCCGGGACGATCCCGTTCGTCTGGGACGGCCGCGCCTCCAATGGGCGCAGGGTGCCGGACGGGGCATACGCACTTCTCGCCGAGGCGACGGACGAGTCCGGGAAGGGAGGTAAGGCCACGGTCGACACCCTCGTCGACACTCACCGCCCCGACTTCGTCCTCCGCCGCATCGCGCCCGACCCCATGCGCTCCATCGGGCCCGTGGGATTCACCTTCAGGATCTGGGATCGGAGCCCCTCGGTCGGAGTCTCATATGTCGTGACGGACGTGGCCGAGTCACGAGTCTTCAGATCCAGGCCCAGAGAGCTGGCGCCGGAGCTCGCGACTCTCTCTTGGAACGGGCGGACCGGAAACGCCCCCGCTCCGCCATGCCTGTACGACGTGGGATTCGTTGTCCGCGACAGCGCCGGCAACGTCCGGCTGACCCACCCCGTTCCTTTCCGCAACGAGCGGCCCGTCAGCACGACCGTCGTGCGGCACAAGGACGACGCCAAGGGTCGGGTCGCTCTCACCTTCGACGACTGCTACTCGCAGAGCGCGTGGAGCCGGATACTGTCGATCCTGGATGCTCGCCACGCTCAGGCCTCCTTCTTCTGCTCGGGGGTCTACGTCGCCGCCTTCCCGAACGTGGCGCACCGGACCGCGGCCCTGGGCCACACGATCGGCGCGCACGGCTGGAACCACCCGAACATGTCGTTGCTCGGAGAACGTGAAGTCCTTCACCAGCTCGTGTCCGACTCCGAAGCTTGGTGGCGCGTCGCGCGGGTCACTTCGGTTCCCTGGTTCCGGCCGCCATACGGCAGCTACGACCAGGCAGTCCTCTCCACTGCAGGTCAGGCAGGCTACCTCCACACCGTGCTCTGGGACGTCGACCCTCAGGATTGGCGGCGCCCCGGAGCCTCTGCCATCGCCGCTCGAGTGCTTTCCGCGACGCACTCGGGAAGCATCGTCGTGCTCCACACGCTCGACCAGACGGCCGACGCCCTACCCGCCATCATCGACGGCCTGCGGGCGCGCGGGCTCGAGCCCGTCGGCTTGACGGCCCTCTTCCGAACCGCGTAGCCTCCTGCTCCGCCATCCGCGTGCAGCGCGCGACAAATGGCGGAAGCCACGCCGATCCAAACGGAAAGGAGACGACCGGTGCCTGCCTACGAGGCTGTCCGGGGTTTCTTCGAGGCGGCCGCCGAACGCCTCTCGCTCGATCCCTCGATCACAGAATTGCTCAAGACGCACAGGCGCGAGACAACAGTCCAGGTCCGCGTTCCCATGGACGACGGGCTGGTCCGGACGTTCGAGGGCTACCGCGTCCAGCACAACAACGCTCGCGGTCCCTTCAAGGGTGGGCTGCGGTTCCACCAGACGGTCTCCATGGACGAGATCAGGTGCTTCGCAGCACTGATGACCTGGAAGTGCTCGCTTCTCGAAATCCCGTTCGGAGGCGGCAAAGGCGGCGTCACTGTGGATCCCAAGCAGCTCTCCCTCGGAGAGCTGGAACGGCTCTCTCGTGCGTTCATCCGCGAGATCGCCCCGGTCATCGGTGTGTTCACCGACATCCCCGCGCCGGACGTGAACACGAGCGGGCGGGAGATGGCTTGGATGTACGACGAGTACAGCCGGATGTACGGGGACGCGCCGGGCATACTGACCGGCAAGCCGATCCCCCTCGGTGGCTCGCTCGGACGTGAGCAGGCGACCGGGCGAGGGGCGTTCCTCTGCCTAGACCGGATCGCCCACCACCGCGGGTGGACCCGCGAGAAGATACGCGTGGCCGCGGAGGGCTACGGCAACGCCGCCACCTGGTTCTCGATCCTCGCCGCGGCAGCTGGCTACACGATCGTGGCCGTTTCCGACAGCAAAGGGGCGATCCACAACCGGGAGGGCCTGGATCCCAAGGCAGTGCTTGCGCACAAGCGGGAAACGGGGAGCGTGATCGAGTACAAGCACGCCGACACCATTCCCCCCGAGGACCTCATCGGCGTCGACTGTGAGGTGCTGGCCCCCGCCGCCCTGGAAGAGAACATCCGTGAGGACAACGCCGACCTCGTGGCGGCGAACCTCATACTCGAGATCGCGAACTACCCAACCACGCCCGAGGCGGATTCCATACTGACCACTCGTGGGGTCACGGTCATCCCAGACATCCTCGGGAGCGCCGGTGGAGTGGTCGTCTCCTACCTCGAGTGGGTCCAGAACCTGCAACGCGATCATTGGACCGAGGAGCGGGTGAACTCGCGCCTGGCCGAGCTGATGAACGCGGCGACCGACAACGTCCTCGCTCAGGCCAACGAGAAGGGGATCACGCACCGCGAGGCAGCCTACGACATCGCGGTCGGGCGGGTCGCGGAGGCCGAACGGCTACGCGGTGGCTGGTAGCCGGTAGGCCGGCCGGGTCGGTCAGACGGGGACGCGGCGGAGCACGAACTCCAGCACCGCCCGCCACTGGCGGATCTCCTCGTCCACGACGTACGAGGAGTGCCCCGACCCGTAGGTGTACAGCTCCGCCTCGCCTCCCCGGGCCTGAAGGGCCCTCACGTACGCCATCGCCTGATCGGGCGGACACCGCGAGTCGTTCTGGCCGATCAGGAACAGGATCGGGGCCTTCACACGGTCGACGTAGGTGACCGCGTTCCGCTCGCGCACGAGGTCGGGAACCTCGTAGACGGTTCCGCCGAGCAGCGACCGATCGTAGGCCTGTAGCGCCGGCGCCGACCCCTCGTAGGACTGCGAGTAGTCGCCGACCGGCACGCCGGCGACTGCGGCTGTGAACCGGTCCGGATGCAGCCCGACGGCGAGGAGACTCAAGTACCCTCCCCACGACCAACCGGCGATCACGACTCTCGAGGGGTCGGCGATCCCTCGGGCCACGAGATCGTCGAGCCCGGCAACCACGTCCTCCACCTCCGGGAACCCGACGTTCCCGATGATGTGGTCACGCCAGTCACGACCGTAGCCGGCAGATCCTCTGTAGTTGACCATGGCCACGGCGAACCCGTGATCGACGAGCATCTGGACGTCCGGCCACCACGTGTCGCAGTACAGCCATTCCGGCCCACCGTGCACCTTGAGGTAGAGCGGGAACGGGCCTTCGCCATCCGGCAGGACGACGAAGCCGTGGACGACATCACCAGAGGGGTTGGGGAAGGTCCACGAGTGCTGGGGTCGCCCCTTCACCGCGCTCTCGTCGACGTCCGGCCGGAGGATCTCCTCCCCCCTGTCGTTCAGCAGCCGCGAGGCACGGTCTCCCCGCGCGAGCCGGAACCACACGCGGCCGTCGGGCCGAACCCGCGCACCGAACACTTCACCGCGGACCATCGGGATCTCGACAGTGCTCCTGGTCGCGAGATCCCACCGGAACAGCTCGTCCCGCCCGCAATACCTGTGACCAACCAGGATTGAGCGCGCGTCCGGCCACCAGTCGAGCGGATACACCTCACCCGGCAGGTCAAAGGCGAGGTCGATCCGCTCACCCGTCACGGGGTTCCAGATGCCGGGCCTGGCATGCCCCTCCCTCTCGTGGGCAACCAGCAGCCGCTGGTCGCCCGCGAGCGGCGACCACGCGCTGCAGCTCAGGCGGTTGCCCGGTCCGTCGGAGAGCCCACTCACGACCTCACCCGTGCGCGCGTTGATCACGTGCAGCGCCCGGTGGATGCTGTCGCCGTCCTGCGCCGCATCGAAGCAAAGGAACGTCTCGTCCGCAGAGAGGCCTCCGCGCTCGAACCCCTCGCCCTCTGCCTCGAACTGGCCGATCGAGATGATGTCGACGTCCCGATGGATCTCCCTCGCGGGCCCGCCCCTCTCCGAGACGTAGACTCCGAACCCCCTACGGTCGGCGATCACGGCCGCGACGAGAGTGGGCCCGACGGCGAGACCCTCGGGCCAACCCGCAGGAACTCCGGGCAGGAGCGGCTTCGGCTCGCCGCCAGCGAAGGGCTTAGCCAGCCACTTCCCCGACTCGTCGCCGGTCTCGTCTCGGAACCACAGAACGCTTTCACCGTGGAAATCGACGGTGGCGAGGGCGACGCCGACCGGCTCGTCGGTCACACGCTGGAGCGAACCGGTCCCGCGGTTCCACGCGTGCGCCTGGTGCGACCCGGACTCGTTCGAGATCAGCACGAGGCGATCGGGTGCGGCAGGCGACCAGTGCGGAAGGTGAAGGACGGGCGCTCGGAATCGCCGTTCCCACAACGGCATGCCTTTGGCCATAGGCCGGCAGCCTACCAAGCGCCTGGAGGCAAGCTCCGACGCACTCCAACCCCGGTCTTCCCGATCACGCCGAACCGCGATACCCTCGAGTTAGCCGGAGACGGATCAAAGTGCCCAGCCGGAGGTACGACTGGTGAACATCGGGAAGCCGAAACGCGTGTTCGAGATCGAGCCGATCACCCTGCCCATCCCCCAGGTACTCCCAGAGCCGGAGCAGGTGCCCGAACGCGTGCCCGCCGAACCATCACAGCCCGGCGAGACCACCGACTGAGAGGTGGAGACGACCGGACTCGAACCGGCGACCCCCGCCGTGCAAAGGCGGTGCTCTTCCAACTGAGCTACGTCCCCGCCCAGATCATAGGGCTCAGGGATGCAGGCACAGGTCTCCCGGCGCGATCCTTGCGCCCGCGGCCTCGTTGGCCACCCTGAACTCCACCACCTGCTGGTCGAGCCCAAAGGGAAGGGCGCAAGTCGTCTCGCCGACCGTCAGGGGGCTGTGGAGTCGGGTGCAGGTTCGCCCGACGAAGGCGGGGCGGGAAGCGTTTCGGGGGCGGCCCACAGCACGTCTCCGTCCTTGTCGAGGAACTGGAGGACCGGGGTCCCGTCGGACGTGAGCCCCATGATCGCCCGCAGCTCGCCTTCCTTGTTCAGCAAGCGTAGGATCGGCGATCCCTCCGCCGCCAGTCCCAGCCTCGCTCGGACCTTGCCGTCTTCGTCCTGGAGAGAGATCGTCGGCGATCCTTGCTGCGCCAGGCTATAGACGAATCCCAGCTCGCCGTTCCTGTTCCGCAGCGCCAGCGTCGGCGAGCCCTCCGTCCCCAGGCCGAACTTCGCCCGTACCTTTCCGTTCTTGTCGACCATCGCCATGCTGGCCGACCCGTCGGAGAACAGCCCGAACGTGGCCCGTACCTTCCCGTCACCGTCAGCAATCGCAAGACCCGCGGACCCGTCGAGCTGGACTCCGAAACGAGCGCGCAGCCGCTCGTCGGTGCCGTAGAACGCGACGAAGGGAGAGTCGTCGTTCGTGACCCCCAGGCGTGCTCGGATCCGCCCCTCCGAATCCTCGATCTCGATCTCGCCTGCCCGGACGACGCGCTTCTTCATGGCGTTGCCTTCCTCTTCGGGTCCGCAAAGGTCCCGCCTAGCATCGCTCGGCGGGACGCGTCCAGTAAAGGACCGCAAGACGAGAAGCGCGAGATTTCTCTGCGGGGGTCACGAGGGTCGAACACGGCGGACGGAAGTGGCCGCCCCCGGATGCGAGAAACCGCCGGAACCCGAAGGTTCCAGCGGTCTCTCAGGGAGCACTCTAGGCGGGGCCCTCCGCCGCGGTCAAGCGGGAATCAGCGGTTTTGTCACTCTTTCTTCAGCCGCTCTACGCGCCGCGTGCACGCTGTCAGCCGGTCGGCACGCGGTTCCACGCCGATCCCCGGTCCCGAGGGCACGGCTATCGTCCCATCCGTTGCCATCTCGAACGGCTCCGTGAGGTCGTCGGCGAAGTAGCGCTTGCTCGCGCTGGTATCACCCGGCAACGTGAAGCCCGGCAAGGCAGCAAGCGCCAGGTTCGCCGCACGCCCGACCCCCGTCTCAAGCATCCCCCCACACCAGACGGGTACCTCCTGCGAACGGGCGATGTCGTGGACGCGCCTCGCCTCGAGGAGGCCGCCGACCCGGCCCTGCTTCACGTTGACGATCCGGCAGGCACCGAGCTCGAGCGCCGCCGCCGCGTCCGCCACCGAGCGGATCGACTCATCGAGGCAGACCGCCGTGCTGATCCGCTCCTGCAGCTTCGCATGCGCCACCAAGTCGTCCTCAGGCAGAGGCTGTTCGACCATCAGGAGGCCCAGATCGTCCAGGGCTCGGAACACACCGACGTCTTCGAGCGTGTAGGCGGCATTCGCGTCAGCCGAGAGCGTCGCATCGGGATGGGCCTGCCGCACAGCGCCGACCCGAGCGACGTCGAAACCGGGCGCGATCTTGAGCTTGATACGCCGGTACCCCTCCGCGATGTAGCCTGCGACTTGTTCGAGCAGCTCCTCGGTCGTCGGCGTGATGCCGACCGACACTCCGCAGGCCACCCGATCCTTGTCCGCTCCCAGGAAGGCGGCGAGCGATCTACCCTCCGTCCGCAGCTCCGCATCCATGAGGGCATTTGAAAGGGTCGCCTTGGCCATCGGGTGCCCCCGTATGCCCCCGAAGACCCGACCAAGATCGCCCGCGGTCACGTCCCCTGCGGCAAGGAGCGCTGGCACCAGGAATTCGCGCAGCACGAGCCACGCGCTCTCGTTGAACTCCTCAGAGAACTTCGGGGCCACGCCCGCCACGCACTCGCCCCAGCCGTGAGCGTCGTCGGTCTCCACACGGGCGAGGATGCACTCCTTGTCGGTCTCGATACCGAAGCTCGTCCGGAAGGGGCGCGCCAACGGCAATCCGACCACTCGAAGCTCGACGGCGCGGACGCGGCTCATGTGAAGACGTAGGCCGACCCGGCCGTGAACCCGGTCGCGCGGAGTCCGACCGCCATGCAAGCCTCGATGGCCTCGGCGCAGGCATCCCGCCAGGCGCTCGCGAGCCCTTGGTCGCGCTCGCGGACGTCCAGATACTCACTCGGGATCCGCACCAGCGCCGGCCCCACCGCCGGCCGCCCGCACATCACCGGCCGAGGCAGCTCGCCCGGTCCTTCTCGGTCCAGTATCACGGCGCCCTCCTCCACGGCCGAGCCGGCTCCATGCGCCGCCACGTCCCACCGGACCACGAACCGGTCCGTTCGGTCGCCGCGGTTCAGCGGGTCGCTCATCGGGCCGTAGAAGTCACGGTGGAACCGGTCACAGACGGCGCCGAGCTTCGCGATGTTGAAGTGGGCATTCCTGGAGAGGAGGGGGTCGAAGGTCCACTTCACGCACCGGATTCCATGCTCGAGCGCCGCCGCCCGCTGACCGAGCTTCAACGCGTACCCGATCCCCTTCGACCGATGGTCCGGGAGGACCGCCAGCATGTGCGAGTGGAGGTGCGGCCCATCTTGGTCGTAAGCGAGAAAGCCGAGAGCATAGCCGACCATCCGGGCGCCATCGAACGCCCCCACAGGCCGGTTCCCACTGTCCATGAGCGCACGGATGAGCTCCCTCGGAAGCAACTGGTGCCCACCCCAGGTGGCGATCATGACCTCCAGGATCCGATCAGCATCTTCGAGCGTGTCGAGGGGTCGGACGACCACGCCGGCGGCAGAAGCCGCCCTGCGTATTTGCGACCACTCACCGGCCTCATTCACGGATCCACCCCGGGGCTCGACGTTCCCCCACGCCAACGAGGGCCCGTGCGACAGGCACGGGCCCTCGGCACGTCCAGCCCCCAGGCGTCAGCCGCCAGTCGGAGGGGGAAGCTCTTGCCACTCGCTTTCGTCGAACTCCTCACCACGCCGACGCTTGAAGAACGCCGCGATGCCGGCCACGGCGGCGGCGATGAACGCCAGTCGAAAGAGCTTTGCGAAGAAACCTCGCTTCTTCTTGGTGTCCTCAGACTCCTCACCCATAGGGTGTCCCCTCCTTTCCCAGTGGGCCTGGTTGGACTTGAACCAACGACCTCATCCTTATCAGGGATGCGCTCTAACCGAGCTGAGCTACAGGCCCAACGGCATCCGGTTGCCCATCACCTGGCCCTGGGCAAGGGTACGCGTGCCCCAGAAACGCTGTCAACGCGATGCCCATCCTGTGCCGACGACGGGGCTATCGCCGCTCGGAGAGCGTGATCTCCACCCCGCCGAGAACGTCCGAGATCAGGTTGTACAGGAAGGCGATGAACACGTTGATCAGCGACCAGACGACCACCATCAGCAGGCCGATCAACGTGAGTCGAGCGAAGATCCAACCCGCGTGGATCGCGAACGACTCCTCCGAGAACAGTTCGCCCAGGAAGTCCGTGATCGAATCGAGCGCTCCAACGGCACCCATGACCGCATAGAGCATGCCGAGCGCGAGCAGGACCACCAGCATGACGCAGAAGTAGAAGAGAAGGGAGAACTTGAACACGGACCAGGGACCCACTCTGCGGAGCACGACCCTCGCCTGCCGGGTGCGCGGCTCGCGGAGGGTTCGTCCGGGGCCCGTCCGAGCAGGAGGCGCGTCCTCCCGCGAGACGGTGGGCGGCGTGCCCACGCGGGAGGGGACGGCCGTCGGTGTCGCCGTCCCGAGGCCAGGGTCGTCGATACGTCGACTCATGGGTTCAACGTCTTTCTACGCGGCTGAAGGGGCTTCGGCAAGAACCTCAAGACCCCACGTCCCCGCCTGAAGGCCCGCGCAACAGTCTCCAGTGAAGGGGCGTGAGTGCCAGAAGCGCGGCCATCGTGAGCGCGAAGTCGCCCCACCCCGGACCCTTCTGCACGAGCAGTGCACCAGCGCCGACCGCCGCTCCGCACGCCGCTTCGAGCATCAAGGCACGTACGGCCGCCAACCGGGCCCACCAGGCGAGGCCCACGGCAAGCCCCACAGCCGAGCCGGCGACGATCAGGCAGATCCCTACGAACACTTGCATGAGCAGGTCACTCCTCGTCCATCTGGGTGATCACGGGGGCGAGGGCGACGACGGTGGCCCCTTCCTCCACCCTCATGGTGCGAACACCCTGGCTTGCCCGGCCGACCCGGCGGATTCCGCTCGCCGCGACCCGGATCACGATGCCCGAGGATGAGATCGCAAACATGTCCTGGTCTTTCGACCCAACGAACGCCCCGGCGAGCAGCCCGGTCTTCCGCGTCAACTGATGCCCTATGACGCCCTTACCCCCACGTCCCTTCACCGGGAAGTCCTTGAGTGGCGTCCGCTTTCCGTAGCCCTGCTCGGTCACACTGACGAGTTCCTGGCCCTGCGACGCCACCCCCAGTGCGATGACTTCGTCGCCTTCGGCAAGACGCATCCCGATCACACCAGCGGTCTGGCGGCCCATCGCCCGGACGAGACTCTCCTTGAAGCGGATTGCCTGGCCCCTGCGGGAGACGAGCAACACGTCATCCTTCCCGTCGGTCAGGCGAACGTCGATCAGCTCGTCGCCGTTCTTCAGGTTGATGGCGGCCAGGCCCGTACGCGGGGAGTCGTACTCCGGGAGCGCGGTCTTCTTCACCATCCCCCGCGTTGTGGCGAAGAGGAGGAAGCGCTTTCCTTCGTACTCCTTGAGGTCGATCACGGCCGACACCCGTTCCTCTCCACTGATCGCCACCCCCGGCAGGTTCGCCGCGTACAGCCCTCTGGCGGTGCGGCTCGCCTCAGGCACCTGATGCACCTTCACCCGATAGACCTTCCCTTTCGTCGTGAAGAACAGCAGCCAGTGGTGCGTCGTGGTCGTAAAGACGTGGCTGACCACGTCCTCTTCCTTGAGGTTCGCTCCGCGGATGCCCTTTCCGCCCCGACCCTGCCGCCGGAAGTTCTCGATCGGCTGGCGCTTGACGTAGCCCGCCCGAGAGACCGTGATGACGACGTCCTCCTCGGCGACGAGGTCCTCCACCTCCAGCTCGCCCTCTTCCGGCCGAAGCTGCGTCCGCCGCTCGTCCGCATGCTTCCTCCGGATCTCGAGCAGCTCCTCCTTGATGACCGCCCGAATCTTCTTTGGATCTCTGAGGACCGCTTTGAGGCGGCGGGCCCGCGCAACGAGCTCCTTGTGCTCCTCCTCCAGCTCCTCGCGCGCCAGACGAGTCAGGCGCCGGAGCGGCATGTCCAGGATGTGGTTCGCCTGGATCTCGGTGAGCTTGAACTGCTTCATCAGCTTCTTCCGCGCCTCGTCCGCATCCTGTGACCCGCGGATGATCTTGATCACCTGATCCAAGTGTTGGAGTGCAACCAGCAATCCCTGGACTATGTGATCCCTCTCTTCCGCCTTCCTCAACTCGTGCTTCGTCCGGCGGGTCACAACCTCGACTTGGTGATCCACGTAGTAGCCGACCATCTCCGCAAGGTTCAGCACCCGCGGCACGCCGTCCACCAGGGCCAGCATGATCACGCCGAAGCTCTCCTGGAGCTGCGAGTGCTTGAACAGCTGATTCAGGACGACGCGTGGGTTCGCGAAGCGCTTCAACTGGATCACGAGGCGCATGCCCTTGCGGTTGGACTCGTCCTTGAGGTCGGCGATGTCTCTGAGCTTGCCGGCGTGCACGAGCTCGGCGATCTTCTCGGCCAGGCGAGCCTTGTTCACCTGATACGGGAGCTCGGTCACCACGATCCGCTGACGCCCTTGGGTCGCCTCCTCGATCTGAGTGACGGCCCGGACCTTGATCGACCCGCGACCGCTCGTGTAGGCGTCCACGATCCCCTGCTTTCCCAGGATCCACCCACCGGTGGGGAAGTCGGGGCCCTTGATCAACCTCATCAGGTCCTTCGGGGTGCAATCGGGATGGTCCAGGTAGTAGACGACCCCGTCGATCACCTCGCCGAGGTTGTGCGGTGGGATGTTCGTCGCCATTCCGACGGCGATGCCTCCGGCGCCGTTCACCAAGAGGTTCGGGAACCGCGACGGCAGCACGGTCGGCTCTCGCTCGTATCCGTCGAAGTTGGGGACCAGATCGACCGTTTCGGCCTCGATGTCGCGAAGGAGCTCCATCGCCATCGGCGCGAGGCGAGCCTCCGTGTAGCGCATCGCTGCAGGTGGGTCTCCGTCCACTGAGCCGAAGTTCCCGTGCGGATCTATCAGTGGATATCGAAGGGAGAAGTCCTGAGCCATCCGAACCAGGGCGTCGTAGATGGCCGCATCGCCATGCGGGTGGTACTTCTTCATCACCTCGCCGACCGCCGAGACCGACTTCCGGTACGGTCGATCGGGTCTCAGGCCCGACTCGAGCATGGACCACAGGATCCGCCGGTGGACGGGCTTGAGTCCGTCCTGGACGGACGGCAGCGCGCGCCCGACGATGACCGACATCGCGTAGTCGAGGTAGGAGCGCTGAATCTCTTCCTCGATCTCCACCGGCTCGACCCGCCCCCGCAGGAGCGTCACGTCGCCGGCCCTTCCGCCAGCGCGCCGTCTAGACATCGAGGTTCTGCACCAAGTGCGCGTTCGACTCGATGAACGCCTTCCGAGCCGCCACGTCCTCACCCATGAGAACCGTGAACAGGTGGTCGGCCGTCGCAGCGTCCTCCATCGTGATCTGGAGCAGCGTGCGCGTCTCGGGGTTCATCGTCGTCTCCCAGAGCTGCTCGGCGTCCATCTCGCCAAGCCCCTTGAACCGTTGCGGGGTCTCGAGCTTCTTCTCTCCGTTCTGCTTGCGGAACTGCTCCCACTCCCGCTCCGTGTAGAAGTAGCGCGGCACGCGGTCGACGTTCAGCATGTACAGCGGGGGCTGCGCCAGGTAGATGTAGCCAGCGTTGATCAGCTCCTTCATGTTGCGGAAGAAGAAGGTGAGGAGCAGCGTGCGGATGTGCGCCCCGTCGACATCGGCGTCCGCCATCAACACGATCCGGTGATAGCGCGCCTTCGACAGGTCGAACTCCTCCCCGATGCCCGTTCCGACGGCCGTGATCAGTGCCTGGATCTCCTGGTTCTCGAGGATCTTGTGGAGCCGCGCCTTCTCGACGTTGATGATCTTTCCGCGGATGGGGAGGATCGCCTGCGTGGCACGGTCACGCGCGTTCTTCGCCGATCCCCCGGCAGAGTCGCCCTCGACGACGAACAGCTCGCACACCTCCGGGTCGCTGAGCTGGCAGTCAGCCAGCTTGCCCGGCAGTGAGGACGAGTCGAGGAACGACTTGCGGCGGGTCAGATCGCGGGCCTGCTTCGCAGCGATCCGGGCCTTCGCGGCGGCCTCTCCCTTGGTGACGATCCGCTTCGCGTCGCCCGGATGCTCCTCGAGCCACGTTGCCAGTTGCTCGTTCACGGTCGTCTCGACCAGCGAGCGGATCGACGCGTTTCCGAGCTTCGTCTTCGTCTGACCCTCGAACTGCGGGTTCCGCAGCTTCACGGACACGATCCCGGCCAGCCCTTCTCGCACGTCCTCGCCCTGCAGGTTGTCGTCCTTCTCCTTCAGGAGCCCCTTCTGCCGTGCATACCGGTTGATCACGTTCGTTATGGCCTTCTTCAACCCCTCCTCGTGCATCCCGCCCTCGGTAGTGTTGATCGTGTTGGCGAAGGAGTGGATCGACTCGGCGAACCCGGTGTTCCACTGCAGGGCGACCTCCACTCCGGCGGAGCCGTCCGATTCCCTCCCTTCGAAGTGGATGACCCTCGCAGTGAGGACCTCCTTCCCCGACTGGAGGTGCTTCACGAAGTCCGCCAGGCCACCGGCCGCCCTGAACACATCCCTCGTCGGCTTCGCCTCACGCTCGTCGATGAGCGTGATCTCCAGGCCCTTGGTCAGGAACGCCAGCTCCTGAAGCCGCTCGACGAGGATCTCCCGCCTGAACGCGACCTCCTCGAAGATGTCCGGGTCCGGCCAGAACGTGACAGTCGTCCCCGTGTGCCTGCTCTCCTTCCCCCGGATGAGCTTGCCCATCGCCTTGCCACGTGAGTACGTCTGCGCCCACGTCGACCCGTCGCGCTCGACCTCAACGACCAGCCTCTCCGAGAGCGCGTTCACGACCGAGACGCCCACGCCATGAAGGCCCCCCGAGATCCGGTATCCACGGCCTCCGAACTTCCCGCCAGCATTCAGCGTGGTCAGCACAACCTCGACCGCCGGCCGCCGGTCCTTCGCCTTGGGGATCGGCTTCACGGGAATCCCGCGGCCGTTGTCGGCCACCCGGCAGCCGCCATCCTTCAGGACCGTGACGACTATCTTGTCGCAGAAGCCACCCATCGCTTCGTCGACCGAGTTGTCCACGACCTCATACACCAGGTGATGGAGCCCGCGCGCACTCGTGGTCCCCACGTACATCCCGGGGCGGAGCCGGACGTGCTCTACCCCCTCGAGGACCGTGATGTCGGCGGACGTGTACTCACCCGTCCCCGCCGTTGCCGTCTTCCTCGTCGCCAACAGACCTCCGTCCGAGCCCGGCCACGCGAGCGCGGACACGACCATGAGGGGCCTCACGCAGGGGACTACACCCCAGATTCTACCAACCGCCACCCCCCCTCGTCGGCACTATGAGAAGGAGTGGAACCGTTGCGTCACAACCCTCTTCGCGGCTCCTCCCGCACCACGACGTGCACACTTGTAACCTCCTCCGACCCCAGCGCGGCGTTCGCCCGCTTCCGCACTTCCTCAGCCAGGAACCGTACCTGCGCACCCCACGCTCCCGAGCTCGCCGCCACGACTAGGACGCCGCGGTCGAAGCTCACGGGTGCCGACTCGGAGGCCAGCCGCACGCCGACCACATCCGCCCACGAAGCCGCAAGCCGCCCAACTGGCAACCCGCGGGCGAACGGCTGCTCGCGCAGCAGGCCGTCGACGATCTCCCCGATCCCCGTCTCCCGCAGCGTCCGAGCGTCCTTCCGACGCCTCCATCGCCTAGCCGGCGCCATCAGACTTGCCGTCCCCGACTCCCGCTCCGAACGGTAGCCGTTCCCGCCGACACGTCCCAGACGGCAACCACCCTTTCCGGCACATGCGCCTCGTCCGCAGCCGAGACGAGCACCTGGCCACCCTCGGCCAACCGCTCCGCCAGCCGCCTCTGGCGCTCGGGGTCGAGCGCCGAGAACGGGTCGTCCAACAACACCACCGGCCGCTCCCCGACCTCGGCCTCGATCGCCGCCGCCATGCCGAGCCGAAGACATAGCGCGGCGCCCCAGGCCTCTCCATGTGAGGCGAAGGCTCGAGCACCTAGATCACGGACGGCGAGGTGCACGTCGTCGCGGTGGGGCCCCACGAGGCTGGTGCGTCGCGTCAACTCCTCCTCGCGCCGCTCCGCCAGGCGTCCTCGAAAGGCCTCCTCGAGATCCTCGCCCCACACCGAAGGTCGGTACTCGCACACCAGTCCGTAGCCCCAGAGATCCCGGAACTCCTCCTCCGCTGCTGCCGCCGCGCGCGCGAGCGCCTCCGCCCGCAGACGGAGTAGCGCGCAGCCGCTCGCCGTCAACTCCTCGTCCCACGCCGCAAGCCCCGCCGGCAGGCCTCCCCCACCCCAGTCTTTCAGCAGTCGGTTCCGCTGCCGAAGCGTCCGATCATACGCGGCAACCACCGACTCCTTAAGCGGCCAGAGCGAACTGACCGCCTCGTCCATGAACCGTCGCCGTTGCGAGGGCTCGCCCCTAACGACATCGATGTCGTCAGGTCCGAAGAAGACCGCCCGCACCGCCCTTCTCACATCTCGCTTGCGCCGCACCGGCGAGCGATTCATCTGTACTCGGCTGGCACCGCCACTCGGAATCTCGATCTCGACTAGGACCCCGCCGCCCGAGGTCTCGACCTCGCCCCGCACGTAGCCGACTTCTGCCCCATCCCGAACGAGCGGCCTCGACATCGACGTTCGCGGCGACGCGAGGAGGAAAAGGTACGCGATCCCCTCAAGCAGATTCGACTTGCCCTCACCGTTCGGACCCACAACGACGACCAGTCCGCTCGGGACACTTCTCAGCCGAGTGTCCCTGTGGTTCCGGAAGTCTCGAAGCTCAACCCAAAGGAGCCGCACGGCGCCGGGGGCTCAATCAGCCAACAGGAGCCGGTAGGCGAACTGGCATCACTAGATACATGAAGTCGTCCGACTCCCCTCGCACAACCCCCGGCTTCAACCCGTCTCGGACCTCGAGCCGCGCAGTCTCACCGGTCGCTGCTGCGAGGCCGTCCGCCAGGTAGCTCGGATTGAAGGCCGCCGTTACATCCTCGCCCTCATACCGCGCCTCAACTGCCTCGACGGCCTCGCCCAGATCCGGTGAGGAAGAGGACAGCTTCACACCCAGCGCGTTGAACTCAAGACGCACCGGGGACGTATCTCGCGCCAGAAGACCCACGCGACGCACCGCCTCCAGAAGGTGCTGCCGCGACACCGTCAGGCGGCTCTGATACACCTCAGGAAGTAGCTGCCTGTAGTTGGGGAACTCCCCCTCAATCAGCCGCGACGTCAGCGTGAGACCATCGATCTGGAACGCCACCTGACTCTCGTTCACGAACAACTCGACCTCGCCCTTCTCGACCCCCCCGGCCGCCCGGCCCGCCTCCGCCATCGCGCGCTCGGGCACTATTGCCCGTGCCTCTCCGTCTGCAGTCGCCACCAACTCCCGCACGGCCAGGCGGTACGAGTCCGTCGAGACGAGCGTCAGGCCCTCCCGACTGACCTCGACCAACACTCCCGTCAGCACAGGCCGAGCCTCATCTCGAGACGCGGCTCGGGCAACCTGACCTACGGCCTCCGCGACCATCGCGGCATCGACCACCACCCGGATCCCACTTGGCCCCTGGAGGGTCGGAAAATCCTCCTCTGGAAGCACTCGGAGCGCGCCTTCATAGGCGGCGCACCGGATCCGCACCTGGGCCTGATCTGCCTCAAGCTCGACCGGCGCATCCGCGAGGCTCTTCACCGTGTCACCCAGCAACCGAGCAGGCACAAGGGCAACGCCTTCCTCCTGCACTTGGACATCGATCGTCAACCGCGCGCACAACTCCAGGTCCGTCGTGGTCAGCGTCACGCTCTGGTCAGACCTCGCCTCCAGAAGCACACCCGTCAACGCAGGGATCCCGGGACGGGATGACACACCATGCTGCACGGTTTGAAGCCCCTCAGACAGTTCGTCACGGCCGCATCGGAGCTTCACTCTGTGCACCCCCCTGAAATCTGCTGCTGGTCTGTCATCTCTTCATAGGTGGTAGTAGGGCCTGTGGAAAAGTGGATGATTGGGGTTCTTTCCGAGGCCAGGGGACGAGGCTGGTATGTGGAAGGCTTGGGGAAAGCCGCGAAGAAGTGACGGGGGAGCACCACGCTCTCCACAGGTATCCCATCACTTCCCCCCGATCTCGTCACAAGCTTCTCGTTCGGTTCCGAATGATCCGAGAGAGGTCTTGGACCTGCCGGTAGACGGGCTCCCGATCCCGCATGTTCTTGTCGATCTTGTCGATCCCGTGCTTCGCAGTTGTGTGGTCTCGCCCTCCAAACATCTCCCCTATCTTTGGAAGGCTCATGCCCGTGCACTCCCTCACAAGGAACATGGCGACATGTCGTGCAGTCGTCAGCGGGCGGGACCGATTGTGTGAGACGAGGTCTTCCGTAGAGAGGCCGAAGTACTTGGCGGTCTCTTCGAGGATGAGTTGGGGCGGGATGTCGACATCCGCCTGTGGCAGCAGGTCCTCGAGCGCGTGCTCCGAGAGCTCCAGTGAGATGGGCTGGCCGGTCAAGTCGCTCCAGGCAACGACACGCACGAGCGCGCCTTCGAGTTCCCGGATGTTGTGGTCGAATTTGGAGGCGATGTATTCGATGACGTCATCTGGAACGTGAGCGGCCTCTCGTTGGGCCTTGAGCTGAAGGATCGCTATGCGCGTCTCGAGGTCCGGCGGCTGGACATCGACGCACAGGCCTAGGCGGAAACGGCTCTGTAGCCGCTCTTCCATCCCAAGCTCTTGTGGTGGACGGTCCGACGCGATGACGATCTGCCGCTCCTTCTCATGCAGCGCGTTGAAGGTGTGGAAGAACTCGGTTTGGGTCTCCTCACGTCTTGCGAGGAACTGGATGTCGTCCACGAGGAGTACGTCGATGTCACGGTGGCGGGCAGCGAACTGGTAACCCTGGCGCTCTCTGACGGCCTTGATGAACTCAGCCATGAAGCTCTCGCTGGTCACATACTTCACCCGGAGACGCGGTGCTAACCGGTGCATGTGGTGACCGATCGCCACAAGCAGATGCGTCTTTCCGAGCCCGACGCCCCCGTAGATGAATAGCGGGTTGTAGGCCTTGGAAGGAGGGGCCTCTGCGACGGCCATCGCAGCTGCGTGGGCGAATCGGTTGCTTGGGCCCGCTACGAAGGCCTCAAATGTGTAGCTGGGGAAAGGGAGGCCCGGAGCGCCGAGCGTGGGTGCTCGGCCCGCCCGGTCCCGCTCCCCGAGCGGGGTGGGGGCTACTTCAGACGCAGGGGCTTCTGAGAGGGGACTCGGTCGGGCCGTCTGGCGGGCGGCGCCGAGGTGGACGCGGACAGCCTGGCCGCTGGCCTCGGCGGCGGCCCCCTGGATGAGATCGAGATAGTGCTTGGCGAGCCAGTCGCGTACGTAGTCCGAGGGGGCGATGACCTCCAGAACGCCGTCGTGCAGGCTGGTGGCACGGACGCCGTTGAACCACATAGAGAAGGAACTCTCGGGCAGCTCCCGCTTGGCCCGGTCGACGACACGAGCCCAGGTGTGTTCAGCGGCCTGCTCGAAGGACGTGAGAACCATCTATATCCACAACCTCTTTCCACATATGTGGAAAACCACCGGGGAAGGGAGACGGCCCCGCGCGGGGAAATGCGTCGGGGCCGCCACGGGGAAGCGGCTCGGACTATAGCACTGGCCTTTTCCACAGGCGCTGCTGCAAGCCTGCTTTTGACGGTCTTTCTGGCTCGACCTCGCTTTGTGCGGTGAGCATGGGCTCTCGTATACTCTGCGCGGCCCGGCCGACCGGCGGGCTCTTTCATGCTCGAGGGCGCTGCGGTGTCGAAACGAACCTTCCAACCGAACACACGGAGGCGCAAGCGGATCCACGGGTTCCGCCTCCGGATGCGGACGCGGGCCGGTCGGGCGATCCTGGCTCGCCGGCGGGCGAAGGGTCGTGCGAGGCTGTCGGCCTAGCGGTGGGGAAGGAGCGACGAGGGGCTCGGGCATCCCGCGCGTGCTTGCCGAGGGCGCTCCGTTGCGCGGAGCGCGGGTGGTCGTGTTTGTCGCCCCCGGCTCGGGGAGGGTGGGTTTTGTCGCTGGACGTCGAGTGGGCGGGGCCGTCTTCCGCAATCGGGCACGGCGTATCCTCAGGGCTGCGTGGCGCGAGCTCGCGCCACGGATCCGGCAAGGGTACGACGTTGCCCTGGTTGCCCGGGGTGGCATCCGCGGGGCGAATACGCAGGACCTGGTGGGCGAGGTCGGTGGGCTGCTGTCGCGGGCACGGGTGATCGTCAAGTGAGCGCCGCCCACGGCGTGGCGTGGAAGGCTGGGGCGCCGGTTCGGCTGGTGGTCATCGCCGCGATCCGGCTGTACCGAGCGACGCTTTCGGGTGTGGTGGGAGGTCAGTGCCGCTTCTACCCGTCCTGCTCCTACTATGGGGAGGAGGCGGTCCGTGTGTTCGGGGCGCTGCGCGGGAGCCTGATGGCCGCACGGAGGGTGCTCAGGTGCGGGCCGTTCACGAGGGGTGGGGTGGATCCGGTGCCGTCGCGATTTCCCGAGCACTTCGAGTATGACCATATCATACGAATGACCGAGGGAAGTAGATGATAGGCGCCTATCCGTGGTCGCCGGTGTGGCAGGGGCTACTGAACGGCATGGGGTGGCTCCTGGCGAGGGTGTACGAGGTTATCCCGAACTGGGGGGTCTCGATCATCGTCCTGACCGTGGTGATCCGGTTGTTGCTCCTGCCGTTGGGGATCAAGCAGATCAGATCGATGCAGCACGTGCAGGCGATCCAGCCGAAGTTGAGAGCGCTGCAGCTGAAGTACAAGGGCAACCGCCAGAAGCTGAACGAAGAGACGATGAAGCTCTACCAGGAGCACGGAGTGAACCCGTTCTCCGGTTGCTGGCCCATGCTGTTGCAGTTGCCGATCCTGATCGCGATGTACTCAGTGGTGCGGTTCCCGCAATCCCCCGTCCACATTCCTACGGATAGCCGACTGTACGAGGCGGTTTCGCGCCAGATCCCGGAGCCGACCAACGGTGATCGTCAGGTTACGCTGAGCGATTTCCCACCGGGCACGAAGCTGATGGAGGGACGATACGTCGTGCCCGCGGGGACGGCGTCCGGCACGGACTTCCTCTACATGAACCTGCTCTGCACGGCTATGGACGCGGGCAAGTCGATGCCGACGGTGCCGTCGAAGTACTCGGTCGACGACAAGCCGGTTGTGTACCAGGTCGATTGCGGGACTGCCGCGGCCAGCCGCGTGCCCTATTACGTGTTTGCCTTCCTGATGTTTGCCACGACGTGGTACCAGCAGCGGCAGATGACGAAGGCCAACCCGCCGGGTGCTACCTCGCAACAACAGCAGGCGATGCTCAAGGTGATGCCGGTCGTCTTCGGGGTCTTCGGCTTCTTCTTCCCAGCCGGGCTTGTGCTCTACTGGACGACGTCGAACATATGGCAGATCGGCCAGCAGTACTTCATGCTGAGGAACCGCCTGACGGCGGAGGATTTGGCGGCGAGGGCTGGTGGTGTGAAGAAGTCGGGTAAGAGGGGATTCATGGCATCGATGGCGGAGCGCGCCGAGGAGGAGCAGAGGGGGCGGTCGGGGACGGTGAGAGGCGGCGAGCGGAAGCCCGGAAGCGCAAGGCCGGGGCAACGAAGGCCGCCGAGGGACAAGACCGGATCCGGCATGGAGCCAGATGGCGGCGGCCCCTCGGACTCGACGCCTGGGGAGGGCCCCCCCGACGGGCCGGAGCGTGGAGGCGAGGGTGGACCGGGAAGTAGAAAGAAGCGGCCCAAGCGTTGAGGAAGCGCTCGAGGCGGCCCTGAAGGAGCTCGGGGCCAGCGAGCAGGAAGTCCAGGTCCGGATAGTTCAGGAGGCGCGGAGCGGCTTTCTGGGCGTCGGTTCGCAGCAGGCCGTGGTCCGCGTCCGTCTCAAGGCGCCGGGGCCGGAGGCTTCGGAGGAGGGTCTTGCGGAGCAGGGTGAGATTGCTGCGGAGTTTCTGGACGGCTTGCTTGCGCGGATGGGTGTGCCGGCGACCATTGAGCCGGAGCTTGAAGGCGGGGCCATGTACGTGGATATCCTTGGCGCGGAGCCGGAAGGCGAGGACATGGGCCTGCTGATAGGTCGCTATGGGCAGACGCTGGAGGCGCTACAGGAATTGACGCGCGTAGCGGTTGGGCGGCGGTTGGGGGTCCGTTGTCGGGTAGTGGTGGACGTGGAGGACTACAAGAAGCGGCAGCGGTCTCGGCTGGCGGCGAAGGCGCGCGAGGTGGCGATGCGCGTCGCGAAGACGGGGCGTGAGGAAGAGTTGGAGCCCATGAACCCGTACGAGCGGAAGATCGTGCACGACGCCGTTTCGGAGGTTGCAGGAGTAGAGAGCACGAGTCGGGGGGAGGATCCTGGGCGCCGGGTGGTGGTTCGCCGGAGGCGTTGAGCGAACAACTTCGAGCGTAAGGGTCGCGTTTCACGTGAAACATCCTGCGAGGTCGGGCACCCGATCACTCCTGCAGGAGGCCGCAGCCATCGGTGTTCAGATAGGCCATGACCAGGCGCTCTTGCTGGATCGATTCGAGCAGATGCTCCTGGAGAGGGCGATCCCTCTGGGCTTGGTGGCGAGCGGCGACGCGCGACGGATTCGCCGGCGCCATGTGCTCGACTCCCTCAGAGCGACCTTGGCGGTCGATGTCGAGGTGGAGGATGCGTACGATCTCGGGTCAGGAGCCGGCCTTCCGGGGCTGGTTGTTGCGATCGCCCGCCCCGATATTCATTTCGCCCTGGTGGAGCCGCGGCGCCGCCGGATCGCCTTCCTTGAGTCCGCCGTGGAATCCCTTGGCGTTGGGAACGCCGAGGTCCTGGCGGCGCGCGCCGAGGAGCTGGACAAGCCGGTCGACCTGTGCCTCGCGAGAGCGTTCGGATCAGTGGATCGAACTTGGAGGGTCGCGTCGCCTCTGCTGCGGCCGGGTGGATCGCTCGTGTACTTCGCGGGGGAAGGGTTCGATCCCGCGCAAGTTCCGGAAGGAGCGGCCGCACGCCTGCTGGCAGGTCCCGTGCTTGAAAGCGCCGGACCACTGGTTATCATGACCCAGCAGTGACCACACCCAATCCCCTGAACGGCATGCGAGCTCCCGGTCCGGACTCGTCTTGCCGAAAGACCAGGATCATTGCGGTCGCGAACCAGAAGGGGGGAGTGGGAAAGACCACCACCGCTGTGAGCCTCGGGGCGGCACTTGCGGAGCTCGGGTACTGCGTCCTTGTCATCGACCTGGATCCGCAGGGCAACGCCTCCACCGGTCTGGGGATACGACATGAGGCACGCAAGGTCACAATCTACGATGTCCTTGCGACAGAAGCCTCTGTGACCAGCGCCGTGGTCAAGACCCCCATCGCGAACCTGTTCGCCGTACCATCGACGATCGATCTTGCTGGCGCCGAGATCGAGCTCGTCAGCCAGTTCTCGCGCGAGCTGAAGCTCCGGAAGGCCATAGAGCCGCTCCGGGATTCCGACTACGATTTCGTCCTTCTCGACTGCCCGCCGTCGCTGGGACTTCTCACGATCAACGCCCTCGCGGCCGCCGAGGAACTGATCGTGCCCATCCAGTGTGAGTACTACGCGCTGGAGGGACTGGGCCAGCTGTTGCGGAATGTCCGTTTGGTCCAGCAGAACGTCAATCCCTCCCTGCGGCTGGACGGCATCGTCATGACGATGTTCGATCCCCGCACAAAGCTCTCGGAGCAGGTGGTTGCTGAGGTACGCCGTTTCTTCGGGCCCCGCGTGTATGAGACGGTGATCCCCCGCACAGTCAGACTCTCCGAGGCCCCCGGCTTCGGGCAGCCCATCACCAGCTACGATCCGAAGTCCAGGGGGGCCGAGAGCTACCGGGCTCTTGCTCGAGAGGTGGCCGTTCGAGCTCCCATCCAGGAGCCGATGCCGACCTTCGAGGAGCTGCCGACAGTGAACCTTGCTCCGCTCGAGCCACACATCAGGTCGGCCCCGCGGCCGCTCGCGGGGATCGGTGCAGAGTCGTCGGTCATCGAACCTGAGTCCCAGGAGGAAGCAAGCGTCGACGAGAGCCTTGGCTGGCCGGTGGAGGTGCCGGGTGTCCGGGATGAGCCAGCGGAGCTAGAAGATGCGTTCGAGCCTCATCCCGAGGACGAGGTTGAGGTCACTTCGGCAGCTTCGGCAGCGGCTGTGGGCAAGGAGGCCGAGGATCCTAGCGCGGCGACGGTCCCCCAGGACGTGACGGTGGCGGGGTTGGCGGCAGCGCAGGCGGAGGTGCCTGAGAGCGTTTTGCGCGGAGAGGCAGGCCGAGTGCCGGTGCGCCAAGACACTGGTGATCCGGGCGGTTCCGGGGCTGCGGAGGAGATCGCCCCCTGGGATGCGGGCGACGAGTCCGCGTCGGCGATCGAGCGGACCTCGGAGGCGGAGGACGGCCGTGCGCCGGAGGAGCTCGTCGAAGAGCGGGAGGGGGCGGAAGGAACCCAAGAGTCCCGGTCGGGGCGGTGGAGCTTGTTCCGCAGAGGAGGGAAGCGATGAAGCGAGGCGGGCTGGGAAGGGGGCTTTCCGCGCTGATCCCCGGGGCGGTCGAGGAGGGAGCGGGGCTGCTCGAGGTGCCCGTCGAGGCTGTCGCGCCGAACCCGAGGCAGCCCAGGACCACGTTCGCTGACGAATCCATGGAAGCGCTGGCTGTGTCGATCCGCGAGGTCGGGGTTCTGCAGCCCATCGTTGTGCGGAGGAGCGAGGCCGGATACGAGGTGATCGCAGGCGAGCGCCGACTGCGGGCGGCCAAGCTTGCGGGTCTTGCGACAGTGCCTGCTGTTCTGCGGGAGAGCGACGATGCCGATGCGCTTCGTGAGGCCTTGATAGAGAACATCCACCGCGAGGACCTGAATCCGATCGAGCTGGCGGAGGCGTTCCGGGAGCTGCTGGAGGAGTTGGGCCTGACGCAGGACTTGCTTGCGGAGCGGCTGGGTGTCTCCAGGTCTCATGTGGCTAACACCATCCGCCTGCTGGGCCTTCCCTCGGAGGTCCAGCAGCTGCTGGCCGAGGGGAGGATCCAGGCTGGACACGGGAGAGCGCTGCTGAGTCTCGGTGATGGGGAGGGGCAGAAGGCGCTGGCGCTGCGCACGGCGGCGGAGGATCTCTCGGTTCGTGAGGTGGAGGAGCTCGTTCGCAACTTCCTGGAGCATCCCGCCTCGGCAAGGGAGCAATCGGTCGTCAGAGTGCCGGGACCTGAGGAGACGTCCCTCGTGGAGGTGGAGGAGATCCTGTCGGAACAGCTGGCGACGCGGGTGAAGATCCAAATGGGTAAGAAGCGAGGGCGGATCGTCATCGAGTTCGGCTCGGCGGACGATCTCGAACGCATCGTATCGGAGATCGTCGGGTCGGGCCCGGGTCTTGCACCCTACTGAGTAGGCGGCCCCGGGCTCGTCGCACAAGAGTCCTTTGCCCTGCAATGTATCCCGCTATGGGGGGTTGCGCCAGTCTGAGGTAGTCTGAGCCGGACTAGTAGGGATTGGCCGGTCACGCGCGAGCGAGCGCGAGCTGCAGAATGCGCTCACACAGATCCGCGAGGCTGATGCCTGCGGATTGGGCGGCCATCGGGAGCAGGCTTGTATCCGTCATCCCGGGAGAGGCGTTCACGTCGACCACCCAGGGCTGGCCGGCCTCGTCGATCATGATGTCGGCCCTGCTGACGTCCCGCTGGCCGAGGGTGCGGAAGGCTCGGGCAGCTTCGTCACGGCACGCGTCAGCGACCTCGGGAGGTACTCGGGCGGGGGCGAAGTACTCGGTGGCCCCTGCCGTGTACCTCGCCGCGTAGTCGAAGACGCCTGACTTCGGGACGATCTCGACGAGGGGAAGGGGTTCGTCGGGGGAACCGACCATCCCGACGGCCACCTCCTTTCCCTCGATCTTGCGCTCGACCACCGCGGCGTCGGAAAAGGAAAGAGCGCTCATGACGGCGGGGGGGAGGTCCGCCTCACGATCGACGAAGGAGAGACCCATGGCCGAGCCGGCGCGAGATGGCTTGACGACGGCAGGCAGCCCCACGCGCTCGACGACGTGCCGCAGCATCCCGCTGGCGCCTAGGTCGCGGAGCGCCGCCGCCTGCACTGCCGCCCAGGCAGGCGTGGAGACGCCAGCCGCGCCGAGGGCCTCCTTGGCGAGCACCTTGTCGAAGCTGACCTGACAGGCGAAGGGGTCGGGCCCGGTGTATGGAATGCCCAGGAGTTGCAGGAGTCGCTGGACCGTGCCGTCCTCTCCGTCTTTGCCGTGCAGCGCAACGTAGCAGGCCGAAACGCTTGCAGCGGAAAGGGTTTCGACGATTGGGTCCTCTGCTGGGTCGAGGAGGAAGGCCACGTATCCGCGCGACTGGAGCGCGGTCAGGACGCGGTGACCCGAGTGGAGCGAGACCTCCCGCTCCGGGGACCTGCCGCCGGCGAGCACGGCGATGTTCGCCATCATTGCGAAAGCTCTCGGTAGAGCTCCTCCTCATCAGCCAGGAGTTCGCCGAGGCGCCGAACCCCCTCTTCGATCCGGCCCTCCGTCGGATAGCAGAAGGCGAGACGCATCCTGTCTCTGCCTCGAGCGTCGGGGTAGAAGGCGGTTCCTGGCACGTAGGCAACCTTGCGGTCAACGGCGGCCGCGAGCATCGCCTGGGTGTCGAAGTACGGGGGGAGCGTGACCCATACGTAGAAACCGCCGGCCGGGTTCGTCCACACCGCGTCGGCCGGAAAATGCTCTTGTAGCGCCTGGATCATCACATCGCGTCGGGAACGGTAGACCGAGACGAGACCCTCGAGGTTGACTCTCCAAGCGTCGTCGGCGAGGTAGCGCTCCGTGACCAGCATCATGAAGTTGCTGGCGCACAGATCGCTGGCCTCCTTGGCTAGAATCAGCCGTTGGAGCAGGCCCGAATCCGCGACGGCCCACCCCAGACGCACGCCGGGAGAGAAGACCTTCGAAACGGTGCCCAAGTAGATCACGTTCTGGGGATCCATCGAGCGGAGCGTCGGCTCGCTGTCGCCCTCGAACCTCAGTAGCCCGTAGGGGTTGTCCTCGATGATCGGGATGTGTGCCTCGCGACATAGGGCCACGAGTCGTTCGCGGCGTGCGAGCGGCATCGTGACCCCTGCGGGGTTGTGGAAGTTCGGAACCGTGTAGACGAACTTCGGGCGTGTGCCCTTCAGGAGGGTGTCCTCGAGCTGCTCGACGATCATGCCCTGGTCGTCGAGGTCGATCTGGACGTAGCGAGGTTCGTAGGCGCTGAACGCTGACAGGGCTCCCACGTAGGCCGGCGCCTCGACGGCAATCACATCCCCGGGGTCGATGAGGACCTTACCTAGGAGGTCGAGAGCCTGTTGGGCCCCGGACGTGACGACCATGTCCTCCGGATCGGCGAAGGTGCCCTCCTCGGCCATGAGCATCGCGAGCCGGCGGCGAACCTGGAGCCTCCCCTGGCCGCCGGCGTATTGAAGGGCGACATCGGCCTGCTCGCTCAGCACGGATCGGACCACCTCGAGAACGTGGTCGGTCGGGAGTGCCTGAACGTAAGGCATGCCACCCGCGAAAGAGACGACGTCGGGTCGCTCGGCGACCGCGAACAGGGCACGGACCTCCGAGGCCGACATGCCGGATGCGCGGCGGGCGTAGAGGTCCATGAAGGGGTCGACGGCGAACTCGGCCATGGTTCGGCGATGCTAGCAGGGGAGGAGGCCGGTGCAAGCGAAGGCGTGTACTTTGGGCTCCTTGGACGTGCCTTCACCGTTGGCTGGCGCTCGGCGGCCGGGGTCTCTTGAGGCACTCGGGCCCCACGTGACTGCGTACCGAGCGGACGGCTTCCCCATGGCGAACTCGGCGATCGTTCGTGGGACCGAGGTCAGCCTCGTGTTCGATCCGAACTGCTTCCGGCCGAGGAGGGGCGCGGAGTGCGCGTTGTGCTCCCGGATGCTCTCGTGGACGTGCCGTCGACGCTGGATCTTGGTGAGGTGCTCGTCTGTCTCCGCCCAGTCGGACCGGCCCACACGAACGGAGACCTGTGGGCGTTCGTCGAGCCGGACGGAGTGGCCCTGTGCGGCGACCTGTGGTACGCGCAGTGCGAGCCGTACGTGGGGAGCGGGTCGGTGCGAGGCTTGCTGGAGGCGATCGCCGAGATACGCGAGGCCGAGGCACGCATCCACGTACCGGGTCATGGGCCGGTCGGACGACTCGGCCCCCCCGGCGCTGATCCGGTGGAGTGCTACCTCCGCTGGCTGCTCGAGGAGGTGAGTCGGGCGATCGACGGCGGACTGTCGGGTGAGCGCCTTCGTGCTTGCGTCCGGGCACGGTTCGAGGAGCAGCGACAGGGGCCGAGAGCGATCGACTTCGCGGTCCGGCTTCCGGGGTTCCTTGAGGTCACAACCGCCGCGGCCGAGCGGGACATCCGCGCCTGATCCGGACGACGCCAGGCGGATCGCGGCCTACAATCCAGCCACGGACAGGCTTTCTCCTGACGAGATCGCACGAGCGACCAAGGCCGCGCTCCTCGGACTGCTGTTGGGGCTTGCCATGGTCGGCCTGGCCGCTGCTCGAGACCGGGGTCGATAGCTCGAGTTGGGGTCGGCTCGACCGGGACGAAGTGCCTAGCGTCTAGCCCGCGTCGCCCACGCCAGCGCTGAAGAACCGCCCGAGCCCGGCCGCGATGGCCCTCGCCATCTCGCGACGAGACGCGGCATCGTCGAGGAGGAGCTCCTCGTTGGGGTTGGTCAGGAAGCAGGGCTCTACCTGGACGGCGGGCATACGCGTCTCGCGGAGAATCGCGAGGGTGAGGCGGTGGGTGCGTCCGTCGGTCAGGCCGAGGCGAGCCGTCAGCTCCTCCTGGACAACCTCCGCCAAGTGCTGTCCGGCTGGTGAGTACGTGTTCTCGGTGCCGTAGTAGAAGCACGTCGTGCCTTCGGCACCGGGGTCTCCGGCGTTCAGGTGCAGCGAGACGCAGAGGTCGGCCGCGAGCTCGTTCGCCATCCTGGCCCGTTCGCTCGGCGTCGGATCCTCACCGCCGCGCCGGAGAAGCAGCGGGATCGCGCCTCGGGCCGTGAGCTCGGCGGCCAGGTCCTCGGCGAGCAGCATTGTGGCCTCGGCTTCCACTAGACCCTGGGGTCCGGCATTGCCGGGGTCGGTGGGCGAATGGCCCGGGTCGATGGCGATGCGTGAACCGCTCAGCGACCGGTGAAGCTGCCGGATGTCCTCCGTCTCCCGGACGACCGCGCGGCTTGGGCCATTGGCGGCCAGCCGGATACGTTCGAGCGCGTTGACCGAGCCAGGCCCGACGATCCCGTCGGGCTGCTCTCCGACGTTCATCTGGAACTCCGCCACGGCATCGTGGGTTCCCTGCCCGAAGATCCCGTCCTCCTTGCCGACGTCGAATCCGAGGGCGTTCAGGCGACGTTGCAGCTCGCGAACGTCGTCTCCTCGGAAGGCGGGGGAGCGCAGGTACAGGACCCGGTCGCCGAGCCGGTATCCGGCCTCAACGAGTTCACCCCACGTGTCCGGTCCGACGATGCCATCGGACGGCAGTCCGCGCTGTTGCTGGAACGCCCTGATCGCGGCCTCGGTCGAGGGCCCGAACACGCCCTCGAGCTCGCCGCGTTCTACGTGGAAACCGAGGTCGAGCAGTCGGTGCTGGACGTCGTGAACCGCGTCGCCCCAATCCCCGCGTCGGATGATCATCACCAGCGGAGTATCTGCAGGGTGGGCTGCCGGCGGCAAGTGATGGGCGGGTCCGTGTGCGCCTGGACCGTTCGCAGACGGACTCAAGTCGCGATGTAAGGCTCGATCTCGCGCAGCAACGCGTCCTTGCCGCGCGCCCCGACCACTCGAGCCATCTCCTGGCCGTCCTTGAACAGCATGAGCGTCGGGATGCTCATGATGCCGTATCGCCTCGTCATCTCGGGATTGTCGTCCACGTTGACCTTGGCGACGTGCAGGGTCTTCTCCTTCTCGCGCCCGATCTCCTCGACCACTGGTGAGACGACCCGGCAGGGAACGCACCATTCCGCCCAGAAGTCGACGAGTACGGGCGTGTCCGCCTTCAGAATCAGGTCTTCGAAGTCTTGGTCAGTGACGTCACCGATCAGAGCCAACCGTGTCCCTCCTCCTTGCCCTGGGCCCGCGAACCTAGTTGGTACGCCTGCGACGTCCGAGGCCGACCTCGGGCGCTGTCTTCTGGCCCCGAAATCAGCCTATGCGTCCTGTCCTTCCGCTTGTAGGAACCGCTCGGCGTCTATCGCCGCCTTGCAGCCCTGACCGGCGGCGGTCACGGCCTGACGGTAGAACCGGTCGGTGACATCTCCTGCCGCGAACACGCCCGGAACGCTCGTTCTCGTGCTCGGCTCGTCGGCGACGATGTAGCCGCCGTCGCTCAGCTCGAGCTGCCCTTCGAAGAGGGACGTATTCGGTGTGTGGCCGATCGCGACGAACACGCCGTCGGTCCTTAGCTGCGTGAGCTCGCCGCTACGCACGTCGCGGAGGCTCACGCCGGCTACGGCTTCCTGGCCAAGGATCTCCTCGACGACGCTGTTCCAGACGACGGAGATCCTGGGGTTCGCCAAGGTCCTGTCCTGGAGGATCTTCGATGCGCGGAACTCATCCCGCCGGTGCACGATCGTGACCTTGGCCGCGAACCTGGTCAGGAAGGCGGCCTCCTCCATGGCGGTGTCCCCGCCGCCGACGACGACGAGTTCCTTGTCCCGGAAGAAGAAGCCGTCACAGGTGGCGCACGCGGAGACTCCTCGGCCGCGGAGCCTTGTCTCGCCCGGCACGTCGAGCCATCTCGCGCTGGCCCCCGTCGAGACGATGATGGTCCTTGCCCGCCATTCGCTGCTACCGGCCCACACTCCGAACGGACGTTCCGACAGGTCCACGTGCGTCGCGGTCTCCGTGAGCAGCTCCGCGCCGAACCCTGACGCCTGCTTCTCCATCGCCCCCATGAGCTCGGGTCCGAGCACGGCGCCGGGGAAGCCTGGGTAGTTCTCGACCTCGGTCGTGAGCATGAGCTGCCCACCGGCGTCCAGCCCTTTCAGCAAGAGCGGCTCGAGGTTCGCCCTGGCCGTGTAGAGGGCGGCCGTGTACCCCGCCGGTCCCGATCCAAGGATGATGACGTTGCGCGTCTCGGTCACGCCGTGCTCCATTCTCCCATAGGGAAGAACGCCGCCCTATTCCTGCGACTTCGGCGGCTCGCCGAGCGGGTATCGGCGGATCTTGCCCGACGGTGTGCGCTCGAGCTCGTGGACGATGACCAGCTCACGCGGTGCCTCGAACCTCGGGAGGGATGCCGCGACCAGGTCGCGAAGCCCCTCCAGAGAGGGCGGATCGGAGGGGTCGGCCGGGACGACGAAGGCGACGACGCGGGCGCCCCACTCAGGATCGGGTCGAGCCGCGACGGCAACGTCGGCGACCTTGGGGTGCCGACGCAGCACCGCCTCGACCGCGCGGGGAGGAACCTTCTCGCCCCCAGAGATGATGACGTCGTCCAGGCGTCCATCCACGTGCAGAAGTCCCTGCCGGTCGATCGATCCGGCGTCCCGGGTGTGCAGCCATCCATCCTCTGTGAGTGCGTGATCCGACGGTGCGCCTCGGTAGCCGCGCATGATCGTGGGGCCGGTGAGCAGGATCTCGGAGGTCTGCGGGTCCAC
The DNA here is from genome assembly GCA_040754475.1 of Actinomycetota bacterium. Lineage (GTDB taxonomy): Bacteria > Actinomycetota > UBA4738 > UBA4738 > HRBIN12 > JAJPHY01. The sequence continues at coordinate 9,904 of JBFMCN010000057.1, read as the reverse complement.
GCGAACGCGCGTCCCGGGGAACGCCTTCCCGTCGTATACGACGCCGCCGCAGCTCTCGGTGAGGCCGTAGGTTCCTACGACCCGGCCGCCGCTGGCCTCGGCGCGGGCGCGGAGTTCCGGTGCCAGCGCGGCGCCGCCCACGAGGATCCTGCTGAACCGGGACAGGTCCGCTCCGACATCCAGAAGCCGGAGCAGCATCGTCGGCACGACCGAGACGAAGCGGCAGCTCGTCTCGTGGGCCACGGCATCGGGGTCGAATCCCGGGTGCGCCACGACTGGGGCGCCCAGCAGGACGGCTCGGAGCAGCACCAGCAGGCCGCCGATGTGCGCCGGGGTGAGGCACGAGAGCCATGGCTCTTCTGGGTCCGCCTCGAGCATGGCGGAGGAGCTCCGCACGGCCGAGAGGACGGCGTCTCTGTCGAGTTCGACGAGCTTCGGCTCGCCCGTGGTCCCCGACGTTGGCACGAGCAGCGCGAGCTCTGACCTGTCAGGTCGTGCGGGCCCGGCGCGTTCCCATCCGGCCTGGGCGTCCAGCACGACGGTCGCACGACCGAGGTCCACGAGACGGCGGGCCCGCGCCGGGGGTATGCGAACGTCGACCGGGAGGAGTGCCGCTCCGGTTTCCCAGACCCGCGCCACGACGGTGAGCCACTCGGGACCGGGCGGCACGATGGCCGCGACGAGGTCGCCCTCGCGGAGCCGGACAGCCTCCCATCTCGCCACATGCGATAGGCTAGCGCAACCGTTCGAGTGTGCGCTCTAGGAGTGATCGGTCCCATGGACTGGAAACGATCCGGCGAGTACGAGGACATCTGCTACGAGACCGCCGAGGGCATCGCGAAGATCACGATCGATCGGCCCGAGGTCCGAAACGCCTTCCGCCCAAAGACCCTGTTCGAGCTGTCGCGGGCCTTCGACGTCGCGCGAGACGATTCGGAGGTCGGGGTGATCGTGCTGACGGGCGAGGGCTCACAGGCCTTCTGCTCGGGCGGCGACCAGCGGGTTCGGGGCGAAGACGGCTACAGGGACGAGCAAGGCATGGGGCGTTTGAACGTGCTGGACCTTCAGGTGCAGATCCGGCGCCTGCCCAAGCCGGTGATCGCGATGGTGGCCGGCTATGCGGTGGGCGGCGGGCACGTCCTGCACCTCGTATGCGACCTGACCATCGCGGCCGACAACGCGAGGTTCGGACAGAGCGGCCCGAAGGTCGGCTCGTTCGACGCGGGGTACGGAAGCGGCCTCCTTGCCGCCACGGTCGGGCTGAAGCGGGCAAAGGAGCTCTGGTTCCTCTGTGAGCAGTACGACGCGCAGACGGCGCTCGAGTGGGGGCTCGTGAATCGCGTGGTGCCGCTCGAGGAGCTGGAGGTGGAGACGGTCGGCGTCTGCCGGAGGATCCTCGAGATGAGCCCCCTGGCGCTCCGGGTGATCAAGGCCGGCATGAACGCCTGGACCGACGGTCTCGCAGGGGTTCAGCAGCTGGCCGGGGATGCCACTCTTCTCTACTACATGGGCGAAGAGGCGAAGGAGGGACGGGACGCCTTCCTCGCCAAGCGTCCGCCGGATTTCAAGCGGTTCCCGAAGCGTCCGTGAGCCGGATGTCCGCCTGGGTTGAGGGTGCACGTCCGAGGACACTGCCCGCGAGCGTGATGCCGGTTGTGGTCGGGACGGCGGCGGCCGGGCACGCCGTGCCGTGGCGAACGGTCGCAGCGTTCGTCGTGGGCTTGGGTCTGCAGGTGGGAGTGAACTTCGCGAACGACTTCCACGACGGCGTGCGTGGTGTGGATACCGAGCGCCGGTTGGGGCCGCCACGCCTGACGTCGTCGGGCCGTGCGTCGCCGAGAGCCGTGCTGGCTGCCGGATTGATCTCGACCGGCGTCGCGGGCGTGGCCGGCCTCGCCCTCGCGATCGCCACGTCACTCTGGTTGATACCGGTCGGCGCTGCGGCGATCGGCGCCCTGTGGCTGTACTCAGGGGGACCTAGGCCTTATGCGGGGCTTGGAGTGAGCGAGGTCATGGTGTTCGTGTTCTTCGGGCTCGTCGCAACGGCCGGTACGGCGTACGTGCAGGCGGAAACGGTGACTGCCGCGGCATGGTGGGCATCGGCCGCGATGGGGTTCTTGATCGTTGCGATCCTCGAGGCGAACAACCTTCGGGACATACCGACCGACGAGGCCGCGGGAAAGCGGACGCTCGCTGTTCGGTTGGGCGACCGGGGAGCTCGCGTCCTCTATCGGGCCGAAGTCGTGGCCGCGTTCGTGACAGTTGCGGTTGGGGTCGTGGTGGGCCTGTTCGACGAGCGGTACGGGACGCCCGCCTGGTCGTTGCTCGCGCTCGTCTCGTTGCCGCTCGCGCTTCGAGCGATGGCGGCGGTTCGGAAAGCCGAGGGGCGTGAGCTGATCCCGGTGCTCGTCGAGACCGCTGGTCTCGTGGTGGCCTTCGGCGTCTTGCTCTCGTGCGGCCTTTGGGTGGCGGAGGTGACCCGCGCATGAGCGGCGACACACAGACCAGGAGCGAGGGCGCAGCTGCGTGCGAGGGCGACGTCGCTCTCGCGTGCATGAGCCTTCTGGTCGACGCTCTTGTTGCGCTCGGGATGGAGCACGCGTGCGTCTCCCCTGGCTCGCGCTCGACGCCGATCGCTCTCGCGCTGGCGCGCGATCCGCACGTGCGCGTCCACGTCCACCTCGACGAGCGGTCGTCGGCCTTCTTCGCTGCCGGCGTGGCGAAGGCGACGGGGATGCCTGTGGCCGTCGCCTGCACGAGCGGAACGGCAGCGGCGAACCTGTTCCCTGCGATCGTGGAGGCCTCCGCTTCCAGGGTGCCCCTGATCGTGCTGACGGCCGACCGCCCACCTGAGCTGCGGGGTGTCGGCGCCAACCAGACGATCGACCAGCTGGACCTGTATGGGCGGTTCGTCCGGTGGTTCGTCGACGCTCCGGTCCCTTCGCGGGAGGGCGCGGCCGGATGGGTCGAGGTCGCTTCGGAGGCCTACCGGCGCGCCTGCACACCCGGCCCCGTCCACGTCAACCTCCCCTTCCGGGAGCCGCTCGTCCCGACCGGAGCGGGATTCGAGTTCCCCTGCGTGGCAAGGACGTTCGAGCGGATGGAGGTACCACCGGGGCCCCCGCCCACCGAGGAACAGGTGAGTGCCCTGCAACAAGCGGTCCGCGGTATCGAACGGGGTCTTGTGTACGCGGGAGGCCTTCGCGTGGCGGCTCCCCCGGTCGCGTGGCTCGCCGACCGGATCGGCTGGCCGCTGATCTCGGAGCCACACTCGGGACTTCGGGTGCCGGGCGCGCTGTCGGTGGGGCAGCTCCTTCTGGCCGATGAGTGCTTCGCTTCTGCTCACGTTCCGGACGTGCTTCTCCAGTTCGGCGCGGCACCGACGTCCCGCGCCGCGCTGACACTGGCAGCAAAGGCGAGGCGGTTGTTCATCGTCGACCCCGACGACGTCGTGGGCGATCCGAACCGTCGCGCCGAGCTTCGAGTCGTCGCGGACGCCTCGGCGACGGCGGTGGCGGTCGGCGAAGGTATCGAAGCGCGCGCCGGGACGGGTTGGTGGCAAGGATGGCAAGAGGCGGATGCCGCCGCGCGGGCGGCGGCATGCACACTGCTCGATTCGTGGGACGAGCCGTTTGGAGGTCGGATCGCGCGGGACCTGGCGGCGGCACTGCCGGAGGAGTCGGTGCTCGTGGTCGGCTCGTCCTTGCCTGTTCGGGACCTCGACACCTACATGCTGCCGAGGGGAGGGGTCCGGGTGCTGGCCAACCGCGGCGCGAGCGGGATCGACGGATTCGTATCGACGGTCCTGGGTGTGGCCACCTCCGGCGCACCCACGTTCGCACTCTGCGGGGACCTGACGCTACTGCACGATGCAGGCTCTCTGCTTTGGAGCGCGCAGCGCGGCTACCAAGCGGTCTTCGCAGTCGTCAACAACGATGGTGGTGGGATCTTCTCGCTTCTCCCCCAACGGGAGCTGCCCGAGTTTGAACGGCTGTTCGCGACGCCACACGGTCTCGACCTTGGGAGGCTCGCGGCGGCTGCGAACGCCGGTCACGCTCAGGTCGAGCGGGCCTCCGACCTCGCTCCCGCCGTGGAGGGTGCCTCGACGGCTGGCGGCGTCTGGATAATCGAGGTGACCTCGGACCGCGAGCGGAATGCCTTCCGCCACCGACAGGTACAGAGGGCTGTCGCCGTCGCGCTGGCCCACGGCTGAGGGTCGAGCCGGGACGGCGTGCCGTTCGGGGGTCGCGCCGGCCGGCTAGCCCCAGCGGAGCGAATCCAGGAGCGCGCGGAACTTGCGCTCCGTCTCGTCGAGCTCGAGCTCGGGGACCGAGTCCCTGACGATTCCTGCGCCGGCGAACAGCCGGGCGGTCGCGCCTGTGATCTCGGCGCATCGGAGAGCGATGGCCCACTCCCCGTCGCCGTTCGCGGCGACCCAGCCGACCGGGCCCGCATAGCAGCCGCGGTCGACGGGCTCGAGGTCCTCGAGCGCTCTGCGGGCGGCGTCGCGAGGCGTTCCGCACACGGCCGGGGTCGGGTGCAGAGCGGCGACGATGTCCAGCACGCTCGCAACGGACGGTCTGGGTCGCCCGCGGAAGGGCGTGGCCAGGTGCCAGACATTCGCCGTCCCGATCAGCTCGGGCTCCTTCGGGTATTCGAGCTCGTCGCACAGATGGCCGAGGGTGGCTGCCACGTGCTCCGAGACGAGGGCGTGCTCTTCGCGCTCCTTGGTCGACTCGAACAACCGTCGGGCAGAGGCTCGGTCCTCGGCCGGATCGCTGAATCGCGGGGCCGAGCCGGCGAGCGGCGTGGCTCTGACGTCGTTGCGGGACTTGGCCACCAGGAGCTCCGGCGTTGCGCCAACCAGGACGCCGGCGGTGTCGGCGATGTCGGGGAGGCCGAGCTCGGGAGCGGCGAACGTGTAGCAGTCCGGGTCGACCGCACGCAGGCGCCACAGCAGCTGCTTGGGATCGAGAGCGCGTCCCGCGTCGACCACTATCGTCCGTGCAAGTACCACTTTGCGGAACTCGCCCGCCTCGATGCGTCGGGTCGCTTCGACTACGGCTTCCCGGTAGTCGACCGGTTCGGGGTCGGATCGGAGCTGGATCTCGCTGAAGGGCTCGTGTGGTACGGCTCGGCCGGTCCAGCGGCTTCGGTCGACGTCCGCGGGTGCCAGCCCGTCGGGCCATACGTCCACCTGCCACGTCTCGCCGGTTCTCGTCCTGCTCATCACGCGCGCCGGAACGAAGAGCTCGGCCGGACGGCGCTCGTCGAAGGGGATCGCACCCACGACGACGGGGGTCACTCCCGCCGTGTCGAGACGGATCCCGGCCAGGGCCGCGTTCGCCGCCCTCGCCAGCCGTTCGATCCTGTCGGGGCCACCCTCGGACCGCACCAGTTGCGTCACGCCTGTACCGGAGACACCGGTGCCTGCTCGCTCGAAGAAGAAGCCGCCGGGCTGGTAGGCGGCGAGCAGGTCGAACGCGGGACCCAGGCGCTTGCCCCCTGCACGGAAGGGCCGGTCGCTCACGCGCGTGTTCCCAGGAGCAGTTGCGCCGCGCCCCCTGACAGCTGGAACCGCCTGAGGTCCCGGAACCCGGCCCTTCGAAGCATGGACAGCATCTCGGCCACGGGGGGCAGGTAGGCCGCCGACTTCGGTAGGTATCGATAGGCCTCGCGATCTGAGAGGAGCGTTCCGATCAGCGGGACGACGCGGGTGAAGTAGAAGCTGTGAACGGCTTGCGTGATCGGCCTCGTAGGCTGAGAGGTCTCGAGCAGGGCTATCCGGCCGAAGGGGCGAACCACGCGGGCGATCTCGGCGAAGAAGGCACCGAGATCCACGACGTTGCGGAGGGCGAAACCGCACGTTGCCCCCCCGGCGGAGGCGTCGCGGAGCGGGAGCCGGAGGACGTCGGCGGCCACGAGCGGCGCGTCCGTCGTTGCCGCGGTGAGCATTCCCAGCGAGAAGTCGAAACCGATCGGGCGGTAGTGACTGCGGCGTAGTTCTTTGCAGAGGTCACCGGTTCCACACGCGAGGTCGACGACCAGGGCCCCCCTTGGAAGACGCAGTTCGTGGACAGCGCGACGCCGCCACACGACGTCGAGGCCGAGGGTCATTACTCGATTCACCAGGTCGTATCGACCCGCGATCGCGCTGAACATGGCACGCACGCGGCGGGCCTTCTCCTCGCCTTGTGGGAGGTCGCTCACCGGGGCGCTTGCCCTACTGCCGCCACGTTCCGTCCGTTCGACGCGATTCGGCGTGGGCGGCCCGAAGCTCCGCAGCGCCCCCGACCCGCTCGATGTGATCCTCAGCGATGCTGAGTAGAACCCAGCGGAAGTGACCCGCCACGAGGTTGGTCACCGCAGCGAGTAGCGTTCGGAATGCCTCGACTAGCTGTGCCGCAGCGCCCTCGTCGGAGTCGGCGCTGTCGCGGATGGGTTTGCGGACGTGCTCGTCGAACAACTCCACTGCCCGCTCGGCGACGGCGAGCATCGCCGCGTGGGTGTCGCGAGCAAGGGACAGCAGCTCGCCGAGCGGCAGTCCGAACTCGAGCAGTTTGAGAGCCGCGCGGACCATCTCGATGTCGGCGCTCGTGTACCTGTCCTCGCCGTCAAGGCGTCGACCCAGGCGTACGCCCTCCCTTTCGACCGCCTGGATCAGAGAGGCGGGCACGCCGCTCCGCCGCGCGAACTGCTCCAGCGTGAGCAGCTCCTCCTCCGGTCCCTCTCCGCGGGCCGTTGCGACCGCTGCCGCGAGGTCGGCGTCTGCCGGACCGAGCTCCCCGTCCACGAATCGCTTGATTGCAGCGAGCGTGAGGCCCTTGCGCTGGAGCGCGCGGACCTCGCGGATCCGCATGGCGTGCTCCGGCCCGTACCAAGCCACCCGTCCCTCGCGGTCTGGTGTCGGAAGCAGACCCCGCGACTGGTAGTAGCGGACGGTGTCGACCGAGACATCGCATGCGGCGGCGAGCTGCTCGACCCGATACCTCACGACCGACAACTCTACGAGTGTTCGCTCGAATCATCCAAGACCGCTCGAGGCGCTCAGATGGCCTTGCTGGAGAACGAGAGGAGGCTGCACGCGCGCTTTGAAGCGACCCAGATGACGACCTGGTCCGGAGCCTCGTCCGGACCCGGGCTCTCGAGGTAGACGCCGAGGTATGCGGGCTTGCCTCCGAACTTCGCCTGGATCAGCCGAACGAGCGTGTCATTGGCGGTGAGGCCGTCCCCCGCCGCTTCGGCGACGCAGCTCATGGCTGTCTCGGCGGTTGCCGCCTTGTTCGACGTCGTCGGAGAGGGCACTGGGGCGCTGAGATCCTGTCCACGCAGGGCGGCCGTCTCCTCGGCGAGTGCCTGGAGCTTCACTGCGTCTCCGTAATCGACGTCCTGCACCTCGAGCGGGACGGGGGCGGCGAACTCCCCGGGGGCGCCTCCCTCCGCGATGGTCGTCGGTTGGGCGGCAAGGCGGCCCTGGCCGGCCCTCTCGTCCCCTGCCTCTCTGCCGACGTGTGGGAGGGCGACGGCCAGCAGTGCGATGGCGGCCGCCGCCGCGGCCAGGCCGGCCACCCAGTGCACCCTGGCTCGCCACCAGGGGGTGCGGGCACGGGCCGCGCGACGCTCGAAATCGGCTATTGCCGGGCCAGTGACCCCGAACGGGACCGGCTCGTCCCGGAGCTCCGCGAGGGCAGCCACCGCCCCTGTGGCCAGAACTACCTCCCCGCGGCACGTCTCGCAGCTCTTGAGGTGCGTGTCGACGACGGTGCGCTCGTCCTCGGTGAGCGTGCCGTCGACGTAGCCGGCCAGCAGTTCCTCTGGATGTGTCATCGGGACTTCGCCTCGTCTGACGGTGCGGGACGCTCGGGGCGTTCCCGCGGGAGCGCATCACCGAGCGCGCGGGCGAGCGCGACGCGACCGCGGTGCAAGCGCGATTTCACCGTTCCCACCGGGACGCCGACCACCTGGGCGACTTCGTCGTAGGGGAGGTCCCGGACGTCGTGAAGGATCATCACGACACGGTAGTCCTCGGGTACGTGAAGTAGCGCACGCTGAACGTCGATCGACAGGTCCGTGAGCTCTGCGGGGTCTGGCGAGGTGGGCGGCTCGGGTTCGTGGTCGGGCAAGCGATCCAGGAGCGGCGCGCGCTGGCGCTTGCGCAGAAGGTCGTAGCACGCGTTCACCGTGACCCGGTGGAGCCAAGTCGTGAACGCCGCCTCGCCTCGAAACGTCGAGAGCTTCCGAAGCGCGGCGAGGAAGACTTCCTGAGTGGCATCTCGGGCGTCCTCCTCACGGCCGGTCATCCGGAGCGCCAGGTTGAACACGCGTCGCTCGTGCCTTTCGACGAGGACACCAAACGCGGAGCGGTCTCCGTTGGCGGAGCGGCGGACCAGGTCCTCGTCGCGCTCCTCGAGGGGCATCAGGACCCCAGCACGTAGAACTCGGCGATCTCGACTCGGTGGCCGTCGTCCACCTGCACGACCGTCGTGAACCACAGCAGGACGTAGCGGCCGGTCACAGGGCCGATCTCGCGGCGGTCGTCGGAGGTGGCGATCATCGTAGGGCCGGCCTGAGCGGTCAGTGCCGTGGGGTCGTCCCCGACCGCCACGCTGAACTCGAACCCCGGATAGGGCGTCTCGAGGCGAAAGCCGGTCACGTTGCGCGAGTCGCCGAGGTCGAACAGGAGCCCGACTCCTGCCTTGTGCAACTGTCCGTCGAAGTAGTTCTCGGACTTCCAGACCGTTGCCGGGTCACCGTCGTCCGCGTGGGAAACTCCCGAGTCGTTCTCCTGGTCGTCCCCAAGGGGGTCGAAGACCTCGGCCGATGCGGGCAGCACGCGTGCCTCGATCGTGGCGCGCGGAGCTTCACGCTTCGGACGGATGCCGACGGGGCCGCCGATCTCGAGCTTCCCGAGCGAAAGCCCCACCACCACGGCCACCGCGGTGACGATCGCGAGGACGAGCGGCACAGCGAGCCAGGTTCGGAATACCGAGCGAGCTTCGGCCGGCAGTCGGGCGGCGGCTCCGACCGTGCGTTTGTCGGCGGTCCCGAGTGTGCCGCCTCCGGTGTCGGCGATTGCGCGTAGAGTGCGTGCGAAGCTCTGGGCCGAGTCGAAACGGTCGCGCGGGTCTGACGAGAGAGACCTGCCAACAGCCGCGTCGAGCTCGCGCGGCACTTCCTTCCGGATCGAGCGGGGTGACGTGGCTTCTTTCGAGGGACGCTCCCCCGTCAGGAGTTCGTACAAGAGAGCGCCCGCGGACCAGATCTCAGTCTGTGCATCGACCGTGTCGCTGACGGCGACGTCGGTGAGCCGAACGGCCCCGTCGTTCGAGACGAACACGTTCGCGGGGGTGAGGGGCAAGTGCAGCAGGCCCGCGCTGTCTACCTCGCCCAGTGTGTCGAGGACGGAGGCGACGATGCGCGCTGCCTCGACCGGTGGGCACGGACCGCTTTGCTCGAGCATCTCCCGCACGCTCGGGCCGGCCACGTACTCGCTAATGAGGTACGTGACTCCCTGGTCCGTCCCCACATCCAGCAGGCGTGCGAGCCCAGGGTGGGCCAGGAGCGCGACGGCGCGCGTTCGGCTCGCGAGGCGCTCGGCGAACTCGGGATCCTGCGCGAGCGCGGGCTGGATGAGCTTCACGACCACCTGGCGGTCGAGGACGGCGTCGGTGGCACGCCACGCGATGCCCAGCGCGCTTCGTCCCAGTTCCTCGTCCAGGACGTATCGTCCGGCGAGCACGGTGGGCCGCTCGGTCCTCACCGCCGAAGTCTAGCCCGGGGCGAACGCCGTGCCGCTGTGCTCAAAGCGTCGGAGGGCTGGCGGTGCCGGTCTCCACTACCTTCGTGTAGCGCTGCAGGAAGCTGACACGTCCGGCGACCAGCGTCGAGGCCCTCTTTGAGACCG
>JBFMCN010000056.1:0-6844 GCA_040754475.1 Actinomycetota bacterium | reverse complement strand
GAGGGGAGCTGGTGAGGCTGCTGCTGGCCCACCCGGGAGTCCGCATCACCTTGCTCGGGGGCGCCGGCTCGGCGGGGAAGGAGCTCAGCGAGATCCACCCGCATCTCTCGGGATCGGACCTCGCCGGGGTACGGGTGAGGCCCCTCGCAGAGATCGCCGAGGCTGCCGCCGCCGGTGAGTTCGAGTTCGCGCTCCTGGCACTGCCCAACGGCACGAGTGCGCACGTGGCCCCGGCGATCCTCGACGCCGGTGTCCGCGTGATCGACCTCGCGGGCGACTTCCGCCTCCCGGCGGCGGCCTATCCCGAGTGGTATGGATTTGAGCATCCGGCGCCCGAGTGGCTTGACAAGGCCGTGTATGGGCTGCCCGAGCTCTTCGGGGACCAACTCCGCGGTGCGAGGCTCCTGTCGAACCCTGGATGCTTCCCAACGCCGGTGGTCCTGGGTCTGGCCCCCTTGCTGTCGGCCGGGTTGATCGAACCCGAGCCGATCCTCGTGGACGGCAAGACGGGCCTGTCGGGTGCAGGGAAGACCGTCACCGAGGAGACGAGCTTCGCCGCGACCGAGGAGAGCATCCGCCCGTACCGGGTCCCGAGGCACCAGCACACCCCTGAGATGGAACGTGCGCTCGAGCTGGCCAGCGGATCCGAGGCCAGCGTCTCGTTCGTCCCTCACCTCGTGCCGTCGGTGCGCGGGGTGCTCACGACCTGCTATGCACCCCTCGCGGAGGACGCAACGAGCACGACGCTCACCGAGTGCCTGGCGAGGGCGTACGCAGGCAGGCCGTTCGTTCGCGTGCTGCCGCCTGGCGGCATGGTCGACACGAAGCGCACGCGCGCTTCGAACGTGGTTGAGCTGCAGGCCGTCGCAGATCCGCGGACCGAGACCGCGATCGTCGCCGGGGCACTGGACAACCTGGTCAAGGGCGCCGCCGGGCAGGCGATACAGAACCTCAATCTGATGGCCGGTCTGGACGAGGCCCTCGGTCTCCCCACGGCGGCGGTGTACCCGTGAGCGTGACGTTTCCGCGTGGGTTCCGCGCCGCGGCGGTGGCGGCAGGAATGAAGCCGTCCGGCCGCCCCGACGTGGGTCTGCTCGTAGCGGATCGAACGGCTGCGGCTGCCGGGCTGTTCACGACCAACGTCCTTGCGGCGGCGCCGGTGCGGCTCTCGCGGGCCCGTCTGGCACGCGCCACGGCTCAGGCGCTGATCGTGAACAGCGGACAGGCGAACGCCGCCACCGGCGAGCGAGGAGACCGGGACGCCGCGACCATCACCGACTCGGTCGCCCGTGCCCTCGGTCTGGATCCCGACCTGGTCCTCGCCTGCTCGACAGGCGTGGTCGGAGAGCCACTGCACCTGGAGCAGCTCCTCGAGGCGGTTCCGAAGCTCGTCGAGTCCCTCGCGCCCGAGGCGGGGACGGCCTTCGCCGAGGCGATCATGACCACCGACACGAGGCTCAAGGAGGCCCGAGCCCACAGCGGCTCCTACCGCGTGGGGGGCTGCGCCAAGGGTGTCGGGATGATCGCGCCCGATCTCGATCTGGCGACGCTCCTCGTGTTCGTGACGACCGATGCTCCGATACCGCCCCAGGCGATCGGCAAGCTCGCCAAGGATGTCCTCGAGCCGAAGTTCGAGTCGCTGTCGGTAGACGGCTGCACGAGCACGAACGACACGGTGCTGCTGCTCGCGAGCGGTGCGGCCGGTGGGGATCCGGTGGTTCCGGAAGCCCGTTCCTGGCAGCAGGTTGCCGAGGCAGTGGCCGAGGTCGGCGACTCGCTGCTGGTCCAGCTCGCGCAGGACGCAGAAGGTGCGGACCACGTCGTGTCGGTGGACGTGATCGGCGCCGTGTCGGACGAGGACGCACGGGCCGTGGCAAAGGCGGTCGCCGGCTCGCTCCTGGTGAAGGCCGCGATCTTCGGGGGCGATCCGAATCCGGGGCGGATCCTGCAAGCGATCGGCGCGTCCGGGGCAAGGATCAAACCGGAGGCCGTCGAGGTCCGCGTTGGCGACGTTCTGGTGGCCGCGGGCGGCACGGTCCCAGAGGCCTACTGGAGAGCTGACGGCGCGGGGGACGCCCGCGCGGCGGTGACAAGACGCGACGTCACTATTTCCGTCTCCCTCGGCGCGGGGCCCGGGCGGAGCCGGGCCCTTGGTGTCGACCTGTCGTACGAGTACGTCCGGATCAACGCGGAGTACACGACATGAGCCCCAAGTCGCTTCCACCCCAGATTCGCGAGCGCACCATGGCAAAGGCCCGCACGCTCCTCGAAGCCTTGCCCTTCATGCAGGCGCATTGGGACAAGACGATCGTCATCAAGCTCGGCGGGGCGACCATGGAACGCGCTCCGCTGTCCGGTTCGTTCGCGGAGGATCTGGCGCTGCTCCAGCACGTCGGGATCCATCCGCTCATCGTTCACGGGGGCGGTCCCCAGGTGACGGAGGTCTCCTCCCGCCTTGGGATCGAAACCCGGTTCGTCGACGGATTGCGGGTGACCGACTCCGAGACGCTCGACGTCGCGAAGATGGTGCTCGCCGGCAAGCTGAACACCGAGATCGTCGGGATGCTCCTCGCCGGTGGTGTGCGGGCTGTCGGGCTGTCGGGGGTCGACGGCGGCCTTGTCGTCGCGCGCCGGCGCCCGGAGCCGAATCTCGGGTTTGTCGGCGAGGTGGTGCGGGTGAACGTCGAGGTCGTGCATACCCTGATGGAGCGGGGGTTCGTCGCAGTGGTTGCCTCGATCGCCATGGACGAAAGCGGGCAGGCCTACAACGTGAACGCCGACGTCGTGGCCGCCGAGCTCGCCATCGGCCTTGGGGCCGAGAAGCTCGTCTACATGAACGACGTGCCCGGAGTGATCGGCCCCGACGGCGATCTCCTCTCCGAGCTCGGGGTTCAGGAGGCCCTGGATCTGCTCGCGCACGAGACGGCCGTGGCTGGGGGCATGATCCCGAAGCTGGAGAGCGCCGTCCGGGCGGTTCGGGCGGGGGTGCCGAGGGCGCACCTGCTCGACGGTAGGGTCGAGCACGCGCTGGTGCTCGAGCTCTTCACCCCCGAGGGGATCGGGACGATGGTCACGGCCGACGTCGGCAACGAAGGAGCGGGGTCGTGAGGCGCAACGGCGGCGCCGCGAAGTCGAAACGGCAGCAGGTGATCCTGTCGCTCGTCGCGCGGGAGCGTCTGTCGAGCCAGGGGGAGATCAAGGCGCGGCTCGAGCGTCTCGGCATCGCAGCGACCCAGTCGACGATATCCCGCGACATCGAGGAGCTCGGCCTCGCAAGGGTGCACGATCACGACGGCGTGCGGTACGTGACTCCGGGCGACGAGAACCGGGTGCCGACGAATCATCTGCGCCACGCGCTCCTTGAGTACGCACTCTCGTTCGTCCCGGCCAGCCAGGTGCTCCTCATCCGCACGCCCCCGGGCGCCGCGAACGCGCTGGCCGAGGCGATCGACCGCTTCGACCTCAAGGACGTGGCGGGAACCGTCGCCGGCGACGACACGATCCTCGTAGTTCCGCGGGAAGGCGTCTCCCCCCGGACGGTGGAGCGCTGTCTACGGGACGCCATAGAGGCGGGATGAACCTCGGCGCGAGTTGCCGGAAGGAGAGGAGCAAATGAAGCGCGTGGTCCTTGCGTATTCGGGCGGTCTGGACACATCGGTGACCGTCCGGTGGCTCGCCGAACGCGGAAACGAGGTGTTCGCGGTCGCCGTCGACGTCGGTCAACAGGAGGACTTCGGACTCGTACGCGAGCGAGGGATGCTCGCCGGTGCCGCCGAGGTGCGAGTGGTCGACGCCGTCGACCGGTTCGCCGGCGAGTTCCTGCAGAGGGCGATCAAGGCGAACGGCCTGTATGAGGGCAAGTACCCGATGGTGTCGAGCCTCGCGCGGCCGTTGATCGCGGACGAGGTTGTCAAGGTCGCCCGGGAGGTGGGCGCCGAGGCGGTCGCGCACGGGTGCACCGGCAAGGGGAACGACCAGGTCCGATTCGAGGTGTCCTTCGGCGTTCTCGCGCCCGATCTCCGGATCCTGGCGCCGATCCGCGACGATGGGATCCCTCGGGAGAAGGCGATCGCGCTTGCAGGCGAGTGGGGCATCCCGATCGCCGGCGTGGCGACCTCCTACTCCATCGACGAGAACCTGTGGGGGCGCACGGCCGAGTGCGGCCGGCTGGAGGATCCCTGGGCTGCGCCCCCGGAAGATGCGTTCGAGCGGACGGCACCGCCCGCCGAACGGCCGAGCACGCCGGAGGAGATCGTTGTGGCCTTCGAGCGGGGCGTGCCCGTGTCACTCGACGGGGCCGCCTCGGGGCTGCCAGACCTGATTCGAGCAGTGGATGCGCTCGGCGGGCGATACGGGTTCGGGCGCGTGGACATGATCGAGAACCGCCGCGTGGGCATCAAGTCGCGCGAGCTGTACGAGGTGCCGGGTGCCCTTGCGCTCATCGGCGCCCACCGGGCGCTCGAGGATCTCACGCTCGAGCGTGAGGTGGCGCACCTCAAGCCCGGTCTTGAGCTGCGGTGGGCCGATCTCGTCTACGACGGGCTGTGGTTCTCGCCACTGCGGGCCGCGTTGGACGCGTTCATGGACGCCACGCAGGAGCACGTGACCGGCGAGGTGCGTCTGGAGTTCTCACCGGGCGCGTGCACCGTGGTCGGGCGGCAGTCCGACGCGTCCCTCTACGACGTCGGCCTCGCGACGTACGGGCCGGAGGATGCCTTCGACCACCGGCACGCCGAGGGATTCGTCAGGCTGTGGGGGATGCCGCTCAAGGTGTGGTCGGCGAAGCAGGGTTCGGGATGACCGAGCGCGAGGCTCCGCTCTGGGCAGGGCGGTTCACGAAGGCACCCGCGCCCGAGGCCGAGGCGCTGAGCAAGAGCCTGGGCTTCGATTTGCGTATGGCGACCCAGGACGTTCGCGCGTCCGTGGCGCACGTGCGGGGGCTCGAGGACGCGGGGCTGCTTTCGGAGGCCGAGGCGAACGCTCTCGCAAGCGCGCTGATCGAAGTGGGGAAGGACATCGAGGCCGGGCGGATGGCGTTCCGGCCGGCCGACGAGGACGTTCACTCGGTCGTCGAGCGTGCCGTCACCGACCGCCTGGGGGCGCTCGGGGCGAAACTCCACGCCGGGCGATCGCGGAACGACCTGGTCGTCACCGACCTCAGGCTGTGGCTGCTGGACGCTTGGGCGCGCATCGAAGGCGGCACAAGGCGGTTGGCTCGGGCGCTGATCACCCACGCGCGTGAGCACGCCGAGACCGTGATGCCGGGGATGACTCACGGGCGGCTGGCTCAACCGGTGACGCTCGGCCACCATCTGCTGGCCCACGCGTGGGCGCTGTCCCGAGACCTCGATCGTCTTCGGGGCTGGGCCGAGCGAACGTCGGTGTCCCCGCTCGGGGCCGGGGCTCTCGCGACGCCGACGCTGCCCCTGGACCCTGCCAGATCCGCGGAGCGGCTCGGCTTCCGGGGAGTGTTCTCCAACTCACTGGACGCCGTCTCGGATCGCGACTTCGTTCAGGAGTTCCTTGCCCACGCGGCGATCCTCGGCACGCACCTGTCGCGTCTGGCAGCCGACCTGATCCGCTGGAGCGACGAGTCGATCGGCTGGGCGGAGCTTGACGAGGCGTTCTCGACAGGGTCGAGCATGATGCCCCAGAAGCGGAACCCGGACATCGCCGAGCTGTCGCGCGCGAAGGTGGGACGCCTGCTCGGGGACTTCACGGCACTGTCGACCGTTCTGGCGGGGTTACCGCTCGGCTACCATCGGGACCTCCAGGAAGACAAGGAGCCGCTCTTCGACGCGGCCGACACGCTCGAGGCGACGCTTGCGGCACTGGCCGGGTGTACGGAGACGATCCAGTTCCGGCCGGGGGTGATGTGCGCCGCTGCGCGCGCCGACGTGCTGTACGCGACCGACGTGGCCGAGGCGCTCGCCGCAAACGGCCTTCCTTTCCGCGAGGCACACAGGCGGATCGGCGATCTACTTCGGCGACTGGACGAAGAGGACAGGTCCCTGCGGGACCTCTCCGAGGCGGAATGGAAGGAGATCGGGCTCCCGGGGGGCAACGTGCTGCTCGACCCCGTCCGGGCGGTGGGTGCCCGGTCGGTGCCGGGAGGCCCTTCGCCGGGAAGCGTTCGCGATCAGGCCGACGCCCTCGCGCGGATCCTCGAGGGCCTCGACACGCTCTCCCCGTGATGTCGACATGCACCGCCTGCTGAACGGGTGCAGGTTCGCTCACGTGTCCGGTAGGCTCGTCAGGAGGGGTTCGGCACTTGGGGATCCCTAGCCTTTGGTTGGGGGCCGAGGAGCCCGATACCTACGACGTCACCGTGGAAGCTGGAGGTCCTGGCCCTCATGGAAGACCCGGTCAACCCGCCGGAGGAGGAGCCGAAGTCGCTCGATCCCGATGAGGAGGAGAACGTCCGGGCCGATCTCGACGACCTCGGTGGCATGCGTCAGGTCTTCGGTCCCCAGGGCGTGAGGGGTGTCGTGATCGCCTGTCCCGATTGCGGCGAGAACCACTACTACGAGTGGGACCTGCTCAGGGAGAACCTGGAGCACATGCTCCAAACCGGCGAGCCCCGCATGCACGAGCCGGCCTTCGAGGTCCGGGAGGAGGAGTACATCCAGTGGGACTACGGCAAGGGCTACATCGACGCCCTCTCCGACACCGGCCTGGAGCCCGACCGGGAGCTGTCGATCACCCAGTGTCCCTGGTGTGCCACGCCCAGCGAGGACTTCTTCCAGTACTGCCCGAAGTGCGGGCGGTCGCTCGCCGCGCTTCGCATCTACCGTGACCTCGTGAAGCGCGGCATGAGCGAGCGAGACGTGCGGGCGCTGCTGGT
>JBFMCN010000055.1:0-3125 GCA_040754475.1 Actinomycetota bacterium | reverse complement strand
CAGGAAGGAGGCAGCCCTCGCGATCCGGATTTCGTACCACGTCCCGAGCCGCAGAAGGTGCGCAGGTTCGATTCCTGCCGGGGGCACACTGCCGGGGGCACACCAGGTATTTCGCATCGCACCGCGGTGACAGAGTGGCCGATTCGGCGGAATGGACCGAAACACCGCTTGCGAATCAACGGGGACCGATGAAGGGCATGGACGATGCGCTCCGGCGCGTCCTCGATCGCTACCCGTGGCTGGCCGACGAGCCGATGGGCACGGACGACGACGGGCCGACTGAGCCGCTGCGGCGCACGGCCTCCCCGCCGAAGAGGCGACCGGGTACGACGGAGCCGCAGTTCAGCCGCTCCGAGCTTCAGAAGCGGATGCCGCATTTGAGGAAGCACGGTAGATAGCCAGGGCGCTAGAAGGTTAGGATGTTCCATTCGAAATCCGCGTCCCTCAACTCGTCCATCGTTATAACGTCGTTGAAGACGCGACCACCCTCGGGGTCGAGGAAGCTGACTTCCACCTTGTACGTGTCGACCTCATCGAGGGTCACGGAGTAGGAACCACCCATGGAACAGCCTCCCGATCCGGGTGGGGCAGTGGTTTCTACTTCGATATTCGCCACGCCTAGCTGGTTACCCCGCCCATCGTAGAAGGTGAGGCTGCTCGCGCACACAGCCGCGTACCTACCGTGGATCGTGATTTGCGACCCGCCACAACCTGCAAGGGCGACCCCAAACGCGATGGCGGCAACACAACAACAGACCTTGCGGGTCACGATTCTCGGCCTCCGTTCGCCTCCGTGACCTCCTGCCGATGCTGGGGCGGCATTTGACC
This sequence comes from Actinomycetota bacterium, assembly GCA_040754475.1. Classification (GTDB taxonomy): domain Bacteria; phylum Actinomycetota; class UBA4738; order UBA4738; family HRBIN12; genus JAJPHY01. The sequence goes on along the minus strand of JBFMCN010000055.1, from coordinate 2,297 downwards.
GTAGGCTTCCTAGATAGGGTCACCCTCGTTTCCGGGGATTGAATGTCCTGTGTCCTGGGCATCGACTGGCTGATTGAGAGCCCATTCGGCTCGGGGGTCGGAGAAATCCTTCATCTGGTTCATGCCACCTGGGATACGCGCTTGCAGCTTGCTGTACTCGGCCGCGACTTGTTCATCAGGGTGTTTCCAGTCGTGGATGAAGTAGACCGCATGGACCTTTGCCTGGGAGAGCTCCTTTGTGCATCCGAAGCACGGCCGCGTGGTCGAGTAGAGGACACCACCCTCGGCGGAAGCCCCGAAACGACCTGCAGATATCAGAGCGTTCTGTTCGGCATGGACGCAGATACAGAGGTCATAGCCCATCCCGGATTTGAACTGCTCTCGATGCGCGCAGCGGTAGCACCCGCCATCTTCGCAGTTCGTCATCTTCTCGGCTGTCCCGTTGTATCCAGTCGAGATGACCCGGTTATCTTGAACGAGGACCGCGCCCACTCGCTGGCCCTTACAGTTTGCGCGTTCGCGGACAGCCAGGGCGATGCCCATGAAGTACGCGTCCTGGTCGGGCCGATCCGTCACGGTGCCATTGTGGCGAAACGTTTCGTGCACCACAAGACCGACCCAGGTGAACGCCTCGACACCAAGCCGCACCTGCTCGTTCAGGTGAACCGCCCTGGGTTTGATAGAGACTCCGAACCTTGGAATCAGAGGAGGAGTCATGCCGACCCACAAGCACCCGTCTTCCAGGCGGTACCCGCCTGAGGTGAAGGAGCGGGCGATCCAGCTCGTCCTGGCGACGCTGCAGCAGCAGGGCGAGCGCCACGGCGTCGTCTCCCGGATCGCCCGTCAGCTCGACATCGGCCCGGAGACGCTCCGGCACTGGGTCCGCCAGGCCGAGATCGACAACGGCACGCGCCCGGGCACGACGACCGAGGAGCGCGCTCGGATCATCGAGCTCGAGAAGGAGAACCGGGAGCTCCGCCGCGCCAACCAGATCCTGAAGGAGGCGAGCGTGTTCTTCGCCCAGGAGCTCGATCGGCCCCGGAGATGACCCGCTTCATCGAGTCAAGGCGGGATCGTTTCTGTGTCGAGCTCGTCTGCCGGACGCTTGGGGCATCGCCGTCGACCTACTACGCCCGCAGAAGCCGTCCCCCGTCGGCCAGGGCGATCACTGACGCGTGGCTGCACGAGGAGATCGAGCGGGTGTTCAAGGCCAACTACTCGTTCCACGGAGCCCGCAAGGTCTGGCGGCAGCTGCACCGAGAGGGCATCACGATCGGCCGTGACCGAGTGGGCCGTCTCATGCGCCAGGCTGGCCTTCACGGCGTCCGGCGAGGCAGGAAGCACTTCACCACCCGCCGCGATGAGAAGGCGGCCCGTCCGCCGGACCTCGTGGAGCGAGACTTCGCCGCACAGGCTCCGGACCGCTTGTGGCTCGCGGACATCACCTACGTCCGCACCTGGTCCGGGTCTGCTACGTCGCCTTCGTCGAGGACGCCTTCTCCCGGATGATCATCGGCTGGTCGATCGCCACGCACCTTCGGACCTCGCTCGCCACCGAGGCGCTGGAGATGGCCGTCTGGCGCCGAGGCGTGGGAGTGGAGGGACTCATCCATCACAGCTATGCCGGCGGTCAATACACATCCGTGGCCTACTCCGAGCGGCTCGCCTCCCACGGGATCGCCCCGTCGGTCGGATCGGTCGGGGACTCGTTTGACAACGCGATGGCGGAGTCGGCAATCGGCCTCTACAAGACCGAGCTGATCCGCCGCCGTGGCCCGTGGCGCAGCCACGATCAGGTCGAGATCGCCACGCTCGAGTACATCGACTGGTTCAACTTCCGAAGACTGCACGGAGAGATCGGCCACGTCCCGCCGGCGGAGTTCGAGGAGGTGTTCTACGCTTCGAAGACCGAGGAGCAAATCCAAGCCTGAAAGTCTCTACGGAACCCAGGGCGACTCAATCCGGCTCTCGACGTGCGGTTTCTCTCTCCCGAGCTCGCCTCGCGACAGGGCATCACATCGCACGTGGCTCGGAAGATGCAGGTCATGAACCGAATCGGAGCTACTGCACCCTTCAGGTCCAGCAGCGCTACCCGGATCGGCCGGAGCTCGACCTGCCCGAACAAGATGGACCCGGCTCATGGAACGCACCCGGACCCCACAAGGATCCTCCGCTGGGGACACGAAGGTCCTTCGGCTCTACAGGACCAAGGGGAAGAACCAAGGAACCGGGTCGATCACGGGGCGCGCTCGGGACTCTCCGGGCCGCGGTCGGACGCTGTCGAGGACCGAGATAGA
>JBFMCN010000054.1:0-17400 GCA_040754475.1 Actinomycetota bacterium | reverse complement strand
GCACGACGAGCCGGAGTGGGAACCCGTGCTCCTGCGTGAGGTCCTCTCCGTCGTGCGCCCACGCCACGAGGACGTCTTCCTCCATCATCGCCTCGAGGGATAGGTCCGACGTGTACCCGTGATCGCAGTGCGCGATCACCCACTTCGCTTCGGGCTTGACACCCGCCTTCTCGGCAAGGGTCCGGAACGACACGCCGGTCCACGTGTTGTCGAGGGTGGACCAGCCGGTCACGCAGTGCATGTCGGCCTGCACGTCCGGCGTTCGAAGAGCCTTCAGCTCGGCGTACGTGAGCCTGAGCGGGTTCTCGACCAGCCCGTAGACCCGGAAGTCCCACTCGGCCTCGTCGAAGCGCGGGATCGGACCGTAGTGGAGCACCGGCCAGCCCTTCACCAGCCGCTGGCCGGGAGGCACGCGCCCAGCCACGTCTTCGGGATCCTTCCGACCGAACAGCTTCATGAACGCCCCCTCACCGCGCGGTCGCCAACCGTTGCCAGGCTGCGATCGCCGTCTCCACGTCCTCGTCCGAGATGTCGACGTGAGTGAGCATCCGGACCTTCCCGGAAACGAATGTGGTGCCCACTCCCTCTTTCCCCAGCCGGGCGATCGCCTCGAGGGGAGGGATGCCGACCGCCTGCGTGTCGACGAACACCATGTTGGTCTCGACCCTCTCGGGCTTGATCGAGCCGGGCAACAGACCGGCGACGGCTTCCGCAAGCTTCCTGGCTCTCGCATGGTCCTCGTGCAGGCGCTTCGGCCCCTCCTCGAGCGCGATGAGGCCGGCCGCGGCCATGATCCCCGCCTGCCGCCAGGCGCCGCCGAACAGGATCTTCAGGCGCCTGGCCTCGCGGATCAGCTCGGCGGGGCCGCAGACGAGGGACCCGATCGGGGCGCCCAGTCCCTTCGACACGCAGAACATCATCGTGTCGACCTCGCGGGTCCAATCGGTGATGTCGCGGCCGGCCGCGACCGCGGCGTTGAAGATGCGGGCGCCGTCCAGGTGGATCGGCACTCCCGCCTCGTCGGCCACTTCTCGGATCGCGCGGAGGCCCTCGACCGCCATCACGGTCCCCCCGGCGCTCCCGTGGGTGTTCTCGACGGACACGAGGTCCACGACCTCGACGTCCTCCGGATCTGGCCCCAGCGCGGCGCGAACCTGCTCGGCGGTGATCTGCCCGCGGGCGTCCCCGGTGATGCCCTTGAAGGCCATGCCTGAGAGCGCCGCCGAGCTCATGACCTCCATCGTCGCCACGTGCGCGCTGGATTCCGCGACGACCATGTGTCCGACCCCACGGAAGTGCAGGCGCAGGCCGATCTGGTTCGCCATCGTCCCGGTCGGAACGTAGAGCGCCGCCTCCTTGCCGGTGGCCTCGGCGGCGCGATCCTGCAGGCGATTGACGGTTGGGTCATCGCCGAACCAGTCGTCGCCCACCTCGGCATCCGCCATCGCCTTCCGCATGGCCGCCGAAGGCCTGGTCACGGTGTCCGAACGGAGGTCGACCCCGAATACGTGCATGACCAGCCAGTATATGGGCGTCCGGGACGACGGCTCAGTAGAGAAACATCGGCTTGCCGTCGATGTCGTGGATCTTCGGGCGGTACCTATCCGTGTCGTAGAGCGCGCCGACGTCGACACGCTTCACGCCCTGCCGTACGACGTCGATCGGCACGTTCGTGTAGCTGCCGTTTCGAAGCGCGACGAGCCGTCCGAACACCTTCTTGACGGCCAAGCTCACGGCCATCATCGCGTAGTTCATCGCGACCATCAGGTCGAGGGAATCCGGGCTCCCCGAACGCATCAAGTAGCCGAGCCGCTGGTAGATGATGCCCTGGCCGGTGATCTCGCGGAGCGCCTCGCCGGTCATATGCCCGATGCCCCCTAGCTTCTTGTGACCGTAGGGGTCCTCCCGATCCCCCATGATCATCTCCCCATCGAGCATCGTCGCGCCCTCGGAGATCGTCATCATCGCGTACTTGCTCGGGTTTGCGACCTTGTCGTCCATCAGCAGACTCGCGAGCCTCTCGACGTCGAACGGGACCTCCGGGATGATGGCCCGGTCGACCCCCGCAAGGTGCGCCGAGATGAGCGAGGTCTGGCCGCTGTACCGGCCGAACACCTCCACGACGGCCAGCCGCTCGTGCGAGCCCGCACTCGTCCGTAGCTGGTGGGTGAAGTTCACGGTCCGCATCACCGCGGTCGAGAAGCCGATGCAGTAGTCGGTACCGTGCACGTCGTTGTCCATCGTCTTCGGGATGGCAACGATCGGCACGCCTTGCTGATGGAGGTGAAGCGCGAAGGAGAGCGTGTCGTCGCCGCCGATCGGGATCATCGCGTCGATCCCCAACCTCTCGATGACCTTGACGACGTGAGCCGTGTGATCGCGGGGCTCGTCTCCGCCACCGTCGGTTCTCAGGAACTCGGGCTCGTCCTTCGGCTTCACCCTGGTCGGATTCGTCCGGGACGTGTGCAGAACCGTTCCGCCGGACCGGTCGATGGTGCGAACAGCCGCGGGATCGAGCGGAACGGTGTTCCTCCCAACCGACTCGGGGTCGTCCGGATCGCACCCGAGGACTCCCGCCCAGCCGCGGCGGATCCCCAGCACCTCGTGCCCTTCCTCGCAGGCTCTGATCGTCACGGCCTTGATGCAGGCGTTCAACCCTGGGACGTCGCCGCCGCCGGTGAGGATGCCGATCTTCACGAACTCGAACCTCCTATGAGCCAGAGCTTCTGCCAAGAACCCGGCGGCCCGACACTACGCGTCGAAGAACGTCTCTGCCACGCGGTACAGCTCTTCGGGCACCGGTCGCACCTTCGCGGCTTCTCCGAGCGGCACGTCGGTCATGTCCGAGCCCCGGACGGCGACCATCCGCCCCCAGGTACCGCGGGCCACGAGCTCGACGGCCGCGATCCCAAGACGGGTCGCGAGGACCCGATCGTCGGCGCACGGCGTGCCGCCGCGCTGCACGTGACCCAGGACCGTGACTCGGGTCTCATACCCCGTCTTGGCCTCCAGCAGCGGCGCGAGGTGGTGGGCGATGCCGCCGAACCGAGGGAATCCCCGTTCGTCCTTCGGGTACTCGGGAGGCTCCATCGTGCCTTCCACAGGCATGGCGCCCTCGGCGACGACAACGATCGAGAACGAGCGGCCCCGGAGATGCCTGCGTCGGACATGCGTGGACACGTCGTCGAGATCGAACGGACGCTCGGGGATGAGGATCATGTCGGCGCCCCCGGCGATCCCCGCATGCAGCGCTATCCAGCCGGCGCTACGCCCCATCACCTCGACGAGCATCAGCCTGTTGTGGCTCTCGGCAGTGCTGTGGAGCCGGTCGATCGCTTCGGTCGCGATCTGGACGGCCGTCTGGAAGCCGATGCAGTAGTCGGTTCCCGAGAGGTCGTTGTCGATCGTCTTCGGAACGCCTACGACCGGAACCCCTTCCTCCGTCATGTGGGCCGCCGCGCCGAGCGTCCCCTCGCCTCCGATCGCGACGAGACCGTCTATGCCGAGGTCGGCGAAGTTGGCGCGAACCCTCTCCACACCTCCCTCGTGAAACGGGTTCGCACCAGAGCTCCCGAGGATCGTGCCGCCGCGGTGGAGGATTCCCTGGACCGACTCGACGGTCAGCTCGTGAACGTCACCCTCCATCACGCCCCGCCACCCATCCCGGAATCCCAGGACCTCCCATCCGTAGCGCCCCACGGCTTTCCGCACGACCGCACGTATGGCGGCGTTCAGCCCGGGACAATCTCCGCCCCCCGTCATCACGCCGATCCGTCGCATGTGAACCTCTCCGCCCTGGCCCAAGTTCCGCTGAACTCGTTCGAGTGTATAGAGTGTCGACGTGCTCGCCTGGGGCCCGCTCGAGTGGACGTTCGTCGTCATCTTGGTCGCGTTGACCGGCCTTGTCGGGGCTCTCTTCCTGTTTGTCGTCGCGCGGTTCTTCGTGAACCCCGGCCGCGGGTCGAAGGGTCCGTGAGCTAGGCCGAGCCGACTAGGGCTCCGATCCGGGCAGCCTCAACTGGGCCACAACCGGCAGGTGATCCGAGGCCAGACGGACGTCCCGTCCCGGTGGGACGATGATGTCGTCCACACCGATCCCCTCCGAGACGTACAGGTAGTCGATCCTGGCCGTCGGATCGGCCGAGGGGAACGTGTCTCCGGCGACCTGGCCGCCCAACTGCCAAGCGTCCCAGAAACGCTCCGCAAGGAAGCGTGCGGCCTTCCGGTCGGGGGTCTCGTTGAAGTCCCCGCCGATGAGCACGGACCCCGAAAGCCCCCTGACCAGGTCGGACAGCTCTTGGACCGCGTGCAGGCGTTCCGACGGATGCAGTCCCAGGTGGACGGATATCGCCCACATCCGGTGCCCCGCCCCTCCGATCTGAGCGATGAGAGCCCCACGCGGATACATCTTCCGCCGGACATCGCGGAAGCGGTGCAACCGGCTCGTGACTATCCGCCAGGGCGGCCCCACCAGGACGGCGTTCTTCACCCGGCGCCGGAAGGGAGACCAGGGGTCCGCAGCCACCTCCATGTCCAGTCGTTTCGCGAACCGGCGGAGCTTCAGGCGCGAGCCGCTCTCGTTCAGAAGGACGACGTCCGGCTGGAAATGGGCGACGACCCGCCAGACCAGATCCAGGCCGTCACGGAAGCCTCGCACGTTGTAGACGACGACTCGGAGCCGCACATCGCGAGCCTACGCGCAAAGGCGGCACGAAGACCAGGCTGCGGCGTCTACTGGAGTACCGGCGCGAGCGCGTCGACGAGCTTCGGTTGCCCTTCCAGCACTTCCAGCTCGTATCGGACGCGCACAGTGGGCTTTGAGATCTTGATGAGACGCCGCAGGTCGATCGGGGACGCGATGACGACAACGTCGCAATCGGCCGCCTCGATCGTCTTCTCCATCTCCCTCAGCTGGGTCTCCGAGTACCCCATCGCGGGCAGCACCGGTCCCACGTCGTACCTCCGGTACGTTTCCGCAAGCGTCCCGATCGCATAGGGCTGGGGGTCCACGATCTCGGCCGCACCGCTTCGCCGGGCCGCCACCACACCGGCGCCGAACTTCATCTCGCCGTGGGTGAGCGTGGGTCCATCCTCGACGACCAGAACACGGCCGCCCGCGATCCGGGCTCCGTTCTCGATCGTGACCGCGCTGTTGGCCTTGATGACCGTGGCGCGGGGGTTCAATCGGTGGATCGTGTCCTCGAGCCTGCCGACCTGGTCGATGGAGGCCGAGTCCATCTTGTTGACCACGATCACGTCGGCCATCCGCAGGTTCGCCTCCCCCGGGTGATACGTGGTCTCGTGCCCGGCGCGCAGCGGATCGGCGACGACGATGTGGATTCTGGGACGGTAGAAGGGAAGATCGTTGTTGCCCCCGTCCCACAGGAGGATGTCGCACTCCTCCTGCGCCTGGGCCAGGATCTCGCCGTAGTCCACCCCGGCATACACGACCGTGCCGACGTTGATGTGCGGCTCGTACTCCTCGCGCTCCTCGATCGTGAGCTTGCCCAGGTCGAGGTCCTCCAGGGTGGCGAAGCGCTGCACTCGCTGCGCGCGCAGGTCCCCATAGGGCATCGGGTGTCGGACGGCGACGACCCGCTTGCCCACGCCACGAAGGATCGCGGCGACGGCCCGCGTGGTCTGGCTCTTTCCCGACCCCGTGCGTACCGCGCACACGGACACCACGGGCACCTTCGCATCGAGCATGGTGGCCAGCGGGCCGAGCAGCACGAAGTTGGCACCCGCGGCGAGCGCCTCGCTCGCCTTGTGCATCACGTGCTCGTGCGAGACGTCCGAGTAGGCGAACACGACGTCTTGGACCTTCAGGTTCCGGATCAGGCTCGCGAGCTCGCTCTCGTCGTGGATCCGGATCCCCTGCGGGTACCCCGGGCCCGCCAGCTCCGGCGGGTAGATCCGGCCCTGGATGAACGGAATCTGCGTGGCCGTGAACGCCACGACCTCGTACCCGCGATCCTCGCGATAGACGACGTTGAAGTTGTGGAAGTCGCGCCCGGCGGCGCCCATGATGAGAACGCGTCGAGGCATGCCCGGAGTCCTTTCGGAAGATCGTCTGATGCGCGGGGGTGGGCGCCCGCTCTTCAACGGGGAGACTACTCCAGACGGCCCGGTCCCGGCCCGCGACGTGTCCAAGATGCGGGATTGCCGGGTGCGTCGAAGTGCCCCAGGGGCTACCGTTCCGGGTATCCTTCCCGTCTGCTTCGACCCTCAGCCAAGAGGAGACTCGCCGTGAAGACCGGACTCGAGATCGCCCAGGAAGCCCTCCTCCGACCGATCGAGGAGATCGCGGCTGCGGCAGGACTCGAGACCAACGAGATCGAGCCGTACGGGAAGCACCGAGGGAAGGTGATGCTCTCGGTGCTCGAGCGCCTCCGGGATCGTCCCGAAGGGAAGCTGATCATCACGACGGCCATCACTCCCACGAAAGCCGGCGAGGGCAAGACGACGACCTCCGTGTCCCTGACCCAAGGGATCGGCAGGATCGGGAAGAAGGCCGTGCTCTGCCTCCGCGAGCCGTCGATGGGGCCCATGTTCGGCATCAAGGGCGGCGGCACCGGTGGAGGCCGCGCGCAGGTGGTCCCCATGGAGGACATCAACCTCCACTTCAATGGGGACTTCCCGGCCATCGCGGCGGCTCACAACCTGCTCGCCTCGGCGCTGGACGCCTCCTTGTACTTCGGGAACCCGCTCGGCATCGACCCCGCCACGATCACCTGGCCGCGGGCGCTGGACGTGAACGCGCGAGAGCTTCGCTACACGGTGATCGGCCTGGGCGGCAAGGCGCACGGAGTACCCCGCGAGAACCAGTTCGTGATCACGGCCGCGTCGGAGCTCATGGCGGTCCTGGCGCTTGCGTCCGACTTGCACGACCTGCGGAGCCGGATGGGGCGCATCGTCGTCGCCGTCACGTACGATAGCCTGCCGGTAACCGCCGAGGACCTCAAGGTCGCCGGCGCCATGACCGTGATCATGAAGGACACGGTCAAGCCCAACCTGGTGCAGACGCTCGAGGGCCAGCCGGCCATGATTCACGCCGGACCTTTCGGCAACATCGCGCACGCCAACAGCTCGATCATCGCGGACAGGATCGCCCTCAAGCTCGCGGACTACGTGATCACCGAGAGCGGCTTCGGCTCCGACCTCGGGTTCCAGAAGTTCTGCGACATCGTGTGCAGGGTCGGGGGCTTCACGCCGAGCGCAGCCGTCCTCGTGACCACCGTCCGGGGGATGAAGTCGCACGGCGGCGTGCCGTTCGATCAGCTGAGCGAGAAGAACCCGCAAGCCGTCGAGCTCGGCGCGGAGAATCTCTCCCAGCACCTCGAGATCGTGAGGGCCTATGGGCTTCCCTGCGTCGTGTCGGTCAACCGCTTCTCCTCCGACACCGACGCCGAGATCGCCCTCATCCGCGAGCTGGCCTCGCAGGTGGGGGCCGAAACGACCGTGGTGAACGAGGGATACGCCCGCGGGGGCGAGGGGGCGGTGGATCTCGCCAACGCCGTCGCGGAGGCCGCCGAGAAACCGAACGCGTTCGCGCGCCTCACGCCGGACGGCACCCCCATCAGACAGCAGATCGAGGCGATCGCCACGCGGATCTACGGAGCCGAAGGCGTCGACTACCTGCTGCAGGCCGAGAAGGACCTCGCTCGGATCGAGTCGCTGGGGTTCGGCGACTACCCCGTATGCATGGCCAAGACGCACCTGTCCCTCTCGCACGACCCGCTCGTGCTCGGCCGCCCGAGCGGCTGGAGGTTGCCGATCCGCGGCGTGGTTCCGAGCGCGGGAGCCGGCTTCGTCGTCGCTCTGTGCGGCGACCTGCAACTGATGCCCGGGCTGGGGCGCACGCCCACGTTCGCGAAGGTAGACATCGACGAGCGCGGCCGCTCCGTCGGCCTGTTCTAGGGAGCGGATCGCCGGTCAGCCGGCTAGCGCCGCGAGCCCCTCCTCGAGACGGATCCATTCGGCGCGGGCCACAACCTCGCTTCGGTCGAAGTCGAAGATGCCGGGGGCCGTCGGGACCGCCTCCCAGACAGCGCCGCAGAGGTGACAGGTCCACAGCGTCTGCGCCCTGGGGTGCTCGTCCTTCGGCGGTGCGCAAGTGTGCAGGTACATCGGGCCTCCGCCTCCGGTGCTCAAATCACACCTATGGGATTCCCAGGATAGCCGAGCCGGCACGTTGGGGCGAGCACCCACTTGCGGCCGGCTCACCGGCAGCGGACTACGTCTTCGTCCGTCACGATCACGTGGACGGGCCGATCCATCGGGCCGTTCGGCACCTCGTCGACCACCTGCAGGGCGAAGCAGACGCCGACCCGGAGCGCGTCTCGCCTCATCCGCCGCAGGAAGACGTCGTAGAAGCCTCCGCCGTAGCCCACGCGGTACCCGCGGCGATCGAACGCCAGACCTGGCGTGACGACGACATCGATCTCCCGCGGCCCGATCACGCGCGAGCCCGTGGGCTCCATCGCGCCGAAGGGAGCCGGTGAGATGGGATCCCCAGGGGAATAGGCCACTGCGACGATGCGGCGGCCTTCCACCCTGGGAAGTGCGACGAGCACGCCCCCGGCCGCCAGCCGTTCGATGATCGGCCGGGTCTCGACCTCCGACCCGAACGACGAGAAGACCATCACGGTCCGCACTCGCAGGATTCCCGGCAGGCCGAACAGCCGACGGGCGATCTCCTCACTCTTCCGGGTGCGTTCGGCGGGTGGCACCGCATCCCGTTCGGCGCGGAGTCTTGCGCGAAGGGCCTTCTTCCGCCCCATGAGGTGGTCGGGTGCGCTCATGACCGGGGTCGCACGTGAGGGAACACCGACTCGGCGATCAACTCGACACGATCGGCCGGACCGGCCGGCACGAGGATAACCCACGACGCGCCTGCGGTTTCGAGGCCTTCGAACCACCTGACGAGCGACTGCGCGCTTCCTGCCAAGACGTTCGTCTCCACGAAGCCCCGTTCCTTCCGCCGATCGAGCATCGCCGCCGCCTCGTCTTCGTCTCGACCGACGACCGCTATTCCCGCCCAGGTCGCTGCGACCTCCCGACCGACCTCGGCGGCCGTCGCATTCAGGACCCTCACCTTCCGCGCGAACTCGGGGATCGGCATACCCCACCCGTTCCAGGCCTCAGCCTCGCGCGCGGCGATGCGCACCATGGCGTCCGCGAATCCGCCGATCCAGACCGGCGGGCCGCCCGATCGCGCAGGCGGGGGCAGAACCGGCCCGGCGACCGCCGGCACGCGCTCCCCTCCCGGCCATGCCCGACCGCTCAGCAGTGCCTTGACCGCGCGGATCGTCTCCACCAGGTGCACTCGGCGTGCTTCCCTATCCAGATACGGAAGGCCGTAGGTCTCGTGCTCGGGGAGGTCGATCGGGTCACCGGTTCCGATGCCGAGGACCATGCGCCCCCGGCTGATGTCGTCGATCGAGGCGGCAAGCTTCGCGACTAGGCCTGCGGGCCGGATCGCGGCACGGGTAACGAGCGTGCCGATCGTGAGCGTCCGCGTGGAGGCCGCGATCGCCGCGAGGGTGGAGAAGGCTTCGAGCGACGGCCGCTCGGAGGGGGCCCCGGGAGGAAACAGGTGGTCGAAGGCGAAGACGCCGTCGTACCCGAGCGCCTCCGCCCTGGACGCGAAGGCAAGCGTCCGTTCTGCATCGCCGGAGAACACCGGAAGGACGAGCCCGACCTTCACGCTCTCACCGAACGCCTGCCATCAGGCCCCGAGCTCCTCGAGTGCAAGCGTGGCCGCGCCGACTGCGCCGGCGTCGTTCCCCAGCTCGGCGGCAACGATCGGAACCACCGGCCGATGGTCCGGACCCTCCACGGCACTCAGGTAAGCCTTCCGAGCGGGCTCGAGCAGCAGGTCTCCGGCGGCGACCGCCCCGCCCCCCACCACGACGACTTGCGGATCCAGGGTGTTCACCAGGCCGGCGATGCCCTCCCCTAGACGCCCGCCGACCTGGCAGAGGATGGCGAGCGCGAGGTCGTCGCCTTGCCTTGCCGCCTCGGTCACCGTCTTGCCCGTCACCTCGCCGGGGTCGTTTCCCGCGAGTCTCGCCAGGACCGAATCCGGGTGTTCCACGACTGCCGCCCGCCCGAGCCGCCCGATCGCACTGCCCGAGGCGACCTGTTCCCAGCACCCGCGGTTCCCGCAGCCGCACGGCGGCCCCCCCGGCTCGACGATCACGTGGCCGATCTCGGCGGCGAAGCCGTGGGCTCCCCTGAAGAGCCGCCGCCCCGCGACTATCCCTCCACCGATGCCCGTGCCTACCGTCACGAGGAGCATGTGCCCGTATCCGCGACCGGCCCCGAAACGGTACTCGCCCCATGCGGCGACGTTCGCGTCGTTGTCGACCTGGCACGGCAGCTCGAGCGCCTCACGCACGAGCCGTCCGATCGGGAACTCGCGCCAGGCCAGGTTCGGCGCGTAACGAAGGACGCCCTCGTTCGCATCGACCATGCCCGCCGCCCCGATCCCCACCGCCACGACATCCGGCGTGGCCAGCCCCTCAGCGACCTCGATCATCGCCCCCACCGTGGCCCCGGGATCCTCAGCGGGAGTCGCAACGGTAGCCCGCGCCAGGATCTCGCCGTCGCGGGCAACGCGGAGCGCGGCGATCTTCGAGCCCCCGACGTCGATCCCTATCGCCTGATCCGTCATCCCCCCGCGTCCTTCAGAACCGAAGGATCCCTCCGATGCCGCCAAGCTCCGACAGCCCGTCGTCCACGACCGTTTCCACCCGACACCCCTGCCGGAGCGCCTGCGCGACTGCCGACTCGACCACGTCGGGCACAGGCTCGAGCCGCGTGCCACACCCGGTGCACTCGCCCTCACGCTCTGCGAACCGACCGCAGGAGGGACAACGAGCCCCCGCGGCTGCAAGGTCGATCGAGACGAGCACGTCCGCCACCCTCCCTTCCGCGAGGGCGGCGAGGGTCGCCTCAAGACCGACTACGCCTCGCCGGCCGTTGGCCGCTGCCTTGGTGAGCTGCTCGATGCGCTTGCGCCGAGCCTCCTGCTCCACCTCCTCCTCGATCTCGATCGACCTGCGGAGCACCTCCTCAGGGGATGCGACGATCGGGAGCGTGATCCTCGCACGCACGCGCTGCCTGAGGTACGCATGCAGCCCGCGCTCGAGGTCCGTGTGTGCCTCGGCCGGGCCGGCGAGGATCAGATCGTCGAACGGCCGCCGCTTCCACAACCGAAACAGCGAATCCGCCACGTTCTTCAGATGCTTGCGCCTGTGGTCGTCGACGTGTCGCTGCATCCGCATCTGAGCCCATCCACCTTGCTCGTGCCGGCCCGGGACCTCGTCCCAGACGTCGGAGATCTCGTCGATCCGTCCCACCTCGGACACGAACAGCCGGGCCTTCTCGTAGTCGACCAGTGCCGTGCACACCGGTCTGCAGGTCTCCAGGACGTGCTCGAGAGGCAGCAGGTCCGCGGCCACGGCGACCACGGACCGGTCCCGCACCGGCCTCGGGATGCGAACTTCCTCCCACAGCCCCGCATCGTGCGAGGAGAAGAGCGCCAGCCCGCGCGTGCCGCCCCGCTCGAACTCCTCGCGGACGTGTCTCGCCATCGCCCCGAGGTCGGATTCGACCGAGCGCAGTGCATCACGGCCGAGAGGCTCGGCCTGTGCACGAGCGCCACGGAGCAGATCGCCCAGGCGGACCTCGTAGTCGCCCTTCCTGGGGTAGCGGCGTCCGTCCACGGTGAGGTACAGAGACGTGATCGGGACGCCGCCCGAGTCCCAGTCCGCCAGTCTTCGCAGCAGGGCCCGGTCGAGGTCCGTCACTTGATCTCGATCCTTTCCAGCTGAGCCGGCTCTGCGCGCTCGTCGAGATCGCCGGCCCTGGTGTCCATGACCGCCTTGGCCGCCAGCAGGAACTCGCGCGCGGCCGCCAGCAGATGCTCCATCACATCCGGTCCCGCTTTCCGCACGGCAGTGAGTGCCAGCCCCACCGGACAGAAGGCAACCGGACAGACCTGTGAGCTCTTCTCGGCGCCCAGAGGCCGCTCCTCCTGCGGCGGGACCTCGGTCGCCGCAGCTCTGCGGCGTGTCCCCCGGCCCGCGCGGGGTATCGCTCGACCCGCGCGGGGTGTCGCCGCGGCCCTGGGGGATCCTGCTTTGGCCTCAGCCATCTCTCCACCCTCCTCGCGCCGTCTACCGGGCGCCCGGTTCGGGCTCCCTCGCGAACGCGATCTCAAGGTCGTCTCCAACGAAACTCGCCCCCCGGACCTCCAGGCGCTGCAGGACCTGGGGCAAGATCAGGTTCCGCTTGTACGAGCCGACGCGAACAAGCAGCTCGTCGCCTCGGCGGTGGATGTCCATATCCTCGCGCGTCACGAACGGGATCCGCATCGAGAGCGCATAGATGGAACCGCGTTTGCGGACACGGATCGGCTCGTCCCGGTACAAGACGTTCGTGACGTCCTCATCCCCATAGATCTCTCTTCCCATCGCATCGAGTAGCTCGAGTCCCACCATCTCCCGGTCGAAGAGCCGCGCTGTCAGGATCGGCACCGGCTGGAAGGACTCCCTGACCGTCTGGAGGTGCTGGGCCTGGATGTCCTTCCATTTCACGAAGTAGGGATCGGTCACGTCCTTCGGGATGATGCGGTTCACGATCACGGCGTCCACCCGGTAGGCGAACAGCCCGAGGTACGTGTACGTACGCCGCGCCTCCGAGATGACCATCTTCTCGGGATTGACGACGAGCCGGACCGTCGTCGCCTGCTCGTCGGTAAGGATGCGGTGTACCGCGTCCAAGTTGCGGTGCAATCGTTCCACTGCCCCAAAGACGTCGTCCCCCGCGATCGGAAGCGTGGTCATCTTCGTGACGATGGGGCGCACCGCCTTCACGACGCGGCGCTCCACCGGGAAGATCCGCTCGATGTACCAGCTCAGGACCTCGGGCAAGGAGAGGAGCCGGAGGGTCTCGGCTGTCGGGGCACAGTCCACGACGAGCAGGTCGTAGCGTCCTTCGTCCACGTGGCGCTTGATATCGATCAAGCTGAAGATCTCGTCGATCCCCGGGATCACCGACAGCTCCTCGGCCTGGACCGTTTCGAGGCCCGCCCAGCTCATCAGCTCGATGATGTACTCCTGGATCTCACGCCAGTTGGACTCGAGCCGCTTCTGCGCGTCGATCTGCTCGGCCCACAGACCCGGGCGGATCTGTGTGGCCCTGTCGGAGATCTCCAGCTCGAAGGAGTCGGCCAGTGAGTGGGCGGGGTCGGTGCTCATTACCAGGGTCCTGCTACCTGCCCGGGCGGCCCTCACGGCGGTGGCCGCGGCCACGGTCGTCTTGCCCACGCCGCCCTTCCCAGTGAACAGCAGGACTCGCATCTGCCAGCTAGCTTATCGAGTCCCGCGAGCCGAAGCCGCAGGGCCCCTGCGCGCGGGCTTAGCCGAGCTCGACGCGCTTCTTCAGCCGCCCTAGGGCGTTCTCGATGACCCGCTTCGCGCCCTGGGTCCGGACGATGCCGGGAAGGAGGACGGCGAGGTCGACACTCAGCCGGTACGTGACCCTCGTGTCGCCTTCGTCGAGCTCGTCGAGCAGATACTCGCCCGCGACATAGGTCACGGCTCCGCGAGCCTCCTTGCTGACCCAAGACAGACCCGCGTCGCCTGGGGCGTAGCGGTATGCGAGGGTGTACGAGGCCTTGCCCAGGACTGGAACGTCCACCTCGAATGCAACCTCGGTGGCCAGCCCGCCCTCGCCACGCAGCAGGATCTGAGCCGACTTGACGTCGGCCCACTCCGGGTAGGCCTCGTAGTCGGTGATGACGTCCATGATCTCGGCCGGCAAGGCCTTGATCACGATCGACTCCTCCGCGTGCTCCCCCATCGCACCGAATGGTAGCTGGCGTCACCCACCACGAGCGGCAGGCAAGACGACAAGGCTCCCGAGCAGCACCGACAGCAAGATGAGGGCCACGACCCCCCACATCAGCATCCGGGAGGAGACGAGCGGCGGATCGCCCGCGGCCACCCGGTAGGCGTCGACGGCCGACTCGACGTACACCAGCGCCGCGGCGCCCATGTACAGGTACACGAGGGACGCGGTCGGCCCCAGCCCTCCGGTTCCGAATCGGGAGACCAGCAGGGCGGCCAGCGCGCCGACGGTCCAGGCGAACAGGATCAGGCGGGCTATCCCGTCCGGCTTCCTGCCGCTTTTCAAGTGGCCGAGCCCGGGCACAAGGATCGACCAAGCCGCCGCGTCCTTCGGCGGGATCTCGCGCCGCGTCTCAGGCTTCTGGAAGAGGCGACCGAACGGAGTCCCACAGACGGCGCACACGCCCAGGCCTATGGCGTTGCGGTTCTCGCAGACGGGGCACGGCCACTCAAGCTCGCCGTCCTCCGTCTGTACTATGGCCGCCGTCTCCGAACCCTTGTCGGGCGCCCCCGTCTCGGGGGCCACAGTGGGTGGCGGACCCGGCGCTTCCTCGGGCAGCGTCTCGCCGGCAGGCGCCTGCGGCCCGCCCAACCGTGTGTAGCACTGACCGCACCAGTCAGCGTCGCTGGCGACCAGCGCCCCACAGCTCGGACATCGCCTCTCCGAGCCCATCGTCGTGAGCCTACCCTCCCGCGCGGGCAGGACCGGGCAGGTTGGCCGCCTCTCGCAGCCAGCCGGCAAGCTGCTCGGCCGCCCGCGGCCACGTGAAGAAACCCTCGACCCGCTCGCGTCCGGCGTTTCCCATCGCTTTCGCCAGCCCCGGGTCCGCCAAGAGCGTGGACACGGCGTCGGCGACCTGGGCCACATCTGCACCCTCGACCAGGATGCCCGTTAGGCCGTCGACGATCGACTCCCGCGCCCCACCGGAGTTACCCGCAACCACCGCCCGCCCACACGCCGCCGCCTCGATGAAGACGTTCCCCCAGCCCTCGACTTCGAGCCCACCCAGCCGGTTTCGGCACGGCATGGCGAATAGGTCGCCCGCCGCGTAGTAGCGGGGAAGCTCCTCCTCGGGAACCTGCCCCGCGAAGACCACGGAGCCGGGCGGGGACTCGGTCGCCAGCCTCTCGAGGTTCCGGCGATAGGGACCGCCGCCGACGAGCAGGAGACCGGCGTCGGGCACCTTCCGTCGAATCGCCGGCATAGCCCGGATCAGCACATCCTGCCCCTTGCGGGGCACCAACCTGCTGACGCAGACGACCAGTGGTCGGTCCGCCACTTGGTGGCGCGCGCGCACCTCGTCGGTCGGTAGGTCCGGGTGGAAAGCCTGGACATCGGCACCCGGGTACATCACGGAGACCGGAACGCGCTTGGGCACGGCCGTGCGGACGACACGTGCGATGAACGCGCTGCACATCACCACAACCCGAGCCGCGCGAGACGTAGCACTTCGCATGAGGCTGTGCGCGCCAGGGGCCAGGGAGAGCCAGTACTCGAACCCGTGGGCCGCCGCGAGGTAGGGGATGCCGCGCTCCGCCAGACGCGGCCCGAGCATCGCCAGCGGGTAGGTAGCCCCGAACAACACCACCTCCGTCCGGCTGCTGGCAATCAGATCGACCAGGAAGCGCTCCACTCGCGGCGTCGGCCACGAGAACTCCCGCGGCGCCCGAACCACCCGGTAGGGCTCACCCGCATCGAACTCCTCCGCCCCGTCCCACTGCGGGGCGAAGACCGAGATCCTATCCGCAGGAAGCTCCCGCACCAGAGCGTGAAGCGTGCGCTGGATCCCTCCCACCCTCGGTGGGAAGTCGTTGGTGACGAGCAGGGTTCGGGGGATGTCCACGGGGCCATATCCTGGCAGAAGCCACCGGTCCTCAAGCTACTTCGGGGGCGCGGCACCCTTGCATCCAAGGGCATCACCGCGTCCGCACTGGGCGTCTTCGCTTACTACTCCGGCGGCGGTTTTACAAGACTTCACTTGCCGCGACAGGGGGGCTAACAATGGCTTGCTTGCCCGCACGGCCGCCTCAGGTCGCCGGCCGAGCACGACAGTCGGTCGCTGAGCAGGAGTCAATCGTGAGCACCGTGAGCAAGGAACGGATCGCCGGGATCGACCTCCAAAGCCTTCCCTTGAACCCATCTCCACCCGACATGTGGCAGGAACGCGCAGCCTGCTACGGCATCGACCCGGACCTGTTCTTCCCGACCTCCGAAGACGAGGCCGGTCCGGCCCTGGCGTTCTGCGGAGCATGCAGGATTCGGGAGGTTTGCCTGGCCTGGGCACTCAAGAACGGCGAGCGGTACGGGGTTTGGGGGGGGCTGACCGAGCAGCAGCGCCGACGGCTGGTCCGGTTCGTCGCGTAGGCGGTCGGCTGGTCACCGGGCCGCCCCGACACCCATACTGACCAAGCCCATGAACGAGGCCACGGTCCACGCGACGGCACCGCTTCGCATCAGCTTCGTGGGCGGTGGCACGGATCTTCCGCACTGGTTTCGGAACCACGGTGGCGCCGTGCTTTCGGCGACCATCGACCACTACGCTCACGTCACGGTCGAGCCTCGCGACGACACCCAGATCCGGATCCGCGACCTCCGCCTCGAGCAGCTCGTCGAATACCACCTGGACGCCTCCCCGGTCTACGACGGAGTTGTGGACCTTGCGAAGGCGGCGATCGAGCGCGTCGGCGTCCATCGAGGCGTCGACGTGGACGTTCGAAGCGACGCGCCCCCCGGCAGCGGCCTTGGCGGCTCCTCGGCACTCGTCACCGCAGCAGTGGGAGCCCTCGCGGCATTCGGCCGTCGGACGCACTCGCGCGACGAGATCGCCCGGATCAGCTACACGATCGAGCGGGAGGATCTCGGCATCGCGGGAGGCTGGCAGGATCAGTACGCCGCAGCATTCGGCGGCTTCAACCTGATCGAGTTCTCGGCGGACGGCGCCACCGTCACGCCGCTTCGGGTCGAGCCCGCCGTGCTCGCGGAGCTGCAGACCAGCCTGATGCTCTGCTACACGGGAGGGGTGCGGGTCAATCTCGGCCTGATCGACACGCAGATACGCCTGTACCACGAGGGGCGCGAGGAGACGATCCAGGGCATGAAGCAGCTTCAGGCGATGGCATACGAGATGCGGGATGCCGTGGAATCGGGCGACCTGGACGACCTCGGCGCCATGCTCCACGAGGCGTACGAGAGCAAGAAGCGCATGAACCCGCACATCGCCGACGGAACCGCCATCGAGCGCCTGCTCGAGGTCGCCAGGGAGTCTGGGGCGGTCGGGGGCAAGATCTGCGGCGCGGGCGGCGGCGGCTATCTGCTCCTCTACTGCAGGCCCGATCGGCAGCAGCGCGTCTCGGAAGCGCTGGAGCGCCTCGGCGCGCAGTTCGCCTCCTTCGCCTTCGAGCCGCGGGGCGTCCGGGCAGAGACGGACGGGGTCATCTGGAGGCCGTCGGCGTGACCAGGAGGAGGTTCGTGCTGCTCGATCGC
>JBFMCN010000053.1:0-7384 GCA_040754475.1 Actinomycetota bacterium | reverse complement strand
CTCAAGGAGTGGGAGGACTTCTACAACTTCAACCGACCGCACGGAGGCCTCGGGGGTCAGACGCCCTATGAGAGACTCCTTGAGAAGACCAAGGGCCCGGTGTGAGCGAGCACCGTCAGTCGCACACCTGGGTGGTGCCCCCGGGGTGAATCGAACACCCGCACGCGGTTTAGGAAACCGCTGCTCTATCCACTGAGCTACGAGGGCTCGTATGGTCAGGGGCATGATAATGGCCGCCCCACCTCCGCTCCATGCTGTCCGCGCGATACCCGGCGATTGGTGAGTGGGTCGGCCCCCGGGCGGGCATCCGGGCAATCGTGCGTCGATGGGCAGAGGCTCGGACCGGCGTGTCGATGTGGAATGTTGCCTTCGCGTACCGAGAATGTAAACTTCTCCCATGGCGATGGACAAGTCCCTCCTTGATCGGGCACTAGGGACCTTGGGGGCAACCCTGGAGGCCCGCGGCTTCGCCTACGAGCTCGTCGTCATCGGCGGGAGCAGCCTCATGCTACTGGGATTCATCACGCGGCCGACCAAAGACCTGGATGCGGTTGCCCTGGTCGAAGACGGAAGGTATGTGCCGGCCGAACCGCTCCCGCCGCCCCTAGCCGAGGCCATCTCGGACGTCGGTCGGGTGCTCGGCCTGGGTGAGCAGTGGGTGAACGGCGGGCCGACGGACCTTCTTCGCCTTGGCCTGCCTGAGGGGTTCGAGGATCGAGTCGAGACTCGGCGGTTCGGGGGACTGACACTTCGAGTGGCGGGCCGGTTTGACCAGATCTGCTTCAAGCTCTACGCAATGGCGGACCAAGGGATCAGAAGCAAGCACGCCGCCGACCTCCAGGCGTTGGAGCCAACGCGCGACGAGCTTCTGGCCGCCGCTCGCTGGACCCGAACCCACGACCCATCTGAGGGCTATCGCCAGGAGCTCGTGGCCGCGCTCGTTGCCCTGCGGGTGGAGGATGCCGATGGCCACGTTTAGCGAGCGACTGCAGGGACATGCCCTCGATCTCGCCTGGAGCCTCTGGGCGGAGCTTGGGGTTTCTGGATGGCAGCGGCGGCACACCTCGCATGCGATCGATCCCGAGCTGCTCATCCTGCTCACCGCCTTCCTGGGCGATGCGGATCCGCGTCTTCGCGACGAGGCCACAGATTGGTGCATCGCCTACGGCCGGTACGTGTCGGCCGCCAGGCTGAAGAACCTGGTGACGCGAGAGTCGGAGGAGACCAGGAGAGCCTTCGGGGAGTTCACGGCCACGGTCAACGCCCATTCGGGCCTTCGGTGGCCGGGTGCTACCGAGCCCCGTCGCTTCATGCGAACGGACCGCTCCGAGCTCCTCGACTTCCGTCGCCCCTCTCTCGTGGTTCTGCGCCTCCGTGGGCTCTTCGGTGTCGGCGCCCGGGCGGAAGTCGTGCGGGCGTTTCTCGCCGACCCCTCGGCGATGCTCTCGGCTGCGGACCTTGCGGAGGAGGCGGGCTACACGAAGCGAAACGTCGCCGAAGCGCTCGACGCCCTGAGGATGGCCGGACTCCTCGAAGTGGCCCCCGTCCGGAACCAGCTTCGCTACCGGCTTGCTCGCCCGGACGATCTCGCGGCTCTGGTGGGAGAGCTCCCGTCGGTGTTTCCAAGTTGGCGCCCGATCTTCCGGACACTCGAACACCTGCTGGAGACCGCCCGGGCGGGCGAGAGGCTGGAGAAGAAAGTGCGGGCCGTCGAGGCGGCCAAGGTGCTTCACGAGCTCGAGCGCGATCTTCGTCTCGCGGGCGTACGCGCGTCTCCTCTCGACACGGCGGACCATGATCTGTGGCGTGCGTTCGAGCGGTGGGCAAGCGAGCTCGCGAAGGGCTGGGCGTTGGGCTTGATGAAGAAGGAAACGAACGGGTCGATGCCGTAGGAGCTGGCAGGGCTCCCGTTGCGCTTGACGGTCGCTGGATTCCAGTCATACCCTGTATGACATGGCCACGAAGCGTCTGTCCAAGGTTCTGGCCGTGTCCGTGCCCCCCGGATTGGCCGAGGACTTCGACCGGATCGCGAAGGACGAGGGCCGGAACCGAAGTGAGCTGTTCCGGGAGATGCTCCGCGTCTACCAGAGCTACCTCGAGACCCGTACCTTCGAATCGCTCCAGCGCTACGGCGCGGCCCAGGCGTCTCGCAGGGGGGTCAAGAGCGAACGCGACGTCGAGCGGCTGATCCGGGAAGCGCGCGGTTGAGGGTCGTTCTCGACACCAACATCCTCATCTCGGCCTTCCTGTTTCCCGGCGGAGCGCCGGAGACGGTCTTTCGAGCGGCGCTGGAAGGCCGGATCACGCTGGTCACCTCCCCGCCCCTGCTTGCCGAGTTAGGCAAGGTCCTGTCGGAGAAGTTCGGGTGGGACGCTCGAATGGTTCAGGAGGCCATCGCTCAGGTCGCCAGGATCGGGACCGTTGTTCGGCCCACCGAGAAGGTCGAGGTGATCGCCGAAGATCCTGCGGATGACCGAGTGCTGGAAGCGGCAGTCACCGCGAATGCCACAGTGATCGTCTCGGGGGATGGCCACCTCCTCAGGCTCGGGACCTGGCGCGGGATCCAGATCGAGAAGGCCGCGTCCTTCCTGGGGCGGCCGGAGGTCGTCTAGGGAACGGGACCCTCGCGTTCCCCCGGCCGGACCATGCCGGTCTCGTAGGCGAGGACCACGGCCTGCACCCGATCGCGCAGCTCGAGCTTGGAGAAGACGCGGTTCACGTGAGTCTTCACCGTGGCCAAGCTGAGGAACAGCCCCTGGGCGATCTCGGCGTTCGACAGGCCCCGGCCGATCAGCGCGAGGACCTCGCGTTCGCGTTCGGTGAGCGCTGCGACCTCGGGAGGGGGCGTCGTCGTGATCTCCGGCGTACGGACGAACTCCTCTATCAGTCGGCGCGTCACCGACGGGGAGAGCAGGGACTCGCCCTCGGCCACGAGATGGATGGCTCGGACGAGGTCCTCGGGGTCGACATCCTTGAGCAGGAAGCCGCTCGCGCCGGCGCGAAGGCCTCGGAAGACGTACTCGTCCAGGTCGTATGTCGTGAGGATCAGAACCCGCGAGTCCAGCCCGGTGCCGGGGTCGGTGATCGTCCGGGTGGCCTCGATGCCGTCCACGTGCGGCATGCGAATATCCATGAGCACGACGTCGGGCCTGGTGCGCATTGCCTCGGCCACGGCCTCGCCGCCGTCGGCCGCCTCGGCGACGACATCCATGTCCGGCTGGGTCTCGACGAGCATGCGGAACCCGGAACGCACGAGCGCCTGGTCGTCGGCGAGGAGCACGCGGATGCTCAGCGGATCTCCGCCTTCGTCTCCAGTGGCAGGCGAGCCCGCACCTCGAACCCGTTGCCGCTCGGGCCCGCCTCGAACGTGCCTCCGAGTATCGCCACCCGCTCGCGGATGCCGAGCAGGCCGTGTCCTCCGTCGCCGGAGCCGTCACGGGAGCCGTCGCCGCCCAGGTCGGGACGGGCCGGGCCCGTCCCCGAGGGTCCGTCGTCCGACACCACCAGCTCGAGCCATCCGGGCTCGTAGCCGATGCGCACCCGAGCGGTGGTCGGCGCGGCGTGCTTGACGGTGTTGGTCAGCGCCTCCTGGACGATTCGGTAGGCGGAAAGGTCGACGCCCGAGGGCATGTGGCATCGCTCCCCGGTCGTCGAGACCTCGACGTCGACGCCTGCCCGGCGCACCTTCTCCACCAGGTCGTCGAGCTCGTCCAGCCCGGGCGCCGGCTCCATGGCGGTGGCATCCGTGGGGCCTCGGAGCACGCCCAGCGCGCGGCGAAGCTCGGTCATCGTCTGCTTGCTGACCTCCTCGATCGCGCCGAGCGCCTCGCGCGCCCGGTCGGGCCGCTCCTCCGCCACCGCGCGCGCCGCTCCGGCCTGCACGGCGATCACGCTCACGCTGTGGGCGATGACGTCGTGTATCTCGCGAGCCAGGCGGCCGCGCTCCTCCAACGCGGCGATGCGCTCGCGCTCCTGCTGCTCCCGCTCGGTGCGGACGGCGCGCTCCCGAAGGAGCTCAGCCTGACGTCGCCGGTAGCGAGTGTTCTCCCCGGCGATCCACCCACCTCCGAGCAGCACGAACTGATTCACGAGGTCCGCGAAGTCATCCTCGTCGGCGATCCCGGGCAGGTTCAAGACGACGAGCGCGAGCCCGACGACGACCGCCGCCACGTACGCGAGGGGTCGCCGTGCGTCGGCCGAGACCGTGTATACGGCGAGCAGGATCGCGAAGATCGCGGTGCTCGGCTCTGGGGGGATCGACAGAAGGTCGTAGACGATCGCGGAGACGCCGACCACGGTCATCACTCCGAACGGGTACCGCCGTCTGAGCACGAGCGGGAGCGTCTCGATCAGCATGAACAGCGACGACCACGTGATGTCCGCTCTCGAGAGGCAGTCGCAGCTCCGGGAAGTGGTCGCGATCTCGATGAGCGTCGTCGCGGCCAACGCGAGCGCCAGCACGCCGTCGACGACCAGGGGGTTCAGGTTGCCGAGACGGCGCAGGAGCGGTCCGCGGGTGTCCATGGCCCTACTGTAGGGCGCGGGTCGGCAGGAGGCATCAACCCGTGGGTTGACCACGAATCGACCCTGGCGCCGATGGCGACGACTCCTCGCAGAGCGACGATCCACGCATGCGTCGTGAGAGGGGAGGACCCGCGATGATGACCTTGGAGAAGGCGCCGGAGACGGCGGTGGAGAGCACGCCGACGAGTTCGGCGACGGCCCCTGCGCGGGCGTCGGTCGTTCGGCGCCACGATCTCGACTGGCTGCGGATCATGGCCGTGCTGTTGCTGATCCCGTTCCACTCGGCAAGGGTGTTCGACGTGTGGGACCCGTTCTACGTGAAGAACGCCGCCAAGAGCGGCGTCCTGACGTGGAGCGTGATCGCGTTCCTCGAGCCGTGGCACATGCAGCTGCTGTTCGTGCTGGCGGGTGCCGCCACGTGGTACGCGCTCGGGCACCGTTCGGCCGGCGCCTACGCGGGCGAGCGTTTCAAGCGCCTGCTGATCCCGTTGGGGTTCGGAATCCTGGTGGTCGTCCCGCCGCAGACCTACCTGGCGGGGTGGTTCCGCGGTCAGCACGTCTCGCTCGGGAGCTACTGGGATTTCTCCGGCGACCTGACCGGATACACCGGCGGCTGGACGCCGGCGCACCTGTGGTTCATCGCCTTCCTGTTCGTCTTCTCGCTCCTCGCTCTGCCGCTGTTCATGCGGTGGCGTCGCCGGCCCATCGGCGCCAGGTGGCTGCTGTTCGCGATGCCGGTCGTGCTCTTGCTCGCCAACGCGCTCCCGGCTCCGGACGACGGCCCTCAGAACCCGTTCTACTCGCTCGCGCTGTTCATCGGGGGCTTCCTGCTGGTCGCGGACCCGCGCGCCGAGGGGATGATCCATCGCGCGTGGAAGCCGCTGCTCGCGACCGCCGCCGGCACGATGACGACCGCCCTCCTGTTGGGGCACGCCGGCGTGGGCGACATGTGGGCCGAAGGCTCGTTGCCGGACACCTTCGTGAGCTTCCTCGGGAACGTCAACACCTGGGTTTGTGTCCTGGCGCTACTGGGCGCGGGGCACGCGCTGTTCAACCGGCAGAACCGCGTCCTCCGGTACGCGAACGAAGGTGCCTACCCCTTCTACCTGCTCCACCAGACTGTGATCATCGTCGTGGCGTACGTGGTCGTTCGGTGGAACCTGGGTCTGTGGCCGAAGTACGGCTTGGTGCTCGCCGGATCCTTCGCCCTGACGCTCGGCCTGTATGAGCTCGTCATTCGCCGATACAACCCGATCCGGTTCCTGTTCGGGCTGAAGCCTCGCCGTCCGGCTCTTCCCGTGATGGCGGAGACTAACGTCAAGGCTGAGGCCGCGCCCGGCAGCGTCGTCAGGGTTTGAGCTTCACCGACTTGCGAAGACGGGGGAATCCTTCCGTCGGACCCGCCACACATGAAGCACGAGACGCGAGGTCGTCGCAACCCGCGGCGACCTCGCCGTTCTGCCCCGCTCTGCACTGACCGCTCTGACTACGGCCGGGTTGCGGCGCCCTCTATCCACTTGAGTACTCGTCGTCTGATCGCCCGGGGTCCGGGACTGAGTTCGGCGCGAGCGGACAGGACGTCCGCGTGGGGATGACCTGCCCCGGGTTCGTGATCGCGAACAGGGGCGACAGATCCGTGCCGAGATACACGTTGTACGTCATGGCCTCGAAGGGCCGCTGGGCCTGGACGGGCGGCTTGGCCTGCGCCATGGTCGGCGCGAGCAACGCGCCCAGGACGCCCAGTATCGCCGCGATCGCCACCATCCGCGCTCGGCCGCAGCGTGTCTCGCGCGGATCGACGGATGTCCTCATCGTTGCCACCCCCTCCTCGGGATCGCTCCCGATCTCGGCTCTACTGCTCGGCCGGACGGTCGGGCAACGGGTCCCCGCTCGCGGCGCACGGCCGCCAAGTACGGGGAGATCTGTCTCTCGACCTGGTCTCGTCCCAGCTCCCCGGCAACTACGTCCACCGCGTGCGAGCCGAGGCCCGCCTCGCGGTCGATCAAGGCGAGGCCCAGGCGCCGGTCGAGGACGTCGGCGAGCGAGAGCGCCATCTGTGCCCGGATCGCCCATACGGCTTCGACCGCCAGCGGCGGGAGGCCGGGCACGAGCGCCTCGCCGAGCGCGGGCTCCTCTCGGACGAGCTGGAGCAGCTCCGGGGCACGGTCTCCGGCCACCGTGAGCGCCCGTCGAGCCGCGGCGGACTCGAGGCCGACGGACGCCGCGAGGGCGAAGGTCCGCTCGACCGCTTGCTGCTCGGGTGCCTCCAGACCGGGAGTGTGGTGCGACGGCCGCACGCCCAGGGCATCGGCCGCATCGCGCGCCATTCGCCGGAAGGTCGTCAGCTTGCCCCCCGCGATGGTCAAGAGCTTGGAGGCCCCGACGTGGATGCGGTGGTGCCGGGACAGGTCGGCCGAGCGGGAGGAGCCCCCGTCCTGGAGCGTGCGGAGTCCCGCGAAGGCGCCCACGACGTCCTCGCGCCCGATCCCGGCGTCGAATGCGTCTCCCAGTGCGGTGACCAGGTAGTCGACGTCCACGTCGTTCACCGCAGGCGGCCCCTCCCTCTCATACGCCGTGTCGGTGGTTCCGACCAGCACGACCGGTCCACGCGGAACGGCGAACAGCTCGCGTCCGTCCGACCCGGGGAACACGATCGCGTACGCGATGGGGAGCCGCCCGGTCGGCACGACCAGGTGCACGCCCTTGGAGGGACGGAGTCGAGGTCCTTCACACCCGGCCAGCTCGGCGAGGTCTCCGGCGGACGTGCCCGTCGCGTTGACGAAT
Source organism: Actinomycetota bacterium (assembly GCA_040754475.1). Taxonomy (GTDB): domain Bacteria; phylum Actinomycetota; class UBA4738; order UBA4738; family HRBIN12; genus JAJPHY01. The sequence continues at coordinate 76 of JBFMCN010000053.1, read as the reverse complement.
CGGCGCGCGCGGATCTGGACCCCCGAGCCGCTGGCGGCGTCGATCGCCTCGACCGCGCGCAGGCGTCCGCCGGCAG
>JBFMCN010000052.1:0-4981 GCA_040754475.1 Actinomycetota bacterium | reverse complement strand
GCCACGGGAACCGGCAAGACGTTCACGATCGCCCACGTGATCGAGCGTGTCCAGAAGCCGACGCTCGTGATGGCGCCGAACAAGTCGCTCGCGGCCCAGCTCGCGAACGAGTTCCGCGAGTTCTTCCCGGAGAACGCCGTCGAGTACTTCGTCTCCTACTACGACTACTACCAGCCCGAGGCCTACGTCCCGCAGACCGACACGTACGTAGAGAAGGACTCGTCGGTCAACGACGAGATCGACCGGCTACGGCACTCGGCCACGAGCGCGCTCCTCACGCGCCGCGACGTGATCATCGTCGCGAGCGTGTCGTGCATCTACGGCCTCGGCTCGCCCGAGGAGTACATGGGCCAGATCCTGCGCGTTCACAAGGGTGTTCCCACCGACATGGAGTGGGCGAAGCAGCGCCTTGTCGACATCCAGTACGAGCGCAACCAGGTGAACTTCGTCCGGGGCAAGTTCCGGGTGCAGGGGGACGTGCTCGAGGTCTTCCCCGCCTATGAAGAGACCGGGGTTCGGATCGAATGGTGGGGCGACACGATCGAGCGCATCACCAGGTTCGACCCGATCGCAGGCGAAATCCTGGGCGAGCTTCCGGAGATCACCGTCTATCCCGCCACTCACTACGTCGCCTCCGAGGAGCGGATGAGGCGGGCCGTGGTCGAGATCGAGCAAGAGCTTCGGGAGCGCCTGGCCCTGCTCGAATCGCAGGGCAAGCTCCTGGAGGCCGAGCGTCTCCGGATGAGGACCAGCTACGACCTCGAGATGCTACGGGAGGTGGGGTTCTGCTCGGGCATCGAGAACTACTCCCGCCACATCGACGGTCGCCGGGCGGGCGAGGCCCCATACACGCTCCTGGACTACTTCCCCGAGGACTGGCTCTGCGTCATCGACGAGTCGCATGTCACAGTCCCGCAGATCCACGGCATGTTCGAGGGCGACAAGACGCGCAAGGAGACCCTCGTCGAGTTCGGGTTCCGGCTCCCGAGCGCGCTCGACAACCGGCCGCTGCGGTTCGACGAGTTCGTCGAGAAGGTCCGGCAGATCGTGTTCATGTCGGCGACGCCGGGTTCGTACGAGCTGCGGACCTCCAGACGCGTCGCGGAGCAGATCGTCCGGCCGACCGGTCTGATCGATCCCGAGGTCGAGGTGCGGCCGACGCGCGGTCAGATCGACGACCTGATCGAGGAGATCCGCAAGCGGGCGGAGGCGGGGCAGCGCGTGCTCGTGACGACGCTCACGAAGAAAATGGCCGAGGATCTCACCGGCTACCTGGTGGAGATGGGGATCCGCGTTCGCTACCTGCACTCGGAGATCGACACGATCCGGCGTATCGAGATCCTTCGCGACCTGCGCCTCGGCGAGTTCGACGTGCTGGTGGGCATCAACCTGCTCCGAGAGGGGCTCGACCTGCCGGAGGTCTCGCTGGTGGCCATCCTCGACGCGGACAAGGAGGGGTTCCTCCGTTCCGAGACCTCGCTGATCCAGACGATCGGGCGTGCGGCCCGAAACGTCGACGGCAAGGTGCTGATGTACGCGGACGACGTGACCGACTCGATGCGAGCGGCCATCTCCGAGACCCAGCGGCGCCGCAAGATCCAGATGGAGTACAACCGCGAGCACGGGATCGACCCGCAGTCGATCCGCAAGAAGGTTTCGGACATCCTGCTTACGATGGCCGTCGATACAGGCAAGGCGCCCTCGCGGGAGCGGAAGCGGCGGCGCCGTGAACGCCCCGAGATGCCGACCGAGGAGCTTGAGCGTCTGATCCAGAGCCTGGAGGAGGAGATGCACGAAGCCGCGAAGGACCTCCGGTTCGAGTACGCGGCGCGCCTGCGCGACGAGGTCCTCGATCTCCGCAAGGAGCTGAAGGCGCTCCGGCAGGCGGGGGTGGGGTCCTGAGCCCGTCCCTTTCGATCCGCGCACCGCTCGCCTGGTTCGGTCCGGGAGAGCTGGTCAGGTACGCCGCGGTCATAACGGACGAGGGGTCCATCACGTACGCAGGGCACTCGGCGGCGGCTCCCCGCGCCGACGAGCGCATCGACGTGGACGGCTTCCTCATGCCGGCCGTTGCCGATCGGCACGTGCACATCCGCCGTGCGGATCCGGCAGCGGTGCTGATGGGCGGGGTTGTGGCGGTGCGTGACCTCGCGTGGCCGGCCGACGAGATCTTCGCCCTGGCCGACGCCTCGGAGCTGCCGACGTTCAACGGCCCTGTGATCAGGGCGGCGGGACCGATGCTGACCGCCCCCGGCGGATACCCGACCGCGGACAGGTCGGCTCCCCCCGGAACGGGCCTCGAGATCGATGGTCCCGATGACGCGGCGAAAGCGGTGGGTGTGCTCGCCGAGCGGGGCGCGGCGGCGATCAAGGTCTCGCTCAACGCGGAGGCGGGGCCGACACCATCGGATGCCGAGCTGGCTGCCATCGTCGAGGCCGCGCACGGGCGGGGGCTCCCGGTGACCGTGCACGCGGAAGGGAAGGGACAGGTGGAACGGGCGCTGGGCGCCGGCGCCGACGAGCTCGCGCACACCCCGTGGACGGAGCGGCTGTCGGACGACCTCATCGAAGGGGTGGCGCGTTCGATGAGGATCGTCTCGACCCTGGACATCCACTCCTACGGGCAGGTGACGGCCGAGCTGCGAGTGGCGGTCGAGAACCTCTCGCGCTTCCGGGCTTCGGGCGGGACCGTTGTGTACGGCACGGACCTCGGCAAAGGTGCGATCCCGCCGGGGATCAACGTCCGCGAAGCCCTCCTGCTGAACGAGGTCGTCGGCATGGCACCGGAGGAGGTTCTGACGGCGATGGTCGCCGGCGGGCTCCGGGTGGGCGGACCGGCCGACCTGATCGGCCTCGGGCGGAACCCTCTGGAGGAGCTGGCCGCCCTCGGCGACCTGCGGCTCGTGGTCCGCGCCGGCCACGTGGTGGCGTCCGGTGACTGAGGAGCCCGAGCTCGCGATCGAGGCCGAGCGCCTCGTCCGGACGTTCGGGCACCTGCGCGCGCTCGACGGCCTGGATCTCACGGTCCGCCGAGGCGAGATCCTCGGCCTGGTCGGCCCGAACGGAGCGGGCAAGACCACGTTCATCCGGACCGTGGCCGGGCTCCTGCGCCCGAGCGCCGGCAGGGTGAAGGTCCTCGGGCAGGCGCCGGGGCGGCGCGTGGCCTCGGGCATCGGCTATATGACGCAGTCGGCGGCTTTGTACGAGGATCTGCCGGTTCGCGACAACATCGTCTTCTTCGGGCGCCTGTTCGGGATGTCGAACGACGATGCGAGGACGCGGGCCGCCGAACTCCTCGAGCTCGTTGCGCTCACGGGCAAGGAGCGCGTCCCGGTGCGCTCGCTCTCCGGGGGCATGCGGCAGCTCACGAATCTGGCGTGCGCGATGGTCCACCGGCCACAGCTGCTGCTGCTGGACGAGCCGACGGTGGGCATCGATCCGGTCCTCCGCCTGCGGCTGTGGGAGCACTTCGCCGAGTTGAACGCCGCCGGCACCACGATCCTCGTCACGACGCACGTGATGGAGGAGGCCGAGCGCTGCCATCGCGTTGCGCTGATCGGCGCCGGGCGGGCGATCGCGGTCGGCTCGCCGGCCGAGCTCCGCGCCGCGGCGGGCGTCGGCTCGATCGAGGAGGCATACCTCGTCTTCTGGAACCGGCGGATGGAGGAGGCCTCGTGAGCCTCTCGCGGATCGGAGCGATCGCCCTTCGGATCCTCAAGCAGTTCGGCCACGACCCGCGGACCATCGCGCTCGTGGTGATCGTGCCGCTCCTCGTGATGGCGCTGATCGGCTACCTGATCGGCGACTCCGGCAAGGGGGCCCTGCCGGTCGCCGTGGTGAACCTCGACGCCGGCGCCGACGCGTCGGTCGGTCACGTGGAGCTGGGCGAGCAGATCGTGAGCGGGCTGTCCGCGCAGGGCTCGATCGAGGTCCGGACCGTGCCCTCCGAGGCGACGGCGACCGAGCGCGTTCGGGCGGGCGACGCCGCGGGCGCCCTGATCGTCCCCGCCGACCTCACGCGGCGGGTGCTCGCCGGCGAGGAGGCTTCGATCCGGGTCGTCGTGGGCGGCATCGACCCAAACCTTCAGGGTCCGGTGATCACCTCCGCTGCGCGCGCCGTCCAGACCCTGACCGAGCGCGGCTCCGAGATCGGCTTCCGGGCATCCCCGCTGTCGGTCCAGACGGTTCCGCTCGAGGGGGGTGCGAGCCTGTCGCCGCTGGACTACGACGCGCCGATCCTGCTCACCTTCTTCGCTTTCTTCCTCACGTTCCTGCTCACGAGCGTGTCGTTCCTGCGAGAGCGCTCGTCCGGAACGCTCGAGCGGTTGATGGCGTCTCCAGCCTCCCGACTGGACGTCCTGCTCGGCTACCTGCTCGGCTTCATCGGGTTCGCCGGTGCCCAGGCGCTGCTGATCCTTGGCTATGCGACGTGGGTGCTGGACGTCCGGATCGCCGGGTCGATCTGGCTCGTCCTGCTCGTGCTGGTGATCCTGCTGATCGGCGTGGTTAACCTGGGGATCTCGCTCTCCTTCTTCGCCCGCAACGAGCTCCAGGTGGTGCAGTTCATCCCGCTGGTGCTGATCCCGCAGGTTTTCCTCGGCGGCCTCGTCTGGCCGGTTCAGACCCTGTGGACTCCGCTGCGGTGGCTGTCGCAGCTGTTCCCGCTCACCCATTCAACGGTGGCGCTCCGAGGCGTCATGGTCGGCGGCGAGGGCTTCGGGGACATCGCCTGGCGCCTGCTCGCCCTTCTCGCCTTCTCGGTGGCGATGGTGGCGGTCGGCGTGATGGCCCTCCGCAAGCAGCGCGCCTGACCGGGACCCACCCTCGGGCCTCCTCGAGTGAAGCAGCGGTTCCGGGCCTTCGAGCTCAAAGCAGCGGCCGCAGCTCGTCGAAGCAGCGGTCTATGTCGGCCTCGGTGTTGAAGAAGTGAGGGCTGATCCGGAGCCCGTCGCCGCGGGCGTCGGTGCACACCCCGCGTTCG
>JBFMCN010000051.1:0-31770 GCA_040754475.1 Actinomycetota bacterium | reverse complement strand
GACGCACTGGGCGCGCCTGGTCGAGCTCGTCAACGCGGCCGAGCGCATGGGCGAGCTCGCCGCAGACCCCGAGATCACGAGCCCCGATGTCCGCACGATCCCGACCGAGACGCCGACCGAGGGCATCGGCGTTGTCGAGGCGCCCCGGGGGACGTTGATCCACCACTACGGGACGGACGAGCGCGGGCTCATCACGGAGGCGAACCTCATTGTCGCGACGCAGAACAACGCGGCGCGAATCGCGCTGTCGGTAGACAAGGCCGCGAAGGCGCTCGTCCACGGTCCCGAGGTTGACGAGGGGTTGCTGAACCAGGTCGAGATGGCCTTCCGCGCCTACGACCCGTGCTTCGGGTGTGCGACGCACGCTCTGCCGGGCCAGATGCCGCTAGTCGTCGAGATTCGTGACCCGGAGGGCGAGCTCGTCCGCGAGATCCGTCGGGACTGAGCTCCCATGCGCACGCTCGTCCTCGGATTGGGGAACGAGCTCGCGGGTGATGACGTGGTGGGCCTGCTGGTCGCGCGGGTCGTCAAGGCGGAGCTCGCCGGCGTGGCCGACGTGGCGGAGAGTTCGGCCTCTGGGCTGGCGCTGATCGAGGAGTTCGCTGGTTACGACCGGGCGGTCGTGGTGGACTCCGTCCGGACGGGTCGGCACCCTCCCGGCACTATCACCGAGATGACCCTCGCCGAGGTCGGGAGGGTTGTCGCGCCGAGTCTTCACCATGCCGGCCTCCCGGAGATGGCCGCGGTAGCTAGGCGTCTCGGGCTCCGATTCCCCGAGGAGACCAAGGTGCTGGCCGTTGAGGTGGTGGATCCCTACACGATCGGTGCGCCACTCAGCCGACCTGTGGTCAGTTCCGTCGCCGAGCTCGCACGGCGTGTCTGCGAGCAGGTGGAACGATGGAACTGTGAGGATCCAGGCCGGTCCTCGGGAGTGAAGGAGTAGCGTGCACGACCACCAGGCCGTTGAGATGTTGGTGGCACGACTGACCGAGCGGCTCGGCGAGTCCGGCCGCATCAGCGAAGTTCGGATTCGGGTAGGCCCGGTCTTCTCAGCGGACGCTCTGGAGCAGGCGTTCGAGATGCTCACAAGAGACACTCCGCTCGAGGGGTCCAAGCTCCTCATCGAGGAGTGGGGCGACAGTGTGTGTCCGTCCTGCGGAGCGCACTGGGTTCCCACGCACACCGATCTCGCTGGACCGTGGCTGGTGTGTCCCTCGTGTGGGTCTCCCTCCCTGGTCGGGGGGACCGCCGGCATCGAGATTCTCGGAGTCATGGGCGGGCGGACAGAGACACCATCGCAGTGACAACAGGCCGGCTCGAAGGACCTTCGGCCCCTGCCGCCTGGGGTCGGGAGGCCCACCCCGTTCTGTTGCCGGTCGGGGAGGATGAGTCCGGGATGAAGGGATTGGCGTCCGATCCGCTGGTGCGATTCCCCGCCGCGCGGGACATCGAGGTCCGCGGAGTGGTCCAGGGAGTCGGCTTTCGGCCGTTCGTGTGGCGGCTGGCGTCTCGGCATCAGATCTCGGGCTGGGTCCGCAACAGGAGCGGCATCGTTGAGATCCACGCGGAAGGCGATCCGCAGGCGCTCGAGGCGTTCTGCACGGGGATCGCGTCCGAGGCGCCGCCGCTCGCTCGCGTCGAGGACGTCGGGTGGCGGCCGGCGGAGTCCCTCGGCTTGACGAGCTTCGAGGTGGACGAGAGTCGGGCGGAGCCGGGCGGGGAGCGACTCGTCTCGCCCGATGTGGCGACCTGCGCCGCGTGCGTGGCCGAGCTGTTCGATCCGAACGACCGGCGCTACCGATACCCGTTCATCAACTGCACCGACTGCGGACCCAGGTTCACGATCATCGAGGGTCTTCCGTACGACCGTGAGCGGACGAGCATGCGCTCCTTCCCGCTCTGCGAGGAGTGTGCCCGCGAGTACCAGGATCCGGCGAACCGCCGTTTCCACGCGGAGCCGGTAGCCTGCCCGGCCTGCGGGCCTCGCCTCGAGCTTCTAAAGGCCTCCTGGGAACCGATCGCGGGCGATCCGGTGATCGGAGCCGCATCGCTGCTGCGACGGGGGGGAATCGTGGCGCTGAAGGGGCTCGGGGGGTTCCATCTGGCGTGCGACGCAAGGGACGAGGCGGTCGTCGGCGAGCTCCGGCGCCGAAAGGCCCGTCCGGGCAAGCCGTTCGCCGTCATGGTCGCGGACCTTGAGCAGGCGCGTGAGCTCTTCGACTTGTCAGAGGCGGAGACCTCCCTGCTCTCGTCCCCGAAGGCGCCGATCGTTCTGGTCCGGGACCTGGGGAAGCTGGCGCCGTCCGTTGCGCCTGGGCACCGGCGCCACGGGGCGATGCTTCCCTCGACGCCGCTGCATCACCTCCTTCTTCGTGAGGTTGGCTTCCCGCTCGTCATGACGAGCGGGAACCGGTCGGACGAGCCGATCTGCATCGAGAACGCCGAGGCGCGAGAGCGCCTGTCGGGTGTCGCGGACGCCTTCCTGGTTCACGACCGGGACATCGTTGCCCGTTACGACGACTCGGTCACGCGCGTGTGGCACGACGCGCCGGTGGTTCTCCGTCGCGCCCGGGGCTTCGCTCCGTCCCCCTTCGAGCTGCCGGCCGGCGTGCGCCCGATGCTCGGCGTCGGCGCCATGCTCCACGGCGCTTTCTGCCTGGCGAACGAGCAGCGCGCGCTCCTCTCGCAGCACGTCGGCGATCTGGACACCGAGGAGGCGATGCGGGCCTACGCCGATGCGCTCGACCGCTATCGGGCTACCTTCGGGATCCGACCGGAGGTCGTCGCGCACGACCTCCACCCGGACTTCCTGTCGACCCGATTCGCGGAGGAGACCGGCCTGCCGGCGGTGGCCGTCCAGCACCATCACGCGCACGTCGCGGCGGTTATGGCCGAGCACCGGCTGGAGGGGCCGGTGATTGGCGTGGCGTTCGACGGGTTCGGTCTCGGGGACGACGGAACCGTGTGGGGCGGTGAGTTCCTTCGCTGCGACTGGGCGAACGCGGAGCGCCTGGGACACCTTCGGCAAGTCCGACAGCCCGGCGGCGATGCGGCGGTTCGCCATCCGTGGCGGATGGCGCTCGCGCACGCGGCCGACGCCGGGTGCCTGGACGAGGCGCTGGAGCTGGTGGGGGAGCACGGAGACGAGACCGCGGTGGTGCTCGGCCAGATGCGGACGGGGCTCGCGTCGCCGCTGACCAGCTCGGCCGGGCGGCTGTTCGACGCGGTCTCGGCCCTCGTCGGCGTCTGCCGCGATACGACGTACGAGGGGCAGCCCGCGATGCTCCTCGAGCAGGCGGCACAGCCGATCGACGACGTTGGGTATCCGGTCGAGATCGACGAGGTCGACGGGCGGCTCGTGGTGGACACGCGTCCGTTCGTATCCGGCGTCGCGAGCGACCTATGTGCGGGCACCCCCGTTCCCCACGTCGCTGCGCGGTTCCATTCGGCGCTGGCCTTGGCGATCGTCCTGGTGTGCGAGAGCATCCGCGCCTCGAACGGGCTCGATCAGGTGTGCCTCGCCGGGGGCGTGTTCCAGAACGACCTTCTGCTCACGGACGCGTTCGGCCGCCTGGAGCGGTCCGGATTCCGGCCGTACGTTCCGCGGGAGGCCCCCGCCGGGGATGGGGGGATCGCACTGGGGCAGGTGCTCGTCGCGCACGCAAGGTCTGGGGGTGGTCGCTGATGTGCCTCGGGGTTCCGGGCAAGGTGGTCGAGATCTTCGAGGAGGACGGCCTTCGGACGGGCGTGGTCGACTTCGGAGGCATCAAGCGTCGGGCCTGCCTCGAGTACGAGCCCGGGGTAGAGGTCGGCAGCTACGTTGTGATCCACGTCGGGTTCGCGATATCCGTCGTCGACGAGCAGGAGGCGGCCCGCTCGTACGAGCTGCTCGCCGAGATGGGGAACCTCGAGGGGATCGATCTCCCGCAGGACCCGGAGGGGGTGCGGGAGTGAGGTTCATCGACGAGTACCGGAACGAACGGATCGCCCACGGACTCCTCGACGAGATCGCTCGCACAGTGTCGAAGCCCTGGACGCTGATGGAGGTCTGCGGCGGGCAGACCCACACGCTGATCCGGGCCGGAATCGACCAGCTCCTTCCAGAGGAGATCGAGCTCGTGCACGGGCCGGGATGCCCCGTGTGCGTGACGCCGCTCGCGCTGATAGACGAGGCGATAGCGATCGCGAAGCGGCCCGACGCGATCCTCTGCTCGTTCGGGGACATGCTGCGCGTGCCCGGCTCGAACGAGGACCTTTCCAGGGCACGCGCCGCCGGCGCCGACGTTCGCGTCGTCTACTCGCCGCTGGACGCGCTCGAGGTTGCCCGCCGGAACCCCGACCGGACCGTCGTGTTCTTCGCGGTTGGGTTCGAGACGACGGCGCCTGCGAACGCCATGGCCGTCAAGCAGGCGAAGCAGCTCGGATTCCCGAACTTCGCTCTTCTCGTGGCGCACGTGCTCGTGCCTCCGGCCATCATGGCGATCCTCGTTTCCCCGGGGAACCGCGTCCGGGGGTTCCTGGCGCCGGGCCACGTCTGCGCCGTCCAGGGATGGGCCGAGTACGAGCCGATCGCGAGGGACTTCGGGGTGCCGATCGTCGTCACCGGGTTCGAGCCCGTCGATCTGCTCGAGGGGATACTCATGGCCGCTCGTCAGCTCGAGGAGGGGCGCGCCGAGGTGGAGAACCAGTACGTCCGCGCCGTGGGGCGCGACGGGAACGTCCCGGCGCGGGCCGTGGTTGCGGAGGTGTTCGAGACGTGCGACCGGGCCTGGCGTGGGATCGGCGTGGTCCCAGACAGCGGCCTCCGCCTCCGTGAGGCCTACCGTGCGCACGACGCCGAGCTGCTGTTCCCGAGAGAAGACGGCGTGCCTGCGTCCGAGTCGGAGGTTTGCATCGCCGGCACGGTGCTCGTCGGCCGTGCGAAGCCCGACGAGTGTCCCGCCTACGGGACTCTCTGCACACCGGAGAACCCTCTCGGGGCGCCGATGGTGTCGAGTGAGGGCGCCTGCGCCGCCTACTTCCTCGCCGGCCGGCAGCGCCAGGAGGTCGCGCAGTGAGCGACGACGTCCCGGCCGAGGTCCTCAAGGAGTTCGTGCTGCGGTGCCCCGTGCCGCTCCCGCCGGGCGAGACGGTGCTGCTCGGGCACGGCAGCGGTGGCAAGCTCACCGCGCAGCTGATCCGAGACCTGCTCGTGCCGGTGCTCGGCGGAGAGCGCTCCGAGCTGGGCCGGCTGGGCGACGCTGCCGTCGTCGAGGTGGGCGGCGTTCGGCTCGCGTTCACGACCGACTCGTTCGTGGTAACGCCGGCGTTCTTCCCCGGTTCGAACATAGGCGAGCTGTCCGTTTACGGGACGGTGAACGACCTCGCGATGATGGGCGCGAGGCCGCTGTTCCTGTCGGCGGCGCTGATCCTCGAGGAGGGCCTCCCAATGGAGCAGCTTGGGGCGGTCGTGACCTCGATGGCCGGGGCATGCCGACGCGCGGGAGTGACTCTCGTGACCGGCGACACGAAGGTCGTGGAACGCGGAAGTGCCGACGGCTTGTTCGTCACGACCTCGGGTCTCGGGGTGATCCCCGACGGTGTGGACGTGGGGCCCGAACGGGCGCGGCCGGGCGACGTTGTGCTCGTTTCCGGTCCGGTCGGGTCGCACGGCGTCGCCGTGATGTCCCGCCGGGCCGGGATCGAGTTCGAAGCGGAGCTGGTCTCCGACACGGCGCCGCTCACCGGCCTGGTCGAGGCGATGCTCGCTGCCGGCGACGTCCGGTGCCTGCGCGACGCGACACGCGGTGGCCTGGTCAGCGTGCTGAACGAGCTCGCCGAGGCGTCCAGCGTGTCGATGACCGTCGTGGAGGCCGACGTACCCGTGCTCGCGCCGGTTCGCGCGGCCTGCGAGATGCTCGGGCTGGATCCTTTGTATGTGGCCAATGAGGGCGTGTGCGTGACGATCGTCGCAGGTGAGGATGCGGAGGCGGTGCTGGCGGCGGCTCGAACGCACCCGCTCGGGGAGAACGCGGCGATCGTTGGCAAGGTGGGAGAAGGCCCCCCGAGGGTGTCGCTTCAGACGGGGCTCGGCGCGACACGCCCACTGATCATGTTGGCGGGCGATCAGCTCCCCCGCATCTGCTGACGACCGGCGCGGCTGTCGTAGGCTGGCGGCGTGACCGACCGTCGGCGGTTCGAGGAGCTCGTTGCCGAAGCGCTCGACTCGCTCCCCGCTTGGGTGCTCGAGTGCCTGGAGAACGTCGAGGTGCTCGTCGAGGAGCGATCCCCTCGCGGCGAGCCCGACCTCCTCGGTCGCTACCACGGGATCCCCATCACGGACCGTGACGGCGGCTACACGTTCGTTCCGCCCGACACGATCACCCTCTACCGAAGGACGATCGAACGGGAGTCGGAGGGCGACGAGGCGAGGCTGCGCGAGGTCGTCGCCCGAACCGTCGAGCACGAGATCGCGCACTACTTCGGTATCTCCGACGAGCGACTCCGCGAGATGGACGCGTACTAGATGGGCGCGTACTAGTGGTCGGGGCGCTCGACGAGGAGTTGATGAGACTCGCCCTCCAGGAGGCGAGGGAGGCTGCGTCGTTCGGCGACGTGCCGGTCGGCGCAGTGATGGCGCGAGGTGGCGAAGTCATCGCACGCGCCGGCAACGCTCGCGAACGCTCGCAGGACCCGACCGCGCACGCCGAGATCGTGGTCATGAGGGCGTCCGCCGGGCGCCTGGGAACCTGGCACCTGGAGGGCTGCGCCGTGTATGTGACGCTCGAGCCCTGCGCCATGTGCGCCGGCGCGCTCGTGCTCGCCCGTGTCGACCGGCTGGTGTTCGGAGCGGCCGACCCGAAAGCGGGATTCGCAGGTTCTCTGGGGGACCTGGTGCGCGATCCGCGGCTCAATCACGCGGTCCAAGTCGAGTCGGGGGTCCTCGCCGAGGAGTGCGGGGAGCTGCTGTGTGAGTTCTTCAACGATCGCCGCTGACCCGACTCCATGCAGATCTCGGCACCGTTTGCGCAACTCCGCGTGCGCGATCCTGCTGGTGCTCGGGTCGCTTGGTGCCTGTACGGAGTCCTCCGTAGATCGGCTCGTCAGAGACCCCCAACCGGCACCGACCGTCACCCTTGTCTTTGGGGGCGACGTGATGCTCGGGCGGCGCGTGGGCGAGATCGCCGAGTTCGACCCAAACGGGCTGTTCGCCGACGTCAGGCACGTGGTCTCGTCGGCAGACCTGGCAGTCGCGAACCTCGAGTCGCCTCTCACGACGCGACCGCACGCTTCCGCCGCCGTGAACGCCCTCGAGGCCTCACCGAAAGCGGCCGGTCTCCTCGCGCTCGCGGGGTTCGACGTGATGAGCGTGGCGAACAACCATGCCGGCGACGCGGGTCCGGAGTCGGTGATCGACACGCTGGAGCGGCTGAAGGCGGTCGGGATCAGGGGCGTGGGCGGGGGTGAAGACGCCTCGGCGGCGTTCGCGCCTGTCTTCGTCAGGCGGAGTGGGCTTCGGATCGCTCTTCTCGGGTTCGACGCGACGAAAGGCGGCCTCAGGGCGGGCGCGGGGCCCGGCGTGGCGTGGTGGGGCGAACGCGCTCGGGAGGAAGTGGCGAAGGCGAGATCTCGGGCGGATCTCGTCGTGGTCGGACTCCACGCCGGGGCGGAGTACCAGCCCGGAACGGATCCCTTCACCATGACGATCGCCCGCTCGTTGGCCCGGATGGGGGTCGACGTGGTATGGGCCGCCGGGCCGCACGTCGTGCAGCCGGTTCACACGATCGACCCCGACGGCGACGGACGTCCGACAATCGTGGCGACGAGTCTCGGGAACTTCCTCTTCGACCAGTCGCTTCCGGGCACCCGGCTCGGCCTGGTCCTCGAGGTGCTGGCCGGTACCGACGGTCTGATCGCATGGCGGTCCGGGAAGGTGGCGATCCCCGACCTGCGTTCGCATTTCAAGGGGTGGCGGCCGCCCCACGGAGATGCCGCCGCGTTGGGTCGCGAGTGGTGGTCGCTCGCCCGATCCGTGGAAGCTTCCACGAGCCCGCCGGTCGAGCGCCTACCCACGTTCCCGAGTCCCGAGTGGACGGTAACGGCTTCGGCCGCCGGCGATGCCGACGGCGACGGCTCGCCCGACGTCGTCGTGTCGTTCAGGCGGCCGTTCCACCTCACACCCGAAAAGCTCGCTCGACCTGAACACCCATGGATGGACGCAGAAGGGCGAAGCGCGCACCTGGGGGTGTGGGAGGCGTCCGACCTGGGCGAGATCTGGGTGGCCGGCACGCTCGTTCGGCCGGTTGGAGAGGTTCAACCGTGCGACGGTGCTCTGGCCGTCGGCTTCACACGGCTGGACTCGCCGGGTATCGTCGCGACGGGAGCCTGGTTCTGGAACGGATTCGGGTTTGCTTTCGCGCCGGACCTACCCGGTGCCGGCGTTCCGGCCTGCGCGGACGTCGACCGGGATGGCCGCGCCGACCCCGTCATCCTTGGAAGGACTCCTGGAAGGAGATGATCCGAATGCGTCGATGTCTCGCGCTCCTAGGGGTGCTTGCGCTGCTCGCGGGAGCCTGCACCACCGGCGAAGAGGAGGCTGAGCCCTCGGGGACTGGTAGTACGCCATCGGCAACGGCGGAGCCGACCGGATTCCCGTCTCCGATCGCCGGGATCTTCGGGACGCTTAGCGATGTGAAGCTGGTCTCGGACACGCCGGCCTACACGGGTGATTCGACGCCCCACTCGCTCACGACGGTCCGGATCGCGGCGGCGATCGAACAGCAGCTCTCACCTGCAGCGACATCGATGCTCGAGTCGAACGGGTTCGCCGTCGTGCCATCGGATCTTCGCCTGTTCACACAGGCCTACGGGTCGGCGTCGTACGACCAGGCGCCCGTGTACGTGACGACCGATGTTGCGTACCACATGTGGCACCTCGTCTTCGACAAGGTCTTGCGCGACCTCGAGCAGGAGGTCTTCCTGCCGAAGCTCGAGGAACTGGTGACCGGGCTCCTCGAGGGGGCCCGCGCGCAGTCTCGGGAGCTGTCGGGAACACCGCTCGCGGACGCAGCCGATCGCGTCGAGCAGCTCTTCCAGACGGCCGGCTCGGTCCTCGAGTTGGACGTAGGCACTCTCGGTCCTCTTGCCCAGCAGGAGCTGGCCCTCATCCGGGAGCACGCCGTCCTGAGGTCGTCGCCGATCGTCGGAACCGGCGGCGCATGCGCAGCACCGCCGTCCCCGTGTGTGGACTACTCGCTGTACACGCCACGCGGCCACTACACGCGGACGCCGGAGCTCACCCGGTACTTCCTCGGCATGTCCGTGCTTGGGCAGACGGCGTTCTCCGTCGGCGGGCAGGACGCCACGCCGCTTCGCGTGGGCATCCTCGCCACCCGCGTGCTGCTCGGGAACGAGCGGCTAACGGAGCTCTGGCGCGACATATACGAGCCGACCGCGTTCCTCGTTGGGCTGGCAGACGACTACACGCCCGCCGAGCTCGCGGCCGGGATAGCGAAGGTGGCCCCGGGAGGACTGCAGGATCCTTCGGCGTTCGCGCAGGACGCGAGAGTCTCCGAGGTTGTGGCCGAGCTCGCCCGGTCCCGCCCCGTGCGCATCGATCCCGAGAACCCATCCGTGCGGATCATGGGGGTTCGGTTCGTCGTCGATTCGTACGTCCTGGACCAGCTGATCTACCCGAACGTCGGCACTGAGGACAACATGCGGCTGATCCCGTCGCCGCTCGACCTCGCCGCCGCCTTCGGGTCCGAGTTCGCCTACGGCATCCAGAAGGAAGCCGGCGAGACGGACTACGCGAACTACGACGATCAGATGGACAGGATGCGCGCGGAGATCGCGGCTCGCGGCACCAACGAGTGGGGCTCGACGGTCTACGACGCCTGGCTATGGGCGATCCAGCCGATGTGGGTTCCGCACGGCGCCGCGTTCCCCGACTACATGCAGACGGAAGCTTGGAAGGCGAAGGATCACCAATCGGGGCTCGGTTCGTACTCGGAGCTCAAGCACGACACGATCCTGTACACGAAGCAAGCCGCCGCCGAGGGCGAGGGCCAGATGCTCGACCCTAGCATCCGGAACTGGGTCGAGCCCGATCCGGTGCCGTTCGCGCGTCTCGCGTCACTCACCTCGCTCATGCGGGAAGGGCTGTGGACGCGGAATCTCTCGACGCGCGTTCAGGACCGGCTGATGGCCGACGCCGCGAAGATGCTTCAGCGCTTCGCGTGGATCGCGTCCGACGAGCTGGCGGGAAAGCCGATGAGCGTGCCCGACAACACGTGGCTGGCATTCATCGGCGGGATCTTCGAGGGACTCTGGTGGCGCACGGCCGATGTCGAGAAGGGCGGGGTCTCGTCGATGGACCAGGACGCGGCGATCATCGCCGACATCGCCCGGGGCGGCGACCAGGTGGTCGAGGTGGCGACCGGCCGGATCGACTGGATCTTCGTGATCGTGCCGGGCATGGACGGCGGGTGGGAGATCGCCCGCGGCGGCGTGTACTCCTACTACGAGTTCCTCCAACCGGTCTCCGAGCGGCTGAACGACGAGCAGTGGCGGAAGATGCTCGATGACGGAAGCGCGCCCGACCGCCCGGCCTGGGAGGAGGCGATCCTTGCCACCTGACCAGATCTGAGTGCTTCCCGGGAGGTTACGCTCCGGCCCTTGCTAGACTCGCGCCGGAGGCGTGCCGGAGCGGACGAACGGGACCGCCTCGAAAGCGGTTAGGGGCCTAATCCGCCTCTCGCGTGTTCGAATCACGCCGCCTCCGCGTACAACACGTGCTCGAGCCAGTAGCACCCCCGGTACCGGGGGTGCTACTGGGGATGCAGCTCCCAGATGTTCTCGCCCTTGTAGGCGAGGTCGGCCAGCATCGCGAAGGCTTCCTGGATATCGTCTTCCATGGCCCATGTCTCTGTGGGTGCCTCGGAAGGTGGCTGGAGGCGCTCGACAGCGGCTCTGACGGAGTCTGCGATCGCGGCGCGGTCGGCGGTGACCGTGATCCGATGTCCCTGCAAGGTCAGGACGATGTCTGCTTCTGTGTGCTCGCCTTGGCCGCTATCCACCTCTCCGAGGAGTCGTTTGAGGCGTCCCACCAAGCCGATGGCGTCGTAGGGCTTGGGGACGAAGTTGTTGGCGCCGCTCTCGAGGCCCTTGATGATGTCCTCCGCCGACTCCAACGCGGTGAGGAGGACAAGTGGAAGATGCCGCGTAGACGGGGACGACCTGATGGCGCGACAGAACTCGAACCCATCCATGACGGGCATCTGCACATCGGAAACGATGAGGTCGGGGAGTGACTCCTCACAACGATCGAGGCCTTCGCGGCCGTCCGCAGCCACAAGGACTTCGAAGCCGGCCTCGATCAGCAGGCGGCGGATCATCTCGGCCTGTGTCCGGCTGTCCTCAACGACCAGGATCCGTCTCGTCACCCCAGCCTCCAAAGCCTGCCTGAACATCGGGGAGCGACTCTCGGTCCTCTTTCGCGTTTCTACCTCAGGATCGTTCGCGTCACAAGGAGCGAGGAGAAGCGTCACCCCGGACCGACGTGGCAGACTGTCCTCGTGGACGACGAGGAGCTTCTGGCCCTGGCCGAGAAGGCCCTGACCGAGATCAAGATCGCTCAAGGGCTCTCGGATCGTCATGCATCCGTGCTGGCGGCCCTGCGCATCCGGCTGAAGGGGAGTGCCGGCAAGTCCCTGGAGGAGATGCTCGAGGCGGCGGGCGACCTCACGTCGGGCAGCCTGGAGGAGAAGATGGCGGAGGCGGAACGCAAGCCCAAGCCGTCGCTCGACGACATGCTGAGCAAGGAGCCGAAGCCCAAGCGCGACTGGCCCGGCTGACGTGGGTATGTCTGCAGGCTGAGTCACGGATCGTATCCGCAGCCTAGACTCGTGCCGGTGGCCTGCCCGAGCGGACGAAGGGGCACGCCTGGAGAGCGTGTAGGGGGCAACCCCTCGCGGGTTCGAATCCCGCGGCCACCGCGAGGGCCGATTCGCCGGCGGTGCGATCAGTCGACCTGCCAGCCGGGGCAGCTTTCGGGCGCGGCGGTTCTGGGGGGCATCTCCATCGAGTCGAGCACCGAGCGCACATCGTCGAACGACTTCCAGGGCAAGAACGGCACGCCGTCCCGCTCGCAGATGGTCACTAGGTGGTCCTTCGCGAACACCACGTCCGAGTGCAGGGCCCCATACCGGTCGGTCAGCCCATCGCCGACGAACGCCACTGGGCCGTGCAGCTCTCGGGCGCCGAGCACTGCGAGCATCTTGCAGGTTCCGCACCCCACGCACTCCGGGTGTCCGTTCGGGTACCGGAGCCGGAGCCGGTTGGGATCGGAAGCGATGTCGTTCGTGATCACCGGGATCCGTTCCAGACCGGCGGCCGCGAGGATCGGCGGGATGTAGAAGGCGAACCCGTCCGACACGATCGTGAGCGGCAGCGAGCGCGCCTCCGCCCAGGTGACGAACGGGCCGAACGTCGGATCGAGCGGGCAGTGCTCGACCGCGTGGGCGACCATCTCGTCACGCGTCGCGTGGAGCATCGCCACCTGGATACGAAGGGCCTCGCGGAGCCCGATCTCGCCCCGGTCGACGGCACGGTCGTGTTCCTCCCAGCCCGGATCGCCGAAGCGCTCGAGCATGACCTCGCCCACGTCGACCGAGCAGGCCGTTCCGTCGAAGTCCACGATCAGCGCGCCGACCTTGGCCACGCCCGCAGCCTATCGGACGCTGCTCGAGTGACGCCCCCGGCGTATACTCGCGAGCGGTGACCGTGCTAGGCGGGGAGCCAGCGGTGCCCTGAACCCGCAATCCGCTTCAGCGGGGCCGAATCCCCGCCCGCGGCCCGGCGGGTCCGAGGCTGCTCCCGGCAAGGAGCGATGAGGGTCGGGTCCCGCGCGACGCCAACCTGCGAACCCGGTCAGATCCGGAAGGAAGCAGCCGTAAGCGGGCGCTGGCGGGTGTTGCGGGAGTGCCTGGCCGGAGCCACCGGCCGGTGATGCGCTCGGGTCCGTCGCGGTCAACGGCGGGTGCACGGTCACCCTATGATTCCCGCGCGTCCTTCCCCGCCGCGGGACAGACGGGCAAGGGGAGCGCGTGGCGGACAAGCGGCAGTACCAGTCCCTCTACCGAAAGTATCGGCCCCAGGGCCCCGGGGAGGTTCTCGGGCAGGAGCACGTCATCCGGGCCCTTGTGGGAGCAGTAAGGGAAGGGCGTCTGGCCCATGCCTTCCTGTTCTGCGGGCCCCGCGGCACCGGGAAGACATCGACGGCCCGGATCCTCGCGAAGATGGTCAACTGCGAGAGCGGGCCGACGGCGGAGCCCTGCGGCGTGTGCGAGCAGTGCGTCTCCATCCGGGACGGCACGCACCTCGACGTAGTGGAGATCGACGCGGCCTCGCACGGCGGTGTCGACGACGCTCGTGACCTCCGGGAGAAGGCGCCGACGGCACCGGTTCAGGGGCGCGAGAAGGTCTACATCATCGACGAGGCCCAGCGGCTCTCGCGCGAGGCGTTCGACGCGCTCCTCAAGGTCTTCGAGGAGCCCCCCGCCGGAGTGCGGTTCGTGCTCGCCACCACGGAACCGCACAAGATGCCCGCGACGATCATCGGCCGGTGCCAGCGGTTCGACTTCCGGCGTGTGCCTCAGGGGTTGGTGGCGGACCACCTTCGGCGGGTGGCGAAGGGCGAGGATCTCGCGCTCACGGAGGAGGCCGCCCAAACGATCGCTCGCCAGGCCGAAGGCTCGGTGCGCGACGCTCTCTCGCTGCTCGACCAGGCGTCGGTGCTCGGCGCCGGGGAGATAGGCGAGAGCGTCGTCGCCTTGCTGATCGGCTCGGGTCGCTCCGACGTGCAGTTCGCGCTTGCCGACGCCGTCTCGGTCGGCGACGCGAGGGGCGTCTTCGAGATCGTGAACCGGATGGTCCAGGAGGGGAGCGACCTTCGCCACGTCACCTCCGAGACCCTCTCCCACTTCCGCGATCTCCTGCTCGCGAAGACGGCCCCGGAGCAGGGCGACCTGCTCGATGTCGCCGAGGAGCAGGTCGAGCGGCTCCGTGCGCAGGCCGCGAAGTTCTCGACGACCGAGCTGTCGCGCGTGGTCTCGCTGCTCCTGACGGCCCAAACCGACCTGCGGTGGACTACGTCGGCTCGCCTGACGCTCGAGCTCGCGCTCGTCCGAGCGACGATGCCCGAGACCGCCGGAACGCCCGAGGCGCTGGTCTCCCGGATCGAGCGCCTCGAGCGCCGGATCGGTATCGAGATGGTGCACGCTGGAAGCGGGCCGGGGACGGAGGCACCCCCTGCGCCACTGGCGGTGCCGGCGGTGTCGGCGCGAGACAGGAAGGGTGTCGAAGCGAGCAGCGCAGAGGGTGCCGAGGCTCCGGCCCGTGGGGCAGACTCCCCCGACGCGGTGGAGCCACGTCCCGACGCGGTGGAGCCACGTCCTGGAGAGCCTCCGGGTGAGCCGGTGCTGGGCGCGGGAACCGCCGCCCTGGACGTGGCCACGATCCGCCGGTCGTGGCCGACGGTCATCCAGCACCTCCGATCGAGCGGCAAGGCCGTGCTGCCCTCGTTCCTCGAGCGGGCGACGCCGGCCGCCTTCGACGGTGACACGCTCGAGCTCGTGTTCCCCCCCGACAGCAAGCTCGGCGTCGGCAAGGTGGGCGAGCGCGAGCACGAGCTGCGCGCTGCGCTCCAGGAGCTGTTCGGGATCTCGCCGCGGATCGCGTGCTCGGTTCGGGAGGCGGTGGCCGGGCTCACCGACGGCGTCGAGGACGACCCGCCGCTGTCCGAGGAGGAGGCCCTGGCGCGCCTGGCGGCCGAGCTCGGCGCTCAGCCGGCCGCGGAGAGCGAGTCGTAGGTGTACGAGGGCCCGATCCAGGAACTGATCGAGGAGCTGTCCCGGCTCCCCGGGATCGGGCCGAAGTCCGCCCAGCGCCTCGCCTTCTATCTGGTGAAGGCGCCTCCGGACGAGGCGAAGCGCCTGGCCGAGGCCATCGTGCAAGCCAAGGAACGCATCGCCTTCTGCAAGGAGTGCGGCAACGTCGCCGAGGGCGACCTCTGCCGGGTCTGCCGCGACGAGGGTCGCGACCGCACCGTGCTCTGCGTCGTGGAGGAGCCGAAGGACGCCGCGACGATCGAGCGCGCGAGCGTCATAAGGGGCCGGTACCACGTGCTCGGCGGCGCGATCTCGCCGCTCGACGGCATTGGGCCCGACGACCTCCGGGTGCAGGAGCTGCTCCAGCGGGTCGAACGCAACCACGTGACCGAGGTCATCCTGGCCACTAACCCGAACCTCGAGGGCAACGCGACGGCGATGTACGTGGCCGCGCTCCTCAAGCCGCTCGGCGTGAAGGTCACTAGGCTCGCCAGCGGCCTGCCGGTCGGCGGCGACCTCGAGTACGCGGACGAGGTCACGCTGTCCCAGGCCCTCGAGGGCCGCCGCGAGATGTAGATGGCGGACGTCTCGGCTCCAGACGAGTTCCCGCGGCAGCTCGCGAGGACGAGGTACTTCACGCTCGGCGTTCCGAGGGACTTCACCGTGTCGCCGGATGGCTCGCGTATCGCTTTCCTTCGCTCCCGGGCAGGCGACGACCTGCTGACCTGCCTGTGGTCGCTGGAAGTTGCGACCGGCGAGGAGCGGTGCCTCGTCGACCCGAAGGAGCTCGCACCCGACGCGGACGAAGCGCTGCTCACGGACGCCGAACGGGCGCGTCGCGAGCGGAAGCGCGAGCTGGCGGAGGGCATCACCGCCTACGCGACCGACCGAGAGGTCCGCCGGGCCGTCTTCGTGCTCTCCGGGCGACTCTTCCTGGTCGACCTCGTGGAGGGCGGCGTCCGCGAGCTGCCCACGGTCGGATCGGCCGACGACCCGCAGCTCGATCCCACCGGTACGAGAGTCGCCTGCGTCACAGCGGGGGCGCTCCACGTTCTCGAGCTCGATGGCGTCGGTCGCGTGCTCGCCGCCGACGACGACCCGGACATCTCGTGGGGCCTGGCGGAGTTCGCGGCCGCCGAGGAGATGAGCCGTCTACACGGGTACTGGTGGTCGCCGGACGGATCGAAGCTCGCGGCCGCCCGAGTGGACGAGCGGATGGTCCGGGTCTGGTACATCGGCGACCCGACCGATCCGGCCGCTGCCCCTCGCCCCGTTCGGTTCCCGCAGGCCGGCACGGACGATGCGGAAGTCACGCTGCACGTCTTCGACGTGGCGACGGGTGAGCGCGTCGAGGTCGACTGGGATCGGAAGTCCTTCCCCTACCTGGCGCGTGTGAACTGGAGCGAAGGATGCCCGCTCACGATCCTCGTCCAATCCCGAGACCAGCGGCTGGCACAGTTGCTGGAGGTCGACGTGGCGACCGGCGCCGTTTCGCTTCTCCGGGAGGAAAGCGACGAGTGCTGGATCGACCTCGCCGACGACGCCCCCGTCCGGCTCTCCGACGGTCGGTTCGTCACGGTCGCGATCGACCATGCCGCCGACACCTACCGGCTCGCCGTGGGTTTCGAGCCGGTCACGCCTCCCGGGCTGCAGGTCCGCAGCGTCGTCTCGGCGAGCGACGGCGTCCTGTTCACCGCGTCCGAGGAGCCGACCGAGATCCATCTGTGGCGGTGGTCCGACGCGGGGCTCGTTCGACTGAGCAAGGAAGCCGGCGTGCACGGTGGCGCGGAGGACGGCGACGTGACGGTCCTCGTGTCTTCCACATTGAAAGGACCAAGCGCGCAGGTGGGCGTTCTGCGCGGCGGCCGGCCCGTGGCCGAGATCGCGAACGTGGCCGACCGGCCGTCGGTCCGCCCGCGACCTACGTTCGTCTCGCTCGGCGAACGCGAGCTCCGAGCCGCGCTGCTCCTGCCCGGGAGCCTCGATCCCGACGAGCCTCTGCCGGTGCTGATGGATCCGTACGGCGGCCCGCACGGTGCCAGGGTCCTCCGCTCGCTCGGCGAGTACCCGGAATCGCAGTGGTTCGCCGACCACGGGTTCGCCGTGCTCGTCGTAGACGGACGCGGAACGCCAGGTCGCGGGCCCGGCTGGGATCGCGAGGCCTACCGGGACTTCGGCGTCGCCCTCGAGGACCAGGTCGACGCGCTCCACGCCGCCGGCGAGCAGTTCCCGTTCCTGGACCTTTCACGGGTGGGTATCCGCGGCTGGTCCTTCGGAGGGTACCTGTCGGCGATGGCGGTGCTTCGCCGACCCGACGTCTTTCACGCGGCGGTTGCCGGTGCCCCCGTGAGCGACTGGCGCTGGTACGACACGCACTTCACCGAGCGCTACCTCGGGCACCCGGCCGAGGAAGCGGAGGCATACGCTCGTAACTCCATCCTTGCCGACGCGCCCTGCCTCGAGCGCCCGCTGCTTCTGATACACGGGCTGTCCGACGACAACGTCTACGTCGTCCACACCCTGGCGCTGTCGGCTGCTCTCTTCGAGGCCGGACGCTTCCACGAGCTGGTGCTGCTACCGAACGCGACTCACCTGCCGCGTTCCGAGGCCGCCGCCGAGAACGTCCTTCGCGTCCAGCTCGACTTCCTGCGCCGCTCTCTCTTGGTCACCGGCCCGAACGCCGACAAGTAGCGGAACCGGCCTGCTACCCTAAGCGCTCCAGTCGGAAGGGGTTCCGTGGCGATCGTCGTGCAGAAGTACGGTGGCACGTCGGTCGGCGACGCGGAGCGGATCCAGGCGGTCGCCGACCGGATAGTCCGCTACCGAGGGCAGGGCTACGACGTCGTCGTGGTCGTGTCCGCGATGGGGGACACAACCGACGATCTGATCGCCTTGGCCAACCAGATCGCCCCGGTCCCGGAGCCGCGCGAGCTCGACATGCTCCTCACATCCGGTGAGCGGATCACCATGTCCCTTCTGGCGATCGCGGTGAACGCTCGCGGGTGCCGTGCCGCCTCCTACACGGGCTCGCAGGCGGGGATCATCACCGACACGCGCCACGGTCGGGCGAAGATCGTCGAGATCCGTCCGAGGCGGATCAAGGAGTCGCTCGACGCCGGAAACGTAGTGATCGTGGCCGGGTTCCAGGGGCTCTCGGTCGACTACGACATCACGACGCTCGGCCGCGGTGGTTCGGACACCACCGCCGTCGCCATGGCCGCGGCGCTCGGGGCAGAGGTCTGCGAGATCTACACGGATGTCGATGGGGTGTT
This sequence comes from Actinomycetota bacterium, assembly GCA_040754475.1. Lineage (GTDB taxonomy): Bacteria > Actinomycetota > UBA4738 > UBA4738 > HRBIN12 > JAJPHY01. The sequence goes on along the minus strand of JBFMCN010000051.1, from coordinate 13,631 downwards.
CACGGCCGATCCGAGGATCGTGCCCTCCGCCCGAAGGCGCGATCGGATCTCCTACGAGGAGATGCTCGAGCTCGCGGCCGCCGGCGCGAAGGTGCTCCAGTCTCGATCGGTCGAGTACGCTCGCCGTACCGGGGTGCAGATCCACGTCCGTTCCTCGTTCACCGACGAACCGGGCACGTGGGTCGTGGAGGGGGAAGGGATAGACATGGACGTCGGGATGGAGGCGGCGCTCGTCTCGGGGGCCGCGCTGGACGACACGGAGGCGAAGGTCACCCTGGAGAGGGTCCCCGACCATCCGGGCGTGGCGGCGATGATCTTCAAGGCTGTGGCCTCAGAGGGGATCAACGTCGACATGATCGTGCAGAACGTGTCCCACGAGGGCACGACCGACATGTCGTTCACCGCCCCGCGGAGCGACGTCCCGCTCCTGGAGGAGGTCCTCGGCCGGATCGTCAAGGAGATCGGCGCGGCCCGCTACACGATCGACGAGTCGATCGCCAAGGTCTCCCTCGTCGGCGCGGGGATGAAGAGCCACCCCGGCGTCGCAGCGGACATGTTCGACGCGCTCGCCTCCGAGGGCATCAACATCGAGATGATCTCCACCTCGTCGATCCGCGTCTCGTGCGTGGTCCGTGCCGCCGACGCCGAGCGCGCCCTGCGGGCGATCCACACGCGCTTCGAGCTCGGCGGAGAAGGCCCGATCGTCGCGGGGTGATCCTCGCGGCCGCTACCATGTGCGGACCATGCGCGTAGCCGTGGTCGGTGCTACCGGGGCGGTCGGGCGGAGGATGGTCAGCATCCTCGAGGAGCGGTCGTTCCCGGTCGATGAGCTGGTGCTGCTCGCCTCGGAGCGGTCCGTTGGGACCCGAGTGAGCTTCAGGGGCGAGGAGCACGCGCTGCGCCTGCTCTCGCTCGAAGCGCTCGAGGGCGTAGACCTCGCGCTCAGCTCTTGCGGCGGCTCCGTCGCGAGGACCTGGATCCCGCAGGCGGCGGAGGCGGGGACGTTCTGCGTCGACAACTCGAGCGCGTTCCGGATGGAACCGTACGCGGCGCTCACGATCCCCGAGGTGAATCCCGAGTCGCTCGCCGGCAAGCCGAGGATCGCCTGCGTGCCGAACTGCACTATCATCACGGCGCTCCTGGCGGCGGCCCCGCTCCACCGGGCCGCCGGGCTCCGTTCGCTCTTCATCTCCTCCTACCAGTCGGTCGCGGGCGCGGGACAAAGGGGCATCCGCGAGCTGGTCGCGCAGATCGGGGAGCTGCACGGCAGGGAAGAGGAGCTGGAGCGTCCCGACCTTTCCTCCCTTCCGGTCGGTGAGGTGATCGGCAAGACGATCGCCTACAACGTCGTGGCGAAGATAGACCTGTTCGATGAGGAGTCGGGGTACACGTTCGAGGAGCTGAAGATGCAGCAGGAGGCGAGGAAGATCCTCTCGCTCCCGGACCTCGAGATCGCGACCACCGCCGTCCGCGTGCCGGTGATCGTGGGGCACGCGGTTTCGATCCACGCCACGTTCTCCCGCCCCATCTCGGTCGGCGAGGCTCGCGAGGTGCTGGCCGCCGCGCCCAGCGTCGAGCTCCGAGACGACCCTTCGAACGGCATCTACCCGAGCCCGCTCGAGGCGGCAGGGCTCGACATCGCGCTCGTCGGCAGGATCCGCCAGGTGCCGGATCGCGACGACGCGCTTCTTCTGTTCAGCTGCGCCGACAACCTTCGCAAGGGCGCAGCGCTGAACGCGGTCCAGATCGCAGAGCACCTGTTCGCGTGAGCGACTGCACGTTCTGCGACATCGTGTCGGGCCGGATGCCTGCCCAGGTCGTCTTCGAGGACGAACTGACCATGGCGTTCATGGACGCCTTCCCGTTCTCGAACGGGCACACGCTGGTCGTCCCCAAGCGCCACGCAGCCGACATCTACGAGCTCCAACAGCCCGACGCCGATGCCGTCTGGCACACGACGCTCCACCTCGCGCAGGCGATCCGAACCGCGCTCACGCCGCCGGGGCTCACCGTCCGGCAGGCGAATGGCAGGATCGCCGACCAGCACATCCTTCACTTCCACATCCACCTGATCCCGCGCTACGAGAGCGGGTCTCGGGGAGACCGCGCCCTGATCCTGGACTTCGCAGAACGCATCCGCGCTGCCGCCCGCTGAGGCGCATTCGGTAACTTTCTCTTTACCGACTTCGCCCGACGGTGCTAGGGTCGCCCGGAAGCGCACGCAGCGACCGGCTCGTGGGGCCGGGGGCAGGAGGCAAGGAGCGCAATGCGAAGGACGACCTTCCTTCTCGCGGTCTTCGCCCTCGTGCTCTCCGCGTGCGATGAGGCCCCGCGGCCGCGGTATGTCGTTCCCTCGTACAGCCTCCCGCCGTTCGACGAGCTCGTGAGGATGTAACGACTACGACGCCTCCGAGCCCCTCGCCTACCAGGAGTTGGACAGCGAGCGAGAGGACGGAGCGACCGTCTACGACATCACGTACCAGAGCTCGGGTTACACAGTGCCGGCCTGGCTTGTGATCCCCGACGGGCAGGGCCCGTTCCCGGTGGTGCTCTACGCGCACCCGTTCACCATGGACCGCGACTACTTCCGGTACGACGCGTTCGAGCTCGCGAAGGAAGGGTTCGCGGCTGGGTTGGTTCGATCCTCTCCGGTGTTGAGGACCGGATCGACGCGTACGTCCTGAGCGGCATCGGCGCCTACAGCTCTGACGAGCCCGACAGGGCCGACTGGGCCGGGCCCCTGCGAAGGGGCGATGCACTCGCCGAGTACCAGGATGCGATGGCCGTCGTCTACCCCGTGGAATACGTCGGCCACAACCAACAGGCGGCCTTGCTGTTCCAGGAGTCCAAGGCTGACGAGATGGTGTCCCTCGGGAACATCCGTGCCCTGTTCAGGGCCGCCGGCGGGACGAAGACTCTCAGGTGGTACGCCGGTCCCGGGCGATGCTATGGCAATCTGGGGCATCATCATCTCGGGTGCCAAGGTCCTGGCAACTGGGCAAATGGCTGTCCTGCGGACCTGCCCGCGTACGTGGATCACGGCGCCTGGTTGCGGGAGAACCTCTGAGAAGGCGGGCCCTGGAGGCGAGCCCTCGGGGGCGAGCAGCTAGTCGCCGTCCGCCCCCGGCGGCCCCTGCCGCGGAACCCACCGCTCGTCGAGGACCTTGACGAACCACTTCCCGTAGTGGAGCCAGCCCTCGCGCTCGTAGAAGGCGTGTGCCCGCTCCCGCCATAGCGCCGTCCCGAGCGACATCCGAAAGCACCCTCGGCTTCGGGCCAGCTCCTCGGCCCTGTCGAGCAAGGCCTTTCCGACCCCCATGCTCCGAGCCGACTCGGACACGATGACGTCGTTCACCCACGCCTGGGGGCGCGGGTGGCCGAGGCGCTGGCGGAACTCGAGGTCCAGGAACCCGATCAGCCGGTCTCCGGCCTCGGCGACCAGCGTGCGCGTCTCGTGCGCGGCCAGGTGCCCGCCGAACAGGATCGAGTACGAGGGGTTCGTCGTGGCCGACGGCGACACGTCGCGCCCGAGCTCGATCAGCAGGCCCGCGACCTGGGGCCAGTCGCGCACGACGGCGTCCCGGATGAGGAATTCCATCGGAGTCACGAGGGCCGGCAGCTCTCTCTCATCGGAACTCGCACTCGCAGGGCACGGAGCCGCACTTCGGGCATCCGGCGGCGTATCGGGCCACGGCCTCCTCCAGATCCACCCCCGCCAGGTTCGCGAGCGAGGCGAGCCAGGCCAGCACGTCGCCGAACTCGTGAACGACATCGGACGGCTCGCCCTTGCGGAGCGCCTTCGCCAGCTCGCCGACCTCCTCGGTCAGCCAGCGGAAGGTGGCATCGCGCCCACGCTTGGCGTCCCGCCGGTAGTAGGTGCGGCGAAGGGTCGTCTGCAGCTCAGAGATCTCCATCGGTCTGCGCAGTCTAGCTGGGGTCATCCACCGTCCGCGGGAATCTCCAAAGGCTCATTGAGCCCCAGTGCCCGGGCGGCACACGCACCAGAGTTGTCCAGAAACACCAGAGTTGTGCAGAAAGAAGTGGTGCCTAGCCAGCCGGCCGTATCCTGGCTGTTTGACAGGCTTGTTGTCCACAAGTTCAACTTCCTGAGAACTTGAGGCGTGACCAGGAGCGAGAGCCTTGGGCTCCGGGCAGTTCGGGCAGCCGGTGGGCGCTTGCTCGACGCTCAGAGGGGGAGGGTGGACAAATGCCGAGGTTCGTAAAGCATCATCTGCGGGGGGGCTTACGCTCTTCCTCCCGCTCCTCCCGGCTCGCGGCAAGTGTGCTCTCCGTGTTTTTCTTGGCTGCGATTCTTCCTGCTTGGGCCTCAGCAAAGCCTGCAACGATCCGGGGATCACGAAACCCCGTACGCTGGGCGAGACCCGGGCAGGCGCCCCGGATATCACGGCATCAGCAGATGCCAACCCCCTGTCCATTACAACCGTGGCCGGGAGTGGACTGAATCAGACGACCGATGGGACCGGCACGGGCGCCAGCTTCAAGAAGATGGGCGGTGTCGTGCTGGTCGGCAACTACGCCTACGTCGGGACCTGGGGGTCGATCCGGAAGGTCGATCTGGCGACCAAGGAGGTCACGACTCTAGCCGGGCATGCAACGGCGACCGGCTGCGCTAACAGCACGGATCACGACCAGGTTCGCTTCAACCAGATCAACGGCCTCACGACCGACGGGTACTACCTCTACACGACGGGGACGTGCGGATCCACCTCGGCCGTGCGCCGGACGTCCATTGAGACTGGCGCGACTTCGACAGTGGCGAGCGGGTCGATAGGGGCAGACGTGACATTGGGACCCGACGGCATGCTCTACGCGACCGGCGCCAAGTCCGTCTACCGGATCGACCCCGCGTTGGGGACCATGACCCTGTTCGGCTCGTTGACCGGGAACACGCACTCGATCACGGCGGACGAGGCCAACCTGTGGGTCGCCTGGGTTCCCGGTACCACGCTCGCGATCGAGCGATTCGCCATGGACGGGAGCCACACCACCTGGGTCAGCGGCCCAGGCCTCGGGGCGGCCGCACTCGCGTCCTTCGGCGGATACCTGTACGCGACCAACGGCGACTATCAGTTCCGTCGATACGTGAAGTCCGACAAGAGTTTCGCGGTCGTCGGGGGAACGGGTTCGAACGGCTACCAGGATGGGGTCGGAACCGACGCATGGTTCTCGAACATCTACGGCATGGCCTCGGATGCAGCCCGCTTGCTGATCGTGGACGGTAATTACCGGCTCCGACAGGGCGTGGATGCCTCCCCGTTGCCCTCCAGCCAGCAACCGTGGGCGACGAGCACACTTGGCCTTAGCGTCGGCGCGGTCGGGACTTGGGCCGGAAACGGGACAAACGCCACAGTTGATGGAATCGGCACGGCCGCCAGCTTCAAGCAGATGGGCGGCGTCGTCGTTGTCGATGATTACGCATACGTGGGGACGTCGGGATCGATCCGAAAGGTAGACCTGGCCACCAAGGAGGTCACGACTCTAGCCGGGAATGCGACGGCGACCGGTTGCGTTAACAGCACGGATCACGACCAGGTTCGCTTCAATCAGATCCACGGCATCACGACCGACGGTTACTACCTCTACACGGCGGGGGGGTGCCCACCCACGTCCGCACTGCGCCGAACGTCCCTCGAGACCGGCGCGACCTCGACGGTAACGACCGGGCAGGTAGGCCAGTACGTGACGTTCGGGCCGGACGGGATGCTCTACGCGAACGGTGGCAACAACTCCGTCTACCGGGTCGATCCGTCGACAGGTACCAAGACGCTGTTCGGGATGCTGAGCGGGAGCCCGTACTCGATCACCGCTGACGGTTCTTACCTGTGGGTAGCGTGGGTCCCCGGAGTGGGGGGGGCCATCGAGCGATTCGCCATGGACGGAAGCCACGAGACACTGGTTTCCGACGCGAGCATCGGGACTGCCGCTCTGGCTTCTGCAGGCAACTTCCTGTACGGGGTGGCGGGCTCCAACATCCTCCGCCTCTACGACAAGGCCACGGGCTTCTGGCTGGACATTGCAGGCTCGGGCGAAGGTGGCTACGCGGACGGCTCTGGTACCTCCGTGAGGTTCTTTCAGATCGTGGGGATTGCCTCCGACGGGACGCACCTCTGGATCAGCGACCGTCAGAACTATCGGCTCAGGAAGGTCATTCAGGGCTACCCAACGCAGGCGACGATCGGAGCGTGCGGGCTTGGCGACTTTGTCTTCGCTGCCTGCAACCTTGAGGCAGAGCCTGTCAACACAGGCTCAGGCGACTACTTCTTGACAGCGACCGATGCCTCCCTCCCCGGGATTGGAGTGCCGTTTGAGTTCGTCCGCTCCTACAACTCCCTAGATGCTACGTCTGGTCCGCTGGGGCCCGGATGGACCCATGCCTACAACATGACCCTCTCCAGCCAGTCCGGAGTGGTCACTATCCGGCAGGGAGACGGTAAGCAGTTCACCTTCACTCGCCAGAACAACGGCTCCTACTACGGGGGCCCTGGCGTGCGATCCACGCTGCAGGCCGTCGAGGGAGGCTACGTTCTAACGAGCCACTCACAGATCGCGTACCGGTTCAACACCCAAGGACGACTGGTATCGGTCAAGGACCGCAACGGACAGGGTCTCACGCTGTCCTATGACGTTCAGGGCAAGCTCTCGACGATCCTCGATGGGGCGGGAAGAACTGTCACGTTTGCGTACACGGACGGACTCCTCAGTTCGATGGCGCTAGCGGGCGGGCGCAGCGTGAGCTATGCGTACACGGACGGGCGTCTCACGTCGGTCGTCGACATCGCAGGGGGCACGACCACCTACACCTTCGATGCCCAGGGGCGTCTCGATTCGGTCACCGACCCGAACAACGACACCGTGGTACAGAACGTCTACGGGCCCGATGGACGCGTGATCCAGCAAACCGACGGGCGGGGCAACGTCAGCACCTTCGACTGGGATCCGGCCACGCGGACCTCGACTTACACCGACGCACGCGGGCACGAGTGGCAAGACGTCTATGACTCCGGGGCGTTCGTCGAGCGCATAGATCCCCTCGGCAACGTCACCCGGTACATGTACACGGGCGCCGACTTGACGAGGATCACCGACGCTCGCGGGAACACAACGAGGATGACCTACGACTCGCGGGGCAACCTGCTCACCAAGACGGACCCTCTCGGCAATAGCACCGTCTACACGTACACGGAACGGAATGACGTGCGGACGGTAACCGATCCAAGAGGGAACACGACGACCTACGACTACGACGCGTCGGGAAACCTGGTCCAGATCACGAAGCCGGGAGACGTGATCACGGTCTTGAGTCGGGATCCGGTCACCGGTCTGCTTACTGGTTCGACCGACCCGAACGGACACACGACGACATTCGGCTACGACGCACAGGGCAACCTAACATCGGTCACCGATCCGCTGGGCCACCAGACGATTATGACCTACGATGCCTCGGGTCGGATGGTCTCCCGAGTGGATCCGCGCGGGAATGAGCCTGAAGCCAACCCCGACGACTACCGCTGGACCTTCGCCTACGACGCGGCGGACCGTTTGGTGAGTCAGGCAGATCCGCTGGGGAACACGACGACCTTCACGTATGACGGCGTCGGGGACCTGCTCGCGCGCATGGACGCGAACGATCACACGACAAGCTACACATACGACGGTGACCGCAACCTCACGACGGTAACCGCCCCCGATGCAACGGTAACGAGCTACTCATACGACGAGACGAACAACCTCGTGAGTCGCACCGATGCGAACGGGCATACGACGACGTATGCCTACGACGATGCCGACCGGCGGGTGTCCACAACCTCACCGATGGGACAGACCTGGTCCTTTGCCTATGACGCCAACGGCAACCTGACGACCAAGACTCTGCCGTCAGGCCACGTCACGTACGCGTACGACGCGAACGGGCAGCTGACGGGTATCAGTTACTCGGACGCTCCGACGACCCCGAACCTGGCGTTCGGCTACGACGAGAACGGCAACCGGACATCGATGACCGATGGTGCCGGAAACGTCTCCTACACCTACGACGCATTGAACCGTCTGACTCAGGTGACGCGAGGGGCTGACACGTTCGTCTACGCGTACGATCCAGCCTCCAACCTCACGAGCCGCACCTACCCTGACGAAACCATCATCGCCTACGGCTACGACGACGCGGACCGCCTGACGGGGGTCACCACCGGCGGTCTGACGACCGAGTACGGCTACGACCCAGCTTCCAACATCGCAACCATCACGCGACCTAACGGGGTGGACCAGACCCGCTCGTACGACCGAGCTGGCCGCCTCACCTCGATCTCCGACGGTGATGGGGTAACAACGATCTCGAGCTTCGTCTACACGCTGGATTCGGTTGGAAACCCAACCCAGGCTGCAACCTCATCCGAGACGATCGCCTATGACTACGATGATCTGTACCGCTTGATCCTTGCCTGCTACACGCCAGACTGTGCTGGTCAGGAACTCTCCGGCATTGGGTACACGTACGATCCGGTCGGTAACCGACTGACCGAGATTCGGTACGGGGTGTCCGGGTCGACGACCACGGCGTACGAGTACAACGCCGACGACGAACTCACGCGGACTTTGGGGCCAGGCGGTGGAACCGACTACTCGTACGATCCGAATGGAAACCAGACCCAGGCTGGCTCGCGGACTTTCGCGTACGACCTTCAGAACCGGCTCATCTCGACCACATCGAGTGGCACGACCGAGGCCTATTCCTACGACGGGGATGGGAACCGCCTCAGCATGGCGACGGACGGGATGGTCTCCAGGGAGTACCTCTGGGATCAGAACGCACCGCTTCCCAAGCTCGCGATCGAGCGGGATGGGGCCGGGCCACCTCTCCGCTGGTACGTCTACGGTCAAGAACTGACGCCGCTGTCTATGAGCACAGGAGATTCGGAGCACTACTACCTGAGCGACCTGCTCGGCTCGGTTGCCAATCTCACTTCTGCGGAGGGGTCCAGGGAATGGAGTTACAGGTATGAGCCGTTCGGTGCTGCCCGCGTGACCATGCAGGAGGATCCGGCCGCGCCGGCGAACCTCGTTCGCTTCACCGGACAGCTCCACGACTCGACGACCGGTCTGTATGATCTCAGAGCGAGAATGTATGATCCGGTCACAGGCAGGTTCCTCCAGACCGATCCGGTTACTCTGCCATCGGGGGCGCAATTCTCCAGTACATACGCCTATGCGCTCGATAGCCCGGTGCGCTTCAGCGACCCGTCGGGTGAATGCATCATCAATTCGGACCCCTGTCCTTTTCACGACCTGCTAGAGTGGTTCAAGCGGGAGTTCAACTGCGCCCTTCATCCAACGTCGTGCGGTGGTCCCGGGGTCGGAACGCCGGGGACGACCGTCACCGAGGCGCTCATACGAGGTGCCGATGCGTACTCCACGAATCTCCTATTGGATCCCCGCTTTCAAGGCTGTCTTTCGACGATGGCTACCGCACCCCTTCTCGGGCAGGGAGCCCCGGGGCTGGCTGCCTTCATCAGATGGGGCTTCAGAGCCCCCGGCTTCTTCAGCTGCTTGAGCCTATTCAAAGACTCGTACAAGTAGCCCAAGTTGTGAGGGGTGCGAGTCCCAGATGCATCTCTGCGTCGGGAGGGGTGGGAAGAGAACGAGGGCAAGGCGGCAATGATAGTGACAGCTGGGGAGCCAGCCAGAAGACGAGCTTGGGGGTGGACTCGCCGTTGGCACGCGGCGACGTGCCTTGTGGGGTTCATCACATGGTTGGCCGGGCTCATCGGGCTGGTCCTCGCGGGGGACGTCTCGCCCCCGGGCCCCGGAAGGCTGAGCGATGATCTCCGGATTCCCGACCGCAAGCGTAAGGGCGCCACTCCGGCCTGGCTGATCCTCCATCGGACGACCGGTTGGCCGGGGTCCTGGCAAGTCGATCTGAGGCTCAGCTTCTCGGCGAGGTGGAGGGGGCCAGGCGCGGCGGCCGCGGGCGTGGCGTGGGTCGGCCCGGGGGGGCTCATGTGGAGTCCTACGCCCAGCTGGCGGGAGCTCGGCGCTCGTGCGTTCGAGCTCCGGTTCGACCTCATCGACCGGATAGAGGTGACGCCCTTGACTGCTCGATCGGGCGGCCTCGTCGTTCATCTGGGTGACGGCGTGCAGGTCTGGCTCTGGCTCCGGAAGGGCGACCCGGTGGGGCTCGTGAATGAGTTGAGGGCACGGTCACAGGCCTAGTTCGAACTCGGCATGGCCGACTTGTCTACCGAACGGTAGAGGGTCATAATCTGCCGGATGGTAGAGAAGGCGGCCAAGCCGGAGGCTCCCGCCAGGCCCCGGGCTCCCGCCAGGCCCCGGGCGCCGAAGTCGATCGTCGACAAGCTCGCCGGCAAGCGCGTTCTTTTGACCGGTGCCACGGGGTTCCTCGGCCAGGCCGTGCTCGAGCGGCTCCTGGCCGACTTCCCCGACACGAAGATCGTCCTCCTGGTCCGACCCAAGGTCGGATCCACGGGGCGGCAGCGGATCGAAACCGTGATGTCCCTTCAGGCGTTCAACGGGCTCCGCGCCAAGGTCGGCGCCGACGGCATCAAGGCGATGCTCGACGAGCGGGTCGAGGTTGTCGAGGGCGACTTCTCCGACGACCTACCCCCGTTCCCGAGCGACCTCGACGTCGTGATCCACTGCGCGGCCACCGTCGAGTTCGACCCGCCGATCGACGAGGGGTTCAAGACGAACCTGCTCGGCGCGATGCGCTTCTACGAGGCTGTGATCGCGAGCGGCAGCACTCCCCACCTCGTTCACGTCTCGACTGCGTACGTCGCGGGGAACCGGAAGGGCGTGATCCCCGAGGAGACGCTCGACCACAACGTGGACTGGCGCACCGAGGCCGATCTCGCCCTCCAAGCCCGGCAGGACGTCGAAGCGGCCTCGCGCCGGCCCGAGATCCTCGACGGCTTCTTCGCCAAGGCAAAGCGCGAGCACAGCCGCGCCGGCCCCCAGTCCGTCGCCGACGACGCGGAGGAGCGGCGCAAGTCCTGGGTCACGAAGCGCCTCGTGAACTACGGACGCGCGCGGGCGCAGACCCTCGGGTGGCCGGACAACTACACGTTCACGAAGGCCATGGGCGAGCGGGCGGTGGAAGAGCTTGCCCGGGAGGCGAACATGCCGCTCTCGATCGTCCGCCCGTCGATCATCGAGAGCGCCCTCGAGCACCCCTCCCCGGGCTGGATCGAGGGATTCAAGATGGCCGACCCGATCATCCTCGCCTACGGGCGCGGCAACATCCCCGAGTTCCCCGGCATCCCCGAGGGGATCGTCGACATCATCCCCGTCGACTTCGTCGTGAACGCGATGCTCGCGATCGCGGCGAACCCGCCGGAGCCGGCGACGCCCGCCTACTACCACGTCAGCTCGGGGAGCCGGAATCCTCTGCAGTACAAGGGGCTCTACGAGCTCGTGCGCGAGTACTACCAGGAGCACCCGCTCGCCGCGCGCGGTCGCGGTGAGATCAAGGTTCCCGAGTGGTCCTTCCCGGGCCACATCCGGGTCGAGCGCCTGCTGAAGACCGCCGAGAAGGTCGTCGACTATGCGGACAAGGTCGTCTCGCACCTGCCGAAGTCCAAGAAGATGCGCGACCTCGTGGTGCGCGTCGATCGCGACAAGGGGCGCGTGGAGTTTGTGCGGCGGTACTCGGACCTGTACGGGGCATACACCGAGGCTGAGGTCATCTACACGGACGACCGGACGCTCGAGCTCGTCCGCTCGCTCTCGAAGGCGGATCAGAAGCGGTTCCCGTTCGACTCCGTCGCCGTCGACTGGCGCCATTACCTCATCGACGTGCACTGCCCGTCGGTCACGATGGGTCTACGGGCGGTTTCCTCCGCCCGCGTCACGCCGAAGGTCTTCATCCGGAAGCGCGAGCAGCTCCTGCTGGCTCTGTTCGACATGGAGGGGACGATCCTGCCCTCCAACGTCGTCGAGTCGTACGTCTGGGCGCGGATGGCAGACCTGCCGTGGGAGGACTGGCCGGGCGAGCTGTTCTCGGTCTTCTCGAGGATCCCCTCGTACCTGCTGGCCGACCGCCGCGACCGCGGCGAGTTCCTGCGGACGTTCTTCCGCCGGTTCGAGGGAGCCAGCGTCGAGGGCGTCGACCACCTGATAGACGAGGTGGTCTCGGAGTTCATGCTCCAGAAGGTCTCGGCCGCCGCCGTTCGCCGAATCCGGGAGCACCGGGCCGCGGGGCACCGCACGATCTGCATCACGGCCGCGGCGGAGCCGTTCGTGCGCCCGATCGAGCCGCTGTTCGACGTGGTGATCGCCGCGAAGCTCCAGGTGGAGGACGGCTACTACACCGGGTTCATGGCCGAGGCGCCGCTCGTCGGCGAGGCGCGCGCCGCCTGGCTCAGGCGCTACGCGATCGAGGAAGGTGCCGACCTCAAACAGTCGTACGCGTACGCGGACAGCCATTCGGACCTCGCGCTGCTCCGCGCGGTGGGGAACCCCGTCGTGGTCTCCCCCGACGCTACGCTCCTGCGCATCGCGCGACGCCGGCGGTGGCCGATCGAGGACTGGGGGATGTCGGGCGGCATGCCCCGCGTGCGGTTCCCGAAGCCGGCGGTGCGGTGAGGGAGGTGAAGGCGTGACCGTTCAGGCGCTCGAGCTGTTCCGCTCGGTCCCGCGGTACCTGACGGCGCGCGCAGTCGGGTCGAGGTTCCCCGGGCTCGTCTCGGGCCCCCTTTCCACGATCCGCCTGGTGAACCGGCCCGGCCCCGAGCCTCTCGGCGACGGCTGGGTCCGGGTGCGGCCGATCCTGTCGGGCATCTGCGGCTCGGACCTCGCGACGATCTCGGGCCAGTCCTCCTTCTACTTCTCGCCGCTCGTGTCGATGCCGTTCGTTCCGGGACACGAGGTCGTCGGGGAGCTGGTCGACGACGCGGAGGACCTTCCGGCCGGAACGCGGGTGGTGCTCTCGCCGGTACTCGGCTGCGCCGCCCGCGGTCTCGAGCCCTGCCCGAGCTGCGCCGAAGGCCTCACCGGCCGGTGCGACCGAGTCACGACCGGGCACGTGTCGGCCGGGCTTCAGATCGGCTACTGCGCCGACACCGGGGGCGGCTGGAGCCGGATGTTCGTCGCGCACCGCTCGCAGCTCCACGCCGTCCCGGACGACCTCTCCGACCGGCGGGCGGTGCTCGTCGAGCCGCTCTCGTGCGGGGTGCACTGTGCGCTGCGCGCCGGCGTGCGGTCGAACGCGGACGTGCTCGTGGTCGGCGCCGGGACGGTCGGGGTCCTGACGCTGCTCGCGCTGAAGGAGCTGACGCAGGCCGGGCACATCACGGTCGTCGCGAAGCACCCGAAGCAGCGCGAGTGGGCGGAGGCGTTCGGCGCCACGAGCGTGGTCCAGCCGAGCGACGCCCTCGGCGAGGTCCGCCGCTCGGCGCGCGCGATCAAGCTCAAGCCCGAACGCGGCCCGAGCTTCCTGATGGGCGGCGTCGACGTGGCGATCGATTGCGTCGGCTCGCGGAGCTCGCTAGACCTCGCGCTCCGAACGACCAAGGCCGGGGGCCGAGTGGTGATGGCCGGCATCCCGGTGGCGGGAGCCGACCTCACGCCGCTGTGGTTCCGCGAGCTCGAGCTCGTCGGCG
>JBFMCN010000050.1:5988-6556 GCA_040754475.1 Actinomycetota bacterium | reverse complement strand
TCGATCACGCAGATCGCCGTCCCGCTGGGGCTCGCGCTCTACTTCTTCGCGTTCCGAAAAGAACTCCTGGCCGCCGGGGTCTGCCTCGCGTGGGCGGCCACGTCGGCCCAGGACGTCAGTGTCTACGTGGCCGATGCCCCGTACGAGCGGCTGGAGCTGATCGGCGGCCAGCACGACTGGGCCTTCATCCTGGGTCCCGAGCACCTGAACATGCTTTCGTCCGCCCACACGGTCGCAGCTGCTGTGAGGATCTTCGGGTTCGGGCTGCTGCTCGCGGGGATCGCGTGCTGCGTGGCAGGCTTCGTTCGAGGGAGATCACGAGGCAAAAGGGAGACCGTCGGCCGTGGCCCCACGGAATCCGTGGCGCTGACCGGTGGCGGGAGACAAGAGCCGGCCTACCGGCCCTGGGGCTGAACCGCTCCTGAGTCTTGCGTTCTGCGCTGACCGCCGCACCCCCGTCAAGGCGTACGCTGTCGGACTGGCCGGGGAGGCTGAGGGTGACGGAGACCTATCAGAGTCCCAAGCTCGCTACGAGCGCTCGGCCGCGCCTCCTGTTCCTCGACAACCT
>JBFMCN010000050.1:0-5978 GCA_040754475.1 Actinomycetota bacterium | reverse complement strand
TCGTCGTGCTGCACGCCGCCATCACCTACATGGAGTTCGCGCCCGATTGGTGGTACGTCGTCGATTCGCGACGCAGCCTCCTCTTCACCGCGATCGTCCTTCTCATCGACGTGCCTCTGATGCCCGCCCTCTTCTTCGTCGCAGGCTACTTCGCGCTTCCCTCGCTCCAGCGTCGGGGGCCGGGCGGCTTCGTCCGCGAGAAGATCGTCCGCCTGGGGATCCCCTGGGTCATCGGGGTCGTCTTCCTCGCCCCGCCGGCCGCGTACATGATCTACGTCTCGCGCGACGTCCCGATGGGCTACCTCGAGTTCTGGAAGACCGACTTCTGGGGGCCGATGTTCCAGCAGTCCGTCTACTGGTTCCTCGGCGTCCTGTTCTTCGGGTTCCTGCTCGTTGCCTGGATGTGGGGCAGCCAGCCCGAACCCGTGCGGGCTCGTGAACCCCGTCCCGAGACGCCCGGGGCGTGGGTCTTCGCCGCCGTCGTCGCAGGGACGGCGGCGTGGGCGATGGTCGAGGCACCGGTGGCCGGCCTCGACGACTGGCGGCATGTAGGGTGGCTCTTCGTCATCCAGCCGGCGAGGCTCGCCTTCTACGCCGGTTACTTCCTCCTCGGCATCTACGCGGAGCGGAGAGCCTGGTTCGGCGGCGCCGGCTACCGCCCCGAGCTCGGGCCGTGGGGCTGGGGAAGCGTGATCGCCGGCATCGTCTACCTCGGCTACCGGTGGGAGGGCAACCCGACAACGTACGGCGAGCGGGCCGTGGCGGCCGTCCTGTTTGCGACCTTCTGTCTCACGGCCCTCATCGCCGGGATAGCGGTCTTCCAACGAGTGGCCGACGGCACGGGAAGGGCCTGGCGGCACCTGGCGTCAAACGCATACGGCGTCTACTACGTTCACCCGCTGATCCTGTACCCGCTCGCGTACGCGATCCGCGACTTCGGCGCGCCTCCGATCGTCAAGGTGACGATCCTCATCGTCGTCACCCTCGGCGCGTCGGTGGCCGTCAGCGCGCTCGTCCTACGGCGGCTCCCGGGCCTTCGGCGCGTCTTCTGACCCAGACGCTCCGGCCCAGCGTGGTGGGCGAGGGGGGATTTGAACCCCCACGAGGTTGCCCTCACAGGAACCTGAATCCTGCGCGTCTGCCATGTTCCGCCACTCGCCCGCGCGAGCCAGATGCTAGCAGCGCGAAGCGACGGCCTGGATATAATGCCTCGATACCCATTCTACCTGCGAAAATGCAACCCCATCGTGCCGATCCTCCGTGACTTCGAGCGACGCCTCGAGAACCTCGTTGAAGGGTTCTTCGCGACCACCTTCCGCAGCGGCCTGCAACCCGTCGAGCTCGCGAAGCGTCTCCTTCGGGAGATGGACACGCGGAAGACTGTAGGCGTCCGCGAAGTCTGGGCGCCGAACCACTTCGTGTTCTCGCTTTCCCCCGATGACGGCGGTCGCTTCGAGCAAGCCGAGCAGGCACTCGTCGCCGAGTTGGAGCAGGTGGTCCGCGAGGCCGCCGCCGAGCGTGGTTGGGGGCTGGTCGGTCCCCCGGAAATCGAGCTCGAGGTCGACCGGAGCTTGTCGAAGGGGAAGTTCCGGTGCCGGGCATCTCTGGTCGAGGGGGAGCCGGAGCCGGCCCCGCCAGCCGCACCGGTGGAGGTGGGCGAGGGATCCCTCGTTGTACTCGAGGACGGCCATCCCGGCACGACGTTCCGCATACGCAAACAGAGCGTGACGGTCGGTCGGCTTCCGGAGTGCGACGTGGTTGTCACGGACCCGGGAGCCTCTCGCCGGCACGCGCGCATCCACACCGAGGGCGGGGACTACATCCTCACCGATCTCGGCTCCACCAACGGGACGCTGGTGAACGACCAGCCGGTGCGCGAGCGCGTTCTCGTCGACGGGGACCGGATCACGATCGGTACCACAGACATCGAGTTCCGGAGGAGATGAGTGTCGCCCTTCGTGCTCTCCGTCTTGAAGTACTCGCTCCTGGCCCTCCTGTACTTCTTCATCTACCGCGCCGTGAGGTCGGTCGGAGCAGAGGTCTCCGGTCGGAGCCCCTCCAGACCGGCAGAGCCGAAGCCCGTCAAGCCCGCGCGCTCTGCGCGCTTCGGGAAGGCGCCGTCGTCCGTCGTCGTCCATGCCCCGGATGGCCGGAAGGTTGGAACGTTCCGCCTCACCGAGCCGCTGGAGATCGGGCGATCCGAGAGCTGCGCGGTCCACGTCGATGACACGTACGTGTCACAGGTGCACGCGAAGCTGTACGGGAAGAACGGAGCCTGGTACGTGGAGGATCTCGGCTCGACCAACGGCACTTACTTGAACGACCGGCGGGTCGCCTCACCCGCGGAGGTCCACGCAGGCGATGTCGTGCGTGTGGGCAAGACGCTGCTGGAGCTTCGCCGGTGAGGGCAGTCGCGGCCGCCGCTACCGACATCGGTCGGGTTCGGGAAGGAAATGAGGACTCCTACCTGGTTGATGACGGTCTCTACGCGGTGGCCGACGGTATGGGCGGTCACCGGGGAGGCGAGGTGGCATCGAGCCTGGCCCTCAAGACGCTGCAGACGCTGTTCCACCAGGGAACCGGCGATCTCGATGATCAAGTGCAGGAAGCGAACCGCGCCGTCTTCGAGAAGTCCATCCACGATCGGCGAGTCGCGGGCATGGGGACCACGCTTACGGCTGCGCTGTCCCAGGGGGAGCACGTGCGGCTAGCCCACGTGGGTGACTCGCGCGCGTACCTGCTGAGGCATGGTGAGCTGCATCAGCTGACGGAGGACCACACTCTCGTGCGCCAAATGGTGGCGGAGGGCGAGATCAGCGAGGAAGAAGCCGAGGCACACCCCCGACGGAGCGTGCTCACCCGCGCGCTCGGAGTCGACATGTGGGTGCACGTCGACGACCTCGTGATCGACGTCGAGGGAGACGATCGCTTGCTCCTTTGCACGGACGGACTCACGGCCATGACTAGCGCCCAGCGCATCCGGCAGATCCTCGGCGAGCACCCGGATCCGCAGGCGGCCGCGGACGCCCTCGTCGCCGCGGCCAACGAGGCCGGAGGGGTCGACAACACCACCGTGGTCATCGTCGACTTCACCGAAGACGCCACCAACGGCTCGCCGGACGATGGCATGACCGCTCAGGCCGTCGAGCCGTCGGCTCCGCTCCCCTCACCGGCCGAACCACAACCCCGACCCGCGAGCCGACCCCCCGCCGATGGCCCATCGCTCCGCAGAGCCGGAATCTTGGTTGGGGCCGTTCTGGGCATCACCGCGATCGGTCTGGTGGGGCTGCGCATCTACGTGGACCGGCAGTGGTACGTGGGAGTCGCCGACGGCCACGTCGCCATATATCGCGGCATCCCGACTGCAGTCGCCGGCTTCCAGCTTCACCGTGTCGTCCTCGAGACGAGGATCTCGGCGGAGACGGCCGAGGCGCTCACGCTCTACCGGGACCTCGAGCAGGGCATAACCGCGCGCGATCGCCAGGATGCCGAGGCCATCGTCCAGCAGATCCGAGACGACGTTGCACAGCTTGAGGACGGCCCCTCGCCGTGAGCCATGCCGTCGCCCCAGCCGCCAGACCGAGGCAGGGCACGGCCCTCGCCCTAACGATCCTCGCCCTGGTCCTCTCGGTCGGCGCATACACGCTCGTCGGCCTCGGCAGGAGAGGGAACGTGCCGATCGGCCTCGCTCTCTACGGTTCGGTCTTCACACTCGGGTATGTGGCCACCCACCTCGCGATGCGGCGACTAGCGCCCCTGGCCGACCCCGCGCTGTTCCCAACGGCCGGCGTCCTGACCGGGCTCGGTTTCGCCATGATCTTCCGGCTCTCCGGAGGCCTGGCCGCCGAGCAGTCGACGTGGATCGCGGTCGGGCTGCTCGCGTTCGTCGGCGTCCTACTCGTGGTCCGGGATCACCGGCAGCTCGACGCCTACACGTACACGATCGGTTTCCTGGGGCTCGCGCTTCTCCTCCTCCCGATCGTTCCCGGCATCGGGCGGGCGATCAACGGCGCCCGTCTATGGGTGCGGATAGGACCGATGGGGTTCCAGCCGTCCGAGATCGGAAAGGTCCTCATCGTCGTCTTCCTGGCCTCGTACCTGTCGGCCAAGCGCGAGCTGCTCTCGGTGACCTCGGGGCGGCTCGGACCGCTACGCCTCCCGCCGGCGAAGCACCTGGCCCCCGTGCTCTTCGCGTGGGGAGCCTCGCTCGCGGTCCTGTTCCTGCAGAAGGACCTCGGAGCATCGCTCCTGTACTTCGGCATATTCGTCGTGATGCTGTGGGTCGCGACCGGACGCACTGCCTACCTGATCATCGGCCTCGTGCTCTTCGCGATCGGCGCCGGCGTAGCCTATGCCGTCCTCGACCACGTGCAGCAGCGCGTCGACATCTGGCTCCACGCGTTGGATCCCGGCAAGGTCTTCGACCTCGGCTACGGCCAGGTCGCTCAGGCGCAGTTCGGCATGGCGACCGGGGGCCTCGTTGGCGCCGGCCTCGGGCGCGGGTCTCCGGGGCTGATCCCGTTCGCGTCCACCGACTTCATCTTCGCGGCGATCGGCGAAGAGCTCGGTCTGCTCGGTACGACGGCCGTCCTGCTGCTGTTCGTAACCCTCGTCGGGAAGGGCTTGAAGACGGCGCTCGAGTGCCCAGATGCGTTCGGGAAGCTGCTGGCCGCCGGGCTGTCAGCAAGCCTTGGACTGCAGGCGTTCGTGATCGCAGGCGGCGTTACCCGAGTGATCCCGCTCACCGGCGTCACGTTGCCATTCGTCTCCTACGGGGGGTCGAGCCTGGTCTCGAACTTCATCCTGCTCGCACTCCTCGTTCGCATCTCGTCCGGCCCGGCCAAGCGACGAGCGGAACGGGTGACCTGACGTGGACCGACAGATCCGGAGGTTGGGGCTGGCACTCCTCGTGCTGTTCCTGGTGCTCTTTGCGCAGATCAACTACGTGCAGGTCTTCGCCTCGCAGCGCCTGGCCGACAACCCAGCGAACGGCACGCGCCAGCTCATCTCGGAGTACAAGGTCGACCGGGGCAGCATCCTCGCAAGGGATGGGTCGACCGTGCTCGCGACGAGCCGCAAGAGCCCCGGCGCGCTTCGATACGAGCGGCGCTACCCCCAGGGCCCCCTGTACGCCGCGATCACCGGCCACTACTCGGTGATCTACGGGCGAAGTGGCCTGGAGCAGGCGTACAACGAGTACCTCAACGGAAGCGCGCCCGAGCTCCTACCACAGACGCTCGCCGACCAGATCCTCGGCCGTCCGAGACGCGGAGCAACCGTCATCACGACGATCGACCCAGCGATCCAACAGGCGGCGGCAGACGCGCTGGGCACCTCCCCCGGAGCTGTCGTCGCCCTCGATCCGCAGACCGGTGAGGTCCTCGCCCTCGTGGCGAACCCGACGTACGACCCCAACCAGCTCGGCTCGCAGGACCCCGCCGAGGTTCGGCAGGCCTGGGAGGTCCTAACGACCGACCCGGAGAAGCCGCTGCTGTCCCGCGCGGTCGCCGAGCTCTACCCGCCGGGCTCGACGTTCAAGCTCGTGACCGCTGCGGCGGCCCTTCAAAACGGCTATGCCCCGGAGAGCCTCTGGGCGAACCCGCCGATCCTCCAGTTGCCGCAAACCACACACACGCTCGAGAACTTCGGCGGCCAGCACTGCCTAGGCGGCGCCTCGAAGATCACGCTGGCCCAGGCGTTCACCGTCTCGTGCAACGTCGTGTTCGGCCAGATCGGGCTCGCGCTCGGCGCCGAGCGGCTGGCCGCGCAGGCACGCGCCTTCGGGTTCGGACCCGACTCCGCAAGCGGGAACATCCCGTTCGACATCCCGTTCGAGGAGGGTGTGTTCCCGGATCCCGCGTATTTCTCGCAGCGTCTCCCCGCCGTCGCGCTCTCTGCGATCGGTCAGGACAGCGTCACCGCGAATCCTCTCCAGCTCGCCCTCGTCGCCGCGGCGATCGCGAACGGAGGGGCCGAGA
>JBFMCN010000049.1:0-15947 GCA_040754475.1 Actinomycetota bacterium | reverse complement strand
AGACCCTCCTGGAGCGGGGCGACGAAGTCGTCGCCCTCGACGATCTGTCCACGGGCAGTCTGTCCAACCTGAGACATGTGAAAGGAAGGCCCGGCTTCACGTTCCGGCAGGGAACGATCCTCGACCACGCCCTGGTCACTGAGTTGGCGGCGTGGGCCGACGTCCTCGTGCACCTCGCCGCAGCGGTCGGCGTCAAGCTGATCGTCGAGCGACCGCTCGAGTCGCTCATCACGAACATAAGAGGAACGGAGATCGTCCTCGACGCCGCGGCGGCAGCGGGCTGCAAGGTGCTCGTGACCTCGACCTCCGAGATCTACGGAAAGAACGCCAACCGGTCCCTCCGCGAGGACGCCGATCGGATCCTTGGCTCGCCATTCAAGGCCCGCTGGTCCTACAGCACCGCGAAGGCCGTGGACGAGATACTTGCCCACGCTTACTGGCAGGATCGCGGTCTTCCCGTCGTGGTCGTTCGCTTGTTCAACTGCGTCGGACCCAGGCAGACCGGCGAGTTCGGCATGGTCGTCCCGCGGTTCGTCCGCCAGGCCCTGCGCGGAGAGGACCTCACGATCTATGGGGACGGGGAGCAGCGTCGGTGCTTCTGTCACGTCGAAGACGCCGTTCGCGCCCTGCTCGGCCTGCTCGATCACCCGGGCGCCGTCGGCGAGGTCTTCAACGTCGGCTCCCGGGAAGAGGTCACGATCGCCCGGCTTGCCGCCATGGTCATCGACATGACCGGATCCTCGTCGAGCGTCGTGCGCATCCCCTACGACGAGGCATACGAGCAGGGATTCGAGGACATGCCGCGGCGAGTCCCCGATACGACGAAGATCGCTTCGCTGACTGGCTGGAGCCCCAGCCGGAGCTTGAAGGACACGCTCGCCGACGTGATCGAGCACGAACGTCGGGTCCTGGGCCTCGCCGTCCCGGTACCCGGCGGGTCACAGTGAGCGCGTTCGAGCATCTGCCCCGATATCTGATCTCGTTCTCCTCGGCGCTGGCCCTGTCCTGGGCGCTCACGCCCCTGATGGGCAGGGTCGCTCGCCGATATGGCATCCTCGACCGGCCGCGCCAGGGCCGATTCCACCGCACCGCCACCCCGTACCTCGGCGGCCTCGCCGTCGCCGTGACTCTGGTGCTCGTAGCCGTCGCGACTCGGGGGCTGACGGCGCGAGTGACCACGATCCTCCTGGGCGGCGGCGCGATGTGCCTGCTCGGGTTCTTCGACGACTGGCGGACGGTCGGCCCCGTTCCCAAGGTACTGGTCGAGGTCAGCGCGGGGGTCGCCCTATGGGCCGCGGGGATTCGAGGTGGCTTGTTCGGCGTCGCTGCCTTGGACCTCGCACTCACAGTCGCTTGGGTCGTCGCGGTGACGAACGCACTGAACCTCGTCGACAACATGGACGGGCTTGCCTCCGGCCTCGCGGCCCTCAGCGCGCTCGGGTTCTTCGGGATCTCGGCCCACGAGGGCCGCTTTCTTGTCGCCTCCCTCGCCATCGCGATCTGTGGTGCGAGTCTGGGGTTCCTGGCGCACAACTTCCCCCCGGCGAGGATCTTCCTGGGGGACGCCGGCTCGCTGGCCCTCGGGTTCATGCTGGCCGCCATCGGTCTGGAGCTCGACATAGCCACGCAGTCGGGCGCCGTGCGAGCCGCACTGCCCGTCCTGGCCCTGGCGTTTCCGCTGTTCGACACGGCCGTGGTCGTGAGCCTACGGCTCCTCCAGCATCGACCGATCTACGTGGGCGCGACCGACCACACCTCCCACCGCCTGGCCGCACGGGGCATGTCATCGCGCGGAGTTGCGTTCACGGCCTTTGCGATCCAGGCCGTGTGCTCCGCGCTCGCCGTGGTGCTCGCCACGTCCTCCAGGGAGGTCCTGATCATAGGTGTCTCCGCCTTCGCCGCCGCTGGGACCGCGGCCTGGGGGCTGCTTGTGAACGAAGGCCGGCGACCCTCGAAGGCTTCGCCGCCAGCCGAGCAGACCCGCCCGGTTGCGGGAGGGACCCCTCAGAACGCGGGAGAATAGTCGAAGCTCGAGAAGGAGAACCCCTTGCAGAAGGAACCCTCCCGGCAGGACCGCCCCGAGGCGCCGGACCTACGTGGGTACCTCGGGGTCCTCCGGCGACGCAAGTTGACAATCGCGCTCGTGGTCTCCGTCGTGATGGGATCGACGCTCGCGTTCTCCCTCTGGCAGACGCCCATGTACGAGTCGACCGTCAAGGTCCTCGTCAAGCCGATCAACGCCAGCCAGGTGGTACAGGGCGTCTCGGTTTCGAGCATCATCGACCTCGAGACCGAGAAGGGGCTCGTGGAGTCGCCGGCCGTGGCCGGCTTGGCCCGCAAGGCATTGGGCGGCGGGACCCAAACGGACGAGCTCCTGCGTCACCTGTCGGTGTCCGTCCCGGCGAACACGCAGTTCCTCGAGGTCACGTTCGCCTCCCCCAACGCGCAAGATGCGGCTCGCGGCGCGCAGGCGTTCGCCGACGCGTACCTCGACTTCCGGCGCCGGCAGGCGACCGATGCGTTCGCAACCGCGGCGCAGGGTTACGAGCGGCAGATAGAGCAGCTTCAGACCCAGGTTTCGAGCAAGCAGAGTCAGCTCGCAAGCGCCGCTGCCGGCTCGGCGGCGGCGGCAACCCTTCAGGCCGAGATCAACTCCCTCAACAGCCGGATCGCGATCCTGCAGGCGGGGGTTGCCCCGCTCCTCGCTCCCAGCATCGACCCGGGGCAGATCGTGGCGCCGGCGGTGGTCCCGACCTCACCCGCCAGTCCGGACTTCCTCCGCAACCTCGCGCTCGCTCTCGTCGTCGGGCTTGTGCTGGGGGTCGGTGCGGCATTCCTCCAGGAGCGACTCGACGACCGGTTGACCGACCGCGAGGACTTCGAGGAGCATCTGGGCGCGCCGGTGCTTGGCATAGTGCCGAAGTCCCCCGGCCAGAAGAACAAGGAGACGCCCAAGCTCTCCGTACTCGACGATCCCAAGACGCCCGCCGCCGAGGCCTACCGGACGATACGGGCCGGGCTGCAGCATCTGACCAGGAAGGAGGACTTCAGGGTCCTGGCGGTGACCAGCCCGATGATCGGGGACGGCAAGACGACTGTGTCGGCGAACCTGGCCGTGGTCCTGGCGCAGACCGGGAAGCGGGTGCTCGCGATCTCGTGCGATCTGCATAGGCCCAGGCTGCATCAGTGCTTCGACCTCGAGAACGCAGTTGGCCTGACCACACTCCTTGGCAACGAGGCCTCGTTGGGCGACGTGGTGGGACGCACCGGCCTGGACACGTTGCGGGTCCTGCCGAGCGGCCCGGCCGTACCCAACCCGGCGGAACTGCTCGCTTCCAGCGAGATGGAGCGCCTCCTCACAGAGCTGCGACGAACGACCGACTACCTGATCCTCGACACCCCACCCGTGATCGCGGTCGCCGACGCACTCGTCCTTGCCCCTAAGACCGACGGCGTGCTCGTCGTCGTCGACGCGAACAGGACCGAGCGAGAGGCACTCAGCTTCGCCCGGCGCGAGATCGAGCAAGCCGGCGGGAGGATCGTGGGCGGCGTGTATCACAAGTTCGACCCGGCACGCGCCCGCACGTACCAGCCCTACTACCAGTACTACTACTCGGGACGGTACTTCCAGGACGGCGAAGCCAAGACGAGGCGCCGTCCACGCCGCCGGTCCGCGACCCCTCGACCTCACGAGAACATCTGGCGGTAGGACGTGGCCGAGACGGCCCCGGTCCGGAGCGCGCCCCAGGGACGGACACCGACCGGTCACCGCAGGCAACGCAGTCCAAGACACCTACGCTGGGCGCTGCTCGGAATGTGCGCGGCGCTCGTCGCGCTGGCGGCGGCCTCTGCCATTCCCGCCCTTCGGGCCCGAGACCGGCTCGAGACGGGACGGACGCTCCTCGAACAGGCCCGCGACCGACTGCTCGCGGGAGACCTGCCGGGCGCACGGTCGTCGTTCGGTCGTGCCCGGCAGGAGTTCGCGCTCGCCTCCCACGCGGCGGGCAGCCCGCTCGTCGGCATGTGGGCAGCCATGCCGTTCGTCGGCCGCACCTACGACGCCGTCCGCAACCTCGCCCGGATCGGAGAGCTGACCGCCGGTGCCGGCGAGGACGTGGCCTCCGCCATCGACGACCTCCCGGGCGGCCTGTCGGCCCTGGCGCCGACAGCGGGCTCGATCCGACTGGACGCCGTGACGTCGATCGACCGCGTCCTCGCCTCGGCCGTCGACCGCGTCCGCCGAGCCGAGGAGCTGGCGAACGGCCTCTCCAGGACGTTCGTGCTGTCGCAGGCCGCAGAGGCGCGCGACGAAGTGCTCGGCCCGGTCGAGGAGGCTTCCGAGATCGCGATGTCGGCGCACGCCCTGCTCAGAGCACTGCCGGCGTTCGCCGGCGCCGAGGGCCCGCGGCGCTACTTCGTCGCCGTCCAGAATCCCGCGGAGCTCAGGGGAACGGGCGGGTTCATCGGCTCCTACAGCATCATGACGATCGACGATGGCGCGATGGTCTTCGCGCCGTTCCGAGACATCACAAGGCTGCGCGATGTCCCGTCGGCCGAGATCCCGCCACCTTCGCCGGAGTTCGCGCTGCTGTACGACGAGTTCGGGGGCGCCGGCTACTGGCGCAACATCAACATGTCACCCGACACCCCCGAGGTCGGCACGGCGATCGAGCGACTCTACGAACGGGTCGAGGGTGTCCGTCTCGATGGCACCATCTTCGTCGACCCCATGGCACTGGCCGAGATGTTGCGAGCCACCGGACCGATCGCCGATCCGCAGCTCGGCATCCGGCTCTCCGCCGAGGACGTGGTCCCGTTCATGACGAACGAGGCCTACCGTCGGTTCCCAAGTACGGCACGCAAGAGGATCCTCGGCGAGTTGGCTTCCCGGGTGCTGGATCGGTTCCTCCGCGGCCGGTACGCGGACCCCGCAGCAGCGATCCGTGCCCTTGTCACCGCCGCCGATGGGGGTCACCTCGTGCTGCATGCTGCGGACCCCGAGGTGCAGCGGGCCTTCAGGGCCGCCGGGGTCGACGGATCGCTCTCACCCTCCGGTGACTACCTGGGCGTGTTTCTCAGCAACGCTGCAGGCAACAAGGTCGACTACTACCTCCACGAGCGTCTCACGTACTCGGTGACGCTCGGTGAGGACGGCTCGGCCTCAGCCGAGGTTTCCATCCTCCTGGTCAACAAAGCCCCGGTGGGACGACCACCGGACGAGGTTCTCGGACCCTACAGCCCCGATAGGCTCGAGACCGGGGATACCTTGTGGTGGGTCGAAACGCTCTGCGCGAGAACGTGCACCTTGTCCAGCGCCATGCAGGACGGCGAGCCGGGGAGCGTGCAGACTCTCGGCGTCAGCGGCATCCCGATGTTCCGCTCGTTCGCCGGAGCTGCCGCCGGTGGAAAGACAACGCTCGCCTACAGGCTCGATCTTCCTCACGCGTGGACGGGAGACGGAGCAGGCGGGACCTATCGGCTCACCATCCAGGCCCAGCCCACCATCAGGCCGGTGCGGGCGCGCATCGTGATCCGGTTGCCGGAGGGCATGGGCGTCGTGGATACGAACGAGCCCATGCGGGTAGGCGGGGGCCTCGTCGTGTGGAGTGGGCCCGTCGAAGGACGTGTGTCGCTTTCGGTCGAGTTCCAGCGTCCCTTCTTCGCCCGCGTTTGGACGCGGTTGTGGGATCTACTGACGACGCCGGTGATCCGGCTCTAGGGGCGCGCTTCGGACGGGCAGGACGGCCGAGGGCCGACCCGACCCAGCGGCAGCTCGTACCGACTCAGTCGCCGCCCAGCACGTCGCCGAGCGTCGCGAGCGGAGAAGGCACCATGGCGTCATCCGGATCAGGCGGCAGCAGCCCCTGGGCGTTAGGGCTACGCATTGCGAAGTACATGTCCGCCACCGCATTTGCGAGGGCCGCTGCCTGCTCGCCGGATTCGATCCTCACGCCCCGGTCATAGAGCACCTGGAAGAACTGCTCGAGGATCGCTCGCCTATCGCCGAGGAGCGACGCCTCGGATACGGCGAGTGCCTTGGCGAGACGTTCAAGCGTCTGGATCGAAGGTGCGACGTGCCCGTTCTCGTAGCGCGATAGCCGCGCCTTCGGGATTCCGGAGATCTCCTCCAGGTCCGATTGCGACAGCCCTGCCCGGATCCGCGTCTCCCGCAGACGCTGCCCGAACGTCTTCTCGTCCTTCATCGGATATGCGCCCCCTTCCCGGGACGTTGCGCGCTGCCGAATCCCAGGCGGAGCATAACAGCCGAAAGACGCCGAACCCTGAGAAACGCCGCCACCGGCCTCCGAACAGCGGTTCCGCGTCGGAGACTCAGCCTTCTGACCTACTTCACCTCGACGGTGGCGCCGGCCGACTCGAGTCGCTCCTTGGCCTTGTCCGCCGTCTCCTTGTTGACCTTCTCCAAGACGGGCTTGGGAGCACCGTCGACGAGATCCTTCGCCTCCTTGAGGCCGAGGCTCGTGAGCGCACGCACCTCCTTGATCACCTGGATCTTCTTGTCGCCGACGGCAGCCAGGACCACATCGAACTCCGTCTGCTCCTCGACCTCCTCGGTGGCAGCGGCGCTTGGCGCCGCCGCCACCACCGGTGCGGCGGCGGCCGCTTGCACGTCGAACGTCTCCTCGAACTTCTTGATGAACTCGGACAGCTCGAGCAGCGTCATCTCCTTGAACTGGTCCAGCAACTCGTCGGCGTCCATCTTCTTGGTGGCCATCATTCCTCTCCTTCCACCGTTTCTATCGATTCCGCCTCTGGGACCGCCACTTCCTCTGCCGCTACTTCCTCTGAGACGGCCATGTCCTCCGAGGCCATTGCAGCACTGGACGGCAGCTTCTCCTTGTAGGCATCGAGCAGGGCGAGGAACCTACCTTGAAGCGTCCGAAGCATCGAGGCTGCGCGCGACATCTCCGACCTGAGCATCCCGGCGACCCTGGACAGCATCACCTCGCGCGACTCGAGTTCAGCAAGAGCCCGTGCGTCCTCCGCCGAGAGGACCTTGCCCTCCACGTAGGCGCCCTTGAGGACCAGCGCCGGGAACCGCCTTGCCGCCTCCACGATCCGCTTCGCGGCGGCGACCGGATCCCCAAAGACGAACGCGACGGCCGTCGGCCCCTCGAGCAGCCGGTCGAGCGCGTCGATGCCCGCCTCGCCGGCGGCGCGTCGCATCAGCGTGTTCTTCACCACCGAGAACCGCGCCGCATCCGATAGAGAGCGGCGGACCTCGGTGGCGTCGTGCACGGACAAGCCGCGGTAGTCAGCGAGCAGGAGGGCTTGGGAGCCCTCTATCCGCTCCTTGAGGGCCGCGACCTTCTCCACCTTCTCGGTACTCGGCATCCCGCCTCCTGACAAACGAAAACGCCCCCGCAGACGACGCGGAGGCGCGCTGGCGGCACATGTCGTTCACCTCGGCAGGTACCGGCGTGGCCGGATCGTGCTGCGCCCCTGCTGTCTACGGCGAGCCCAGCGTACCGGGAGGGCCGTCCGCCGACAACGGATGTCTGGCCACGCGCGGCCACCTGGACCCGACCTCGCCCTGATGCAAGGCCGGCTACGCGGAAGCCCCCACCGTCTCGCCCTCGGTCTCCTTCAGGCGATTCGTGTCGATCGCGATGCCCGGGCCCATCGTGGTCGCGATCGTCAGGCTCTTCACGTACTTGCCCTTGGCGGCCGACGGCCTCGCCCTAAGCACCTCGTCGATCACGGCGAGGTAGTTTTCGATCAGCTGCTGCTCGTGGAACGAGCGCTTGCCGATGACGAGGTGCAGGTTCCCGGTCCGGTCCACCTTGTACTCGAGCTTGCCGGCCTTGATGTCCTTGACAGCCTTGCCAATCTCGAGCGTCACCGTCCCGGTCTTTGGGTTCGGCATGAGCCCGCGCGGGCCGAGCACCCGTCCGGCCTTGCCGACCGCCGCCATCATGTCCGGCGTCGCGACCGCGGCGTCGAAGTCGATGTTGCCCTTCATGACCTCCTCGACCAGCTCCTCGCCGCCGACGACGTCCGCTCCGGCCTCTTTGGCCTCGCGAGCCTTCTCACCGGTCGCAAACGCTCCGACGCGAACCGACTTGCCGGTCCCGTGCGGGAGAGAGACCGTCCCGCGAACCATCTGGTCGGCCTTCCGGGGATCGACGCCGAGGCGGAATGCCATCTCTACGGTCTCGTCGAACTTCGCCTGCGGGAACTGCTTAATGAGACGGATCGCCTCGCCGGGCAGGTATTCATGCTCGGCATCGACCAGCCTGGATGCCTCCGCGTAGCGCTTGCCGCTCACGAGGTCACCTCCACACCCATGCTGCGCGCCGTCCCGGCGATTATCTGCATCGCTGAGTCGATGTCGTTCGCGTTCAGGTCGGCCATCTTCTGCTCGGCGATCCTGCGGACTTGGTCCTGCGTGAGCCTCGCGACCTTGGTGCGGTTCGGCTCGCCTGAGCCCTTCTCCAGGCCCGCTGCCTGCTTGATCAGCTCGGCGGCGGGTGGCTGCTTCGTGACGAACGTGAACGAACGGTCCTCGTAGATCGTGAGCTCGACGGGGATAACCTGGCCCGCCAACTGCTGCGTCCGCTCGTTGTACTGCCGGCAGAACTCCATGATGTTCACGCCGTGCTGGCCAAGCGCAGTGCCGACGGGCGGAGCCGGCGTCGCCTGCCCGGCGTGAATCTGGAGCTTGACCACTGACAGGACTTTCTTCTTGGCCATCTGGCCGGTTCACCTCCTGCGGTCCAAACGGCCCTTCGGGCCTCCCGCGTCGCAGGGGCTCGGCTACACCTTCGCGACCTGATCGAACCCAAGCTCGACCGGCGTCTCTCGGTCGAAGATGCTCACCAGTACCTTCAGCTTGCTCTGGTCGACGTTTATCTCGCTGATCGTACCCGTGAAGTCCGCGAACGGACCGGAGATGATCCGCACCACGTCGTCCACCGCGAACCCGAGGCGGAACTGAGGCTTCGCCTCTTCCCTCTTCACAGCAAGGATCTTCTCGACCTCACGGCGCGACAGCGGGGTGGGCTTGGAGCCCGTGCCGGCCGCGACGAAGCCGGTGACGCCCGGCGTGTTGCGGACGACGTACCAGGAGTCGTTGTCGTAGATCATCTTCACGAGCAGGTAGCCGGGGAATACCTTGCGCTGCACCACTTGTTTCTTGCCGGACTTGATCTCCATGACGTCTTCCATCGGTATGTGGACGTCGAAGATCTTGTCTTCCATCTGCATCGTGTGGATACGGGACTCGAGGTTCGCCTTGACCTTGTTCTCGTATCCGGCGTACGTGTGGACCACGTACCAGTCACCGGGTCCCTTGAAAGAATCCCTAACGGCGGCTTCTGGCTCCTCGGCGGCTTCTGGCTCCTCGGCGGCTTCTGGCTCCTCGGCGGCTTCTGGCTCCTCCACCGCGGCGAGCTCTTCGACCCTATCGAGCTCCGCCTCGGCGACCTCGAGGCCCTCGGCGACCCCAAGGCTCTCGGCGATCTCAGTGTCTTGGGCGGCGGCATCCGCCGCCTCGCCGGGCTCGACGGAAACGTACTCGGCGGACGCTGTCTCTTCCGGGGATTCGTTCATCGGAGTGAGCGACGCCTTCTAGCCGCTACCGAAGACCTGGACCACGAGCTTCGAAAAGAGGAAGTCCAGGCCGAAGACGAACGAAGTGAGTACCGTCACCGACACGAGCACAACTACCGTGTAGGCGAACAGCTCCTGGCGCGTCGGCCAGTTCACCTTCTTCAGTTCCTGGCGGACCTCCTTGAGGAACTGCCGCGGCCCGGTCCGCTTTCGCTTCTCCGGGGCTGCAGTCCGGCGGCTGGCCGCTCCCGCCTGAGCGCGATCGACCGCGGGGCCCTGGCGGCGCTGCATCCGCTTCATCTGCCTGTTCATGCTTCTCCTTGCAGGGGCGGAGGGACTTGAACCCCCAACCGCCGGTTTTGGAGACCGGTGCTCTACCAGCTTGAGCTACGCCCCTCCGTCCACAGGTGGGGGACAACTGACGAGTATAGGGGGCACCCCCCAGCGCGGCAAAGCACCGCCACCGCGCCTCCTTTGCCTTCTGCGGGCATGCCCCGATAATCCTCCCGTGGAACCCCGCCGCCCCCAGCTCCTCGACGCCGGCCTGTTCCTCATCGTCGTCGCGGTGCCCCTGGCGCTGTTCCCACTGTCGCGCGCACCGTTCGCCGATTTGAAGCTCCTTCTTCTCGCCGTGGGGGCGTTCCTGGTCTGGATCTCCGGCCCATTCATGAGCCCGCGCCTAGCCGTCCCGGCGGCAATCTGGATGGGAGCCTGCATCGTGGCGACCTTCGCGGGCGTAGACCCCGTCGTCAGCGTGGTTGGGCAGTTCGCGCATACCGGGCTCCTCATGCTCGGGATCTGCGCGGTGCTCGTTGCAGTCGGACCCCACCTCCCGGAACGAGTCGTGACAAGGACGCGCGTGTGGCTCGTGCCGACCGGCCTCGTCGTGGCCATCGTGGCGCTCGCATCCCGCTTCGTGCCCGAAGCGCTTGACTGGCTGGTGCGTGACCTCAGCTTCGTCGGATCCACGCTGGGGAACCCCATCTTCGCGGCCGCGTTCCTCGCCGCGTGCATCCCCGCGGCGCTCGCCGATGAGGACGACCGGACCTGGAAGGTGCTCGCCGCACTTGCCGTCCTTACCTCCGGGCTGGCGGTGAACGGCGAGCGGAGCTCACTCCTGTTGCCGCTCGTTGCCCTTGCGGCCGGAGCGTGGTTCGGGATTCGAGACCGGCAACGGATGCTCGTCGGAGCGGCAACCGTTGTCGTGGTGGTTGCCGCGTGGGCGATCGTGACCCCCCTGCTTCCGACCGCCACGGGACTCTCCTCGACGGCGGGACAATTCGGGACCCTCCAGGGCGAGGAGCAGCGGGCGGCCGTCTACACGGCCAACCTCCGAGCGTTCGTCCGACGACCCCTCCTAGGCTGGGGCCCCGGCAACGCATGGAGCGCATATGTGAACTCGGCCTCGGCCTCCGAGTTGAGCACCGCCGGCAGAGGTTGGGGCGACGCTCACGATCTCCCGCTGCAGTCGCTGGTGACGACGGGCCTGATCGGCACGGCGGCGCTGGCGTTCCTGCTCGTTCGCGCCGCCCCCGGTCTCTCCCGGCGGCGAAAGTCCCAATCGTGGGTCCCGGCTTCCGCCGCCGCCTTGGCGATCTTCCACCTCTACGAACCTCTCAACCTGGTGGTCACGCCGCTGCTGTTCCTGCTCCTCGGCATGGGAACCCGCGAACGCGAGATGCTCTCGCGGCGGACGACCGACGGTGAGTCGCAGCCTGCCACCCCAACCGCCCGAAGACCACTCTCCCCCGCCTCCCTGGGTCGCGCGTTCGTGGGCGCAATCCTCGTTACCGCCGTCGTCGTATCCGGGCTTGTGCTGACGGCGTCGGCGCTCGAGCAGTGGGGGCGCACCCACTACGCGGAGTGGTCGCTGCGGACCTCACTCGACCTCCAGCCGTGGCGCATCACCGCGGCAGAGTCCCTCGCGATCAACCTGGCCCTGGACGGCCGGGCGGGTGACCCGGCTGCGGCCCGAGAGGCGAGAGCGCTCATCACGGACACGGTCGGGCGCCACCCATGGGACCCGGGTGTGCGGATCGTGGCTGCGGGCGTGGAACAGCTCCTGAAGAACCCGGCCGGCACGGAACGCTGGATCGACGAGCAACTCGAGTGGTTCCCCAACGACGAACTGCCCGCAGACGAGCCCACCCTCCCGACCGCGTCCGCGACGACCCCTCCCGCGAGTTCCTCGTAGGTGCGTGCCTGTAGCACCCGGCTCCCCTACACTTCTCGCGACGCGCCGCGCCGGCCCCGGAATGCGAGCGCCAATGCAGCAAGGGGACCCCCAGACCTCGTTCGAAGGCTCACGTCGGGCGAGGCGACGCGGCTTCTTCTCCCGGAGCGGAGACGCGCCCTCGGATGCTCTTTCGCACGACGACCCGACCGAGGCCGTCGTCGCGACATACCAGCGCATAGTCGAGGAACGCCTTGAGGAGGGACTGCACGCGATCCAGCAGACCGCCTACGCCCTCATGCACGAGATCGCCGGCGAGGTCTGGCGGACCGCCGGAGGCAACAAGGAGGAGGTCCGGGCGAAGATCCTCGAAGGCATCTCGCGCGACCAGGCCATCCGCAGCCTGATCGCCCACAGCGACGAGCGCTTCCAGGACCTCGCCGTGCGGACGGCCCGCCTCGAGGACGAGATCTCGGCATTGTCGGAGCAGACGAGGGCGGCGAAGGACGCGCTGGCGGGCGGCATCGAGACGCTCTCCGAGGCCGCAGGGTCCGTCGCCCTGCACGGCCTGGAAGAGGTCCGCCAACAGCTCGACGAGGTCGGCAGACAGGTGGCGGCCGCCTTCCAGGCGATCGCAGAGCGCGATCGCGCGATCGTCGAGACCATCGATTCTCGGGTCCGCGAGCACGGCGAGCTGGTGGCACAGGAGACCGAGCACGTCGCTCAGGCCATGCAGACCTACGTACAGCAAGGGGTTTCGGCCCTCGGCCAGTTGGCCAGCACCGTGCAGTCGCAAGTCGAGAGTCTAGGCGTCCGCGACGTCGACGTCTCGGGGCGAATGGGCAAGACGATCGAGGAGCAGATGCAGCTGCTTGGGGAGCAGCTGGCCGCACACGGCGATCAGTCCCAAGGGCAGATGAGGTCGATCGCAGAGAACATCCAGTTCCTGCACGACCGCTTGAGCGTCGAGTCGAAGGAGACCAAGGACGCCCTCGAGGCGCTCGAGGCTCGCGCCCAGCGGGTGCCCCCCCTTGACGGACCTGCTCAAGTCCACACACAGCGCGAAAGAGAGGCCGCGCGCGAGGTGGCGGTTCAGGTCTCGAAGGAGATGGTCCGAACGGTCGAATCGCGAGTGCTCGGGCTCGCCCGGCTCGTGCGTTCGGACTCCGAGGCCCTTCGCCACGCGCTCGTCCAGACGGCCGCCGAGCGCGACGAGGCCATGGCCCGTGCCCTGGACGAACGACTCGGCCGGGTGTCGGAGGCGTTGACCGACGCTACTCGTTCGACGGTCGCGGAGATGACCCGACGGCTCAGAGAGGAGATCGAACGGGCGATCGGCGTGGCGATCACCGAGCGGTTCGACGACACGATCGACCGCCTGAACGTCGCGTCCTCGGTGATGCAGCGCGCGACCGAGAACGCGGAGCGGATGCAACAGACGACGGAGGACAAGCTGCTCGAGGCGCTCGATACGCGAGTCACCTCCCTCGCCCGCATGATCCGCTCCGACAACCAGGCCCTCGCAGAGCGCCTGCAGGACCTGGACGCGGGCAAGCAGACCCTGCGTGCCGTGAAGGAGATGCAGGCAAGCCTTCCAGCCGAGATCGTCGAAATCGTGGACCGAAGGCTGGAGGGGATCGCCGACCAGCTCCACCGGGACGTGCAGGCGACGGCCGAATCGGTCGCGCGCGTGAGCGACATGCTCGAGCGCAAGGTGGAGGAAGCCACGACGCGTATGGGCAAGCGCTACGACAACGACATCCAGGACGTTGTCGACCGGATGGGCGATGCGATGCACGCGCTCGCAAGCCTCGGGCGCCAGCGTTCGCCCGATCGAATCGACCTGGAGTAGCGCGCTAGGCGAGCCTGACCTCGGCCTCGCTCCGCTTGATCGGATACTCGATCACGCCGTCCCGCTCGAGCGTCACCCACACGTCGAGCGTCGCGGTCCGCGTCTTGCGATCAAGTGCCCGCACGATCCCCCCGGCCACGATCGTCTCGCCCATGAACACCGCGGATCGAAACCGAACGCGGATGCGAAGCAGCCCCGCCGGCTCGCCGAGCCAGGCGACAAGGCAGCTCACGAGGTGAGCCATCGTGAACATCCCGTGGGCGATGATCCCCGGGAACCCGACCGCCCTGGCCAACTCATCGCTTTGGTGGAGAGGGTTCTGGTCTCCGGATGCGTCCGCGTAAGCCTTGACGTCCTCCCGAGTCACGACCTTCGCGAGCGGGGGAATCTCGTCCCCGACCCGGACGTCCCCGAACCGGAGCGCCGCCGCGCTCAAGCCTCACCTCGCACAATCAAGGTGTTCCGGGCGAGGACGACGAGCTCGCCGGCGCCATCCCGCATCTCGGTCTCCACGGTGAGGAACTCGTGCCGGCCCTTGGCCCCGACGGCAACGATCCGAGGCGTCACGGAAAGCGTGCCGGACGCCGCAAGCGAGCGGCGCCATTCGTACTCCTGTCCGCTGTGAACGACGCGCGCGAAATCCAGGCCGAGCTCCGGATCCGCAATCACTTGAGCGAGTGCGGAGATCTCTGGAGCCGTTGCGAACGTCGGAGGCACGAAGGAGCCGTCTTCCCCCACGGCCGACGAGAACCGCGCGACGTGCTCGGGTTCCACCTGGAAGGAGACCGGCGGGTAGGACTTCCCCTCGAGGGCGGAGTTCAGCGACATGCAGCTCAGGCCCTCGGTCGGCTGTCGATCAGGGCACCATCTGCCGCCGCGTGGCTTGCGCGGCCGGAGGGGCAAACGATGGCGGTCGAGGACACGGCGATTGTCACCTGCCTGGCGTACACGGCCGTCCCCCGGGCAGCCGTCTCCCGCTTGACCGATTCACGCACCAGCGCGCGGCTGCCAGAGTTGCGACGAAGGCCGTGCGGAAGTTGACGTCGAGCACGAAAGCCCGATTGCCCGTCGTCGAGGTCGTGGAAGGTGCGGTCGCGCGTGATGCCCGCGTTGTTGGCGAGGATGTCGAGGCCACGGAGCCTCTCGGTCGCTCGCATGGCCGGCGACCGAGACTGCCTTGTGCCAGTCATCACAGCTGCCTTGTCCCCCAGACGTCACACGCGATCACGCTACCCATACGGCTCTCCCGACGCCAACTCACTGAGCTTCCGTGAACTCGGCGCCTTCCCATCCTACGATGGGGCGATCCATGCCCCCTAGCGGGAAGCCACAGCCCATCAGAGTCCTGATCGTCGACGACCAACGGACGTTCGGCGAGGCGCTCCAGTTCGCCCTCGGTCGGGAGAAGGACTTGACCATCGTGGACGTCGTGACCGACGGCTCCGCTGCGGTAGAGGCAGTGAGCGAGCTCAAGCCCGATGTCGTGCTGATGGACGTCGCGCTGCCGGGCATGAACGGCATCGAGGCGACGCGCAGGATCAAGGACGCCGAGCCCGGCGCTCGCGTGTTGATCCTGTCCGGCTACGAGGACGAGCTCTTGCTCGCGCGGGCGGTGCAGGCGGGGGCTTCGGGCCTCCTCCGAAAAACCAAGGCCGTCGTCGACGTAGGAGAGGCCGTTCGTCAGGTCCATCGCGGCGAACCGCTTCACGAACGTCATGAGATCGAGGGAGCCCTCCGGCGGCTCCGCCACCGTCGCGATCAGGACGCGACCAGCGAAGGCCGTCTGAGTCGGCTGACGCCGCGTGAGCTGCAGATCCTCCAGCAGATGGCGGCCGGCAAGGCGCCGGACCGCATCGCGGAAGACCTGGGCGTGAGCCCGAACACGCTGCGCACCCACACCCAGAACATCATCACGAAGCTCGGCGTCCACTCCAAGCTCGAGGCGCTGGTCCTCGCCATCCGCCACAACAAGGTCGTAACGGTGGACGTGACCGACGGGGAAGACCGATAGGGCGAGTGCCCCCCGAGCCAGCCGACTGACAGGTGCGCCGCGTTCGCTAGCGCGTCTCTCGGTGAAGGGTGTGCCTGCGATCGAACCGGCAGTACTTCATCAGCTCGATACGATCGCGGTCGTTCTGCCTGTTCTTCACCGTGACGTAGTTCCGTCGCTTGCACTCGGTGCAGGCGAGCGTGATCTTCGGGCGATTGTCCGCCTTCGGCATGGGTCTCCTACTTGATGATCTTGGTCACACGCCCGGCGCCCACGGTGCGGCCGCCCTCGCGGATGGCAAAGCGCAGGCCCTCCTCCATGGCGATGGGGGCGATCAGCTCGACGGTCATCTCGATGTTGTC
>JBFMCN010000048.1:0-10834 GCA_040754475.1 Actinomycetota bacterium | reverse complement strand
GTCCTCACGGTGGCCCAGGCGCTCCGCGGGTACGTCCGCTTCTACGCCCCACTCCTGCCTTTCAGCAACGGGTTCGTCGTCGCGACGACCGAAGAGGTGGTGACCGACATCGCCGGCGCTGTCGTCCGCCTGAACGCCCGCTTCGGGACGGCGTTCGTCGAGCCTGCGGCGACTGGAGAGGCGGCGGAGGCGGCCCGACGAGGAGCCGTCGAGTACATGGCCGGGCGCCGCGGGGCAGGGTTGCCGCTGGTCGGCCGAACCACCGGGACCGAGGAAGGACGCGACACAGACCGTGAACGCATGCGGGCTGCGTACCGTTCCGAGCGCCTGGCCCGTCCGCGCGCGCGTGCGAGAGGTCTTCACGAGACCTTCACGAATCTTGCCCGCTGACCTCCGAGGGCGCCAAAACCGTGCCTGTAGACTTGGCCGGAGCCCCCTCGAGCAGCGCGTTTCCTGACTGAGAGGAACCGTGGCCAACGGCGCCGAAACCATCGTCCGGACCTCCGAGCCGCCGCATCTGCGCATCCCGCAGCGCGCGCGGGAGGTCTACGGACGTCGAGAGATCCTCCTGAACCTCGTCCGCAAGGAGCTGAAGGTCAAGTACACGGCGTCGATCCTGGGTGCCGTCTGGTCCCTGTTGAACCCCGTCGTGTTCCTGGCGGTCTTCACGTTCGTTGTGAAGATCACGCGCACCTCGATGCCCGACTTCCCGGTCTACCTGCTTTCGGGCCTGCTGGCCTGGAACCTGTTCTCGGTCTCGGTGTCCACCGGCGCACGCTCGGTGATCGACAACTCGAACCTCGTGAAGAAGGTGGCGTTCCCACACGAGATCTTGCCGCTCTCCTCGGTCGGCGTCGCGCTCATCGACTTCGTCCTGCAGTCCTCCGTCCTGCTCGTGTTCATCGTTCTGTCCGGCCACGGGCTGCATGTGCCCGAGCTCGCTCTCTATCCGCTGGCGTTCCTGGCTCTGGCCGTCTTCACCGTCGCGATGACGTACTGGCTGTCCGCGCTGAACGTGCGTTACCGGGACATCCAGCATCTGCTGTCCCTCGGGCTGTTGGTGTGGTTCTGGTTCACTCCGATCGTCTACCAGGGTCATCTCGTGCAGAACGCCCTGCAGGACCGCGCGATCCTCGGTGTGAACCTATGGGACCTCTATCTGGTGAACCCGCTCACGCCCATCGTGCTCGGGTTCCAGCGCGCGCTCTACGCCATCGTGCAGCCTGTGGCGGGGTCGCCGCCGGTCCTGCCGACGGTGAGCCTTGCCTGGCTGGCCGGCATGCTGGCGCTCGTGCTTGCCGGCTCGCTGCTCTTCCTCCTGTACGCGTGGCGGACCTTCTTCGACCTCTCGGGCGATTTCGCGGAGGAGCTGTGAACGCCGCGATCGAGGTCGAGGACGTCTCAAAGAAGTTCCGGCTGTTTCGGGAACGGCCCACCTCGCTCAAGCAGCGGCTCCTGACCTCGCGGTCGCGGGCCGAGGACTTCTGGGCCCTGCGCGACGTCTCGTTCGACGTCCGGGAAGGTGGCACCCTCGGGCTGATCGGCCACAACGGATCCGGCAAGACGACGATCCTGAAGATCATCGCCGGCATCCTGCGACCGACCTCCGGCACCGTCCGCCAGCGCGGCCGTCTGGCCGCGTTGCTCGAGCTCGGCGCCGGCTTCCACCCCGAGCTGACCGGCCGAGAGAACGTCTACCTGAACGCGTCCTTCCTAGGGCTGTCCCGCAAGGAGACCGACTCGGTGTACGGGGCGATCGTCGAGTTCGCCGAGCTGGAAGAGTTCATGGACAACCAGGTCAAGTTCTACTCGTCCGGCATGCTGGTTCGGCTGGGGTTCGCGGTTGCGGTGCATGTGGACCCGGAGGTCTTGTTGATCGATGAGGTTCTCGCCGTCGGCGATGAGGCATTCCAGGCGAAGTGCCTCGAACGGATCCGGCAGTTCCAGCGCGACGGGCGGACGATCGTACTGGTCACGCACGCCCTCGACACGGTTCGGGCGATCTGCGACCGGGCCGTGATGCTGCATCACGGCAACGTGCACGCGCTCGGGGCGCCCGACGACGTCGTTCGCGAGA
The DNA here is from genome assembly GCA_040754475.1 of Actinomycetota bacterium. Taxonomy (GTDB): domain Bacteria; phylum Actinomycetota; class UBA4738; order UBA4738; family HRBIN12; genus JAJPHY01. The sequence goes on along the minus strand of JBFMCN010000048.1, from coordinate 8,757 downwards.
TGCGCTATGTGCTCCTCGGGCAGGTGGACGAGAGCTTCGTTCCGGAGGAGGGCACCCGCGAAGCCGAGATCGAGGCCGTGGACTTCGTCTACGCGGACGGCTCGGGAGAAGGGCCGCTTCTCCGGGGCGATCCGCTGACGATCCAGGTGGACGTCCGGACGAACGAGCCGATCCGCGACCTCGACGTAGACTTCGCGATCCTCGACGGCGCGACGAACCACGTCGTGCTAGACGCGAGGACGTCAACGGCCGGCGTCGAGATTGCCACCTTCGACGGGAAGAAGCGCGTCCGCTTCGACATCTCGTCGTTCCCGTACAACCCCGGCAAGTATTGGGTGACGGTCGGCCTCACTTCGCGAGAGAGCGGCCGTCTCTACCACGTGCAGACGCAGCGATACCTCTTCGAGGTCGTCGACGCACCCAGGATCCAGGAGCGTGTCGACGTACCGGTCGAGATCGAGGTGGAGGAACTGTGAGCGCACTGCCCGCAGAGCGTCACGAACCGATGAAGGAGACGAGCCTCGCCATGTTGATCGCGATGATCCTGCTGTCAGTCGGTCTCGCTGCCGTCGCGCAGCTCATGCTGAAGCACGGCATGAACCAGGTGAATGCGGACCTCGCTCCGGACAAGTTCGGTTTCGACGGCGCGTCGCTCCGCTCGGCGGTCTCGACGGCCGCGGTCTGGGGCGGCCTGCTCCTGTTCGGACTCTCGGCCGTCGTGTGGCTGGTCGTTCTTTCCCGAGCGTCACTGTCCTTCGCCTATCCGTTCGCCTCCCTCACATATGTGCTGATCCTGCTGTCCGACAAGCTCGTTCTGGGCGAGGACGTGTCCCCGATGCGGTGGGGGGGAGTGGCCCTGATCGCCGGGGGCATCTTCCTGATCTCGCGGACTCCTCACGGCTAGCCATGAAAACGAATGGGGCGGCCGAGCTCGCCCTCGTGATCGTGAACTACAACGCCGGTGCGTACCTCGAGCGGTGCCTTGCGAGCCTCGAGGCCCATCAGGGCGACATCAGCCTCGACGTGCTCGTGATAGACAACGCTTCCCGCGATGGGAGCCACCTAGCTGCGAAGGCGGCCCACCCAGGCGTCCGCCTCATAGAGAACCCGAGGAACGTCTATCTCTCACCGGCCTGGAACCAGGGGGCGCGAGAGACGTCCGCCCCCTATCTCCTCTTCCTCAACCCCGATCTCGAATGGCGCAAGGGCACGCTTGCCGAGTACGTCCGCCTGGCGCGCGAACGCCAGCGCGCGGGCATCTTGGGGCCGCTCGTCCGCAGGCCGGACGGGACCGTGTATCCGAGCGGCCGCCCGTTCCCGAGCGTCGTGGACGCGCTCGGCCACGCCTTTCTCGGCACGGTCCGTCCCGGCAACCGCTTCACGCGCCGGTACCACATGGACGGCTGGGACCGAACGACGGAGCGGGAGGTCGACTGGGTATCCGGATGCTGCATGCTCGTCCCGCGCGCGGCATACGACCAAGTCGGGGGCTTCGATGAGTCCTTCCTGCTCTACGCCGAGGAGCTCGACTTCGCGACGAGGCTCCGTCAGGCGGGCTGGAGGGTGGTGTTCACTCCGCAGGTCGAGATAGTGCACGAGATCGGGGTTTCTACCGGCTGCTCGCGCCGGATGCTCGTGATGCACTCGAACAGCATCTACCGCTACTACCGGAAGCACCGGGCGGGGGGTTGGAGACGCGTGACCCTTCCGTTCGCATGGGCGACGCTCCGACTTCGCGCCGAGTTCGAGTCCCTGCGCAGGAAGATGGCATCGCGGTGAAGGCTGTCGTGCTCGTCGGCGGCGAGGGAACACGGCTTCGGCCGATCACGGAGACGATCCCCAAGCCGCTGCTCTGGCTCATGGAGCGCCCGTTCCTCGACCACGTCCTCGATCATCTGGCGGGGCACGGCGTGCACGACGTCGTGCTCTCGTCCTCCTACCTGGAGTCCACGTTCCACGCTTTCATCGAGGCGCGCCACGGCGATCCCAAGATCACCTGGATCACCGAGTCGGAGCCGCTCGGCACCGGGGGGGCCATCGTGAGCGCCCTCGAGTGCCTGGACGACGCGCCCTTCTTCGCGCTGAACGGCGACGTCCTCACGGACCTGGACCTCACGTCGATGATCGAGCTCCACCGCGAGCGCGGCGCTTCCGCGACGATCGCGCTCCACCACGTCGACGACGCTCGGCCCTTCGGCCTGGTCCTCACCCGGCCCGACGGCCGCGTGACCGAGTTCCGGGAGAAGCCGGCGGAGCTCATACCGGGCGACATCAACGCGGGTACCTACGTGCTCGATCCCGGGCCGCTTCGCGAGTGGCCGCAGGCAACGAACATCTCCATCGAACGCGACATCTTCCCCGCGCTGATCGCTTCGGGGCGCCCGGTGCTCGGGTTCCCGTCGGATGCGTACTGGCTCGACCTAGGCACGCCCGAGAAGTACCTGCAGGCCCATTTCGACATCCTCAAGGGGAAGGTCGACGGCGAGCGGTATTCCGCTCCGTTCGTGGCAGCCGGTGCCAGAGTGGACCCGCGGGCTCATCTGGGGCGGTGGGTGGTGGTCGGAGAGGGGGCCGCGGTGGGCCCCGATGCGCGCGTCGACGATTCGGTCGTGCACCCGGGCGCCATCGTCGAAGCCGCAGCGAGCGTCGCGGGCTCGATCCTTGGGCCACGCTCCCGGGTGGGCCCCGGGGCGAGCGTGTCGGATTCGGCCCTGGCCGAAGGCGCCAGTGTCGCCGCTGGGGCGACGGTGGTCGGTGAGCGCGTCTCCGTGGGTCAGGAAGTCGGCGAGACGCAACCGACCGATCGATCGGAGCCGATGTGATAGGGTGCCGTTCCCGTCCGGGAACCTTCCAGAGCATGCGAAGAGCGCTCGCCCTCGTTCTCGTCGTATCGGCCGTAGCCATATGGCCGGTACCCCGCGTTGGTGCGGCCGACTCGTTCAGGTTCTTCGGGTCAGGCTGGGGGCACGGTCTCGGCATGTCACAGTGGGGCGCCTACGGCATGGCCCTGCAGGGATGGAAGAGCGACCAGATCCTCAGGCACTTCTATACGGGAACGAAGGTCATCACGTACGCCAAGCCGCCGAAGAGTCTTCGGATCGGGCTCGTGCAGGGCAAGGCCAAGCTGCGAGTGGGTGCCCAGGGGGGAGACGTCGCGCTACTCGTCGGCGACCCGAGCTCTGGCAACGTCGTGGCGACCGTTCCGGCGGGCAAGACGTGGACCGTGAAGGTCGTCGACCAGAAGTACCGGATCGTCGACGGGTCCGGTCAAACGGTGGGAAGCGACGTCGGCGGGCCGAGTCAGAACCTCTACGCCGTGTATGCCGAAGCCGGGTCCATCGTCCGCATCCCCGAGGCCGGGCATCGTTACAGCCGGGGCTTCATAGAGTTCAACATCTACAACTGCAGCTCGAGCTGCGTTCTCCGGCTGATCCTCACGATCGAGCCCGAACCTTACCTGTATGGGCTCGGAGAGGTTCCGGCCGAATGGCCGAAGCCGGCACTCCAGGTGCAGGCGATCGCGGGCCGTTCCTACGCGTTCGCGAGGGCGGCGCTCGGGCAGTATCGACCGGGCTGCAACTGCGCGCTCTACGCGAGTTCGATGGATCAGGTGTACGCGGGCTACGACAAGGAGGCCGAACCAAGCGGCGATCGCTGGGTCGCGGCCGTGGACGCTACGCAGGGCAGAGTGATCGCGTATCAGGGGAAGGTGATCACGGCGTACTACTTCTCCTCGAGCGGCGGCCATACGGAGAACAACGAGAACGTCTGGCCCGGTTCGCCCATCCCGTACCTTCGCGGCGTGTGCGATCCGGGCGACTATACGCAGGCCAATCCGAATGCGGTCTGGCAGGTCACGCTGACCGCCGAGCAAGTGACGAACAAGCTCCACCTGGGGATCGGCACGGTCCTGAGTTTCACCAACACGGTGCGAGGAGTCTCTGGGCGCATCATCACGACTGTGGTGCGGGGCGAGAGCGGGAGCGCCACGATCAGCGGTGGCACGCTGCGCTCGTTGCTCGACCTGAGTGACGATCGCGTCTGGATCAACGCGAACCGCCAGGTCGTCGGCCCGATCCGCGAGAAGTACGACGCGATCGGATGCCGGCCCGGGCTGCCGACCTCACGGCAGGCCGGGGTGGCCGGCGGGGAGCGTCAGCAGTTCCAGCGGGCGACGATCTTCTTCAAGGACGGTCTGGGCGCGCATGACCTTTCCGGCTCGCTTCTGGACTTCTACCTGCAGGAGGGCGGCCCGGGTGGCTCGCTCGGGTTCCCCACGAGCGACGTGGAGAACCTGGAGAACGGCGGGACGAAGGTGACCTTCGAGAACGGGACCGTCACGTGCTCGCCGTCCGGCTCGTGCGAGGTCTCGTGAGCCGATTTCGCGGCCCTACGGGGTGAGGGTGGACCAGTCGTACGTCGAAGGGATCGGGTTCGGCTCCTCCGAGGTCGTCCCGAACGTGAGCACGACCACCGACTGGTCTTCCAGCTCTATCGCCCGCGGGCTCCCCTGGACGAGTTCGCCGTTGACATAGGCTCTCAGCCACCGGCTCCCCACGTCGCAGTAACCGCCCAAGCACGTGTTGGTGAGGCGCACTCCCCAGAGATCGAAGAAGTCGCCAAGCGTGAAGGTCCGGACCGTTTCCGACTCGACGTGGATCACGCCGTCCTTCCCGTGCGTGTGGAGCGGCGACTCCACGCCAGTCGCAAGGCCGATCCTCCCGGGAACCCACTCCAGCGTGCCGTTGACGAAGATTTGCAGCTCGGTGTGGATGTGCATGGCGTCGCCCGCCCCCGGCAGTCCCAGGCGGTCCACGCGATCACCGACCCGGCCGGTGTTGGCCGGCCAGGGCGCCTCACCCGTGAGCATCCCCGGGAGCGGACCGGACTCCGCGGGCTTGGGTCGGTTGAGATACAGGACCACCGTGGCGAGCGCGACCGCAGCGACCGTGTAGATCGTCATCCCCCGGATCACGCGGCGACGTGCCTCGCGCTTGCGGGTCTCCTCCCGCTCCTGCCTGACCAGCTCCTTGCGTTCCGAACGCGCGGAGCGTGGCCGCTCTGCGATCGTGGTCGATGTCCCTGGTGCTACGTCGGCCTTCGCCTGGCGCGGCTTCCGCTTCTTCTTGGCCATCAGATCACAGCCCTCGTTCCCCCCGTCGGATCCCTCGCGTCACAACCGAGGCCCCTTCCAAGGCCCTTCAGGATATCCGGCCACGGTCGTTGCGGTGAGCGGCCAGCGGGCCGATGCCCCTACTCGGGATGGAACACGACACCAAGACCGGCAGGTGGCTCGCCCCCCAAGACCCTGCGCAGCGCAGGATGCCGATCCCACACGCCTCGCAGGACCCGAAGGTTGACCAGGACGAGAGCGAAGATCATCAGCACGAACGGCATCAGCGGGAGGATCTGTGAGAGCCCCGTCAGGACCGGTTGGAGCTTCGTGGCGGCGGTCTGCAGGGCGCCGAACAGGTACGCGCCGAACGCGGCGCGGACCGGGTGCCATCCTCCGAAGATCACGATTGCCAGGGCGATCCAACCGAAGTTGCGCGTGAGCCCCTCGTACCAGCCGAGCTTGACGTCGAGGGAGAAGGCGGCGCCCGCGATCCCTACCAAGGCGCCGCCCACGATGGTGTACAGATAGCGCAGGCGGTTCACGGGTATGCCGCGGGCGAACGCTGCCTCGGGACGCTCCCCTATGCCTCGCAGGATCAGCCCGCGCCGGGTCTTGTAGACGAACACGTAGGCTCCCACGATCGCCATGTAGCTTCCGTACACGGACAGGTTCTGCTTGAAGAGCACCTGTCCGAAGAACGGGATACTGTCGAGCAGCGGGATCGGAAGAGCCGGTACCTGCGGGCCCGGCTGCCTCACGTACGAGGTGCCGAAGAAGTAGGCCAGCTGGACCGCGAGTAGTGCCAGCACGAAGCCGATCGCGATCTGGTTCAGGCGCAGCCGTATGCTTCCGAAAGCGACGATGGCGGCGAGCAGCATGCCGACACCCGCCGCCGCGAGGTAGCCCACGACCACGTTCCCCGAGACGAAGGCGGCGGCGAATCCCGTCATCGCCGAGAGCATGATCGTCCCCTCGAGCGACAGGTTGATGACTCCCGCGAGCTCCCCGATGGTCTCGCCCACTGCGGCGTACACGAGGGGTGTCGCGGCGGCAACGATCGACGCGAGCGTGGCTTCCATCCCTATCCGCCCTCTGCTTCGGCCGATGAGGCGCCGGGCTCTCCCTGCCGGCGAGAGCGAAGGCGCTGCTGCCACCCTCCGGCAAGGATCACGAACAGGACGAGCACGCCCTGGATGATGCCGCCGAGCGCCGAGTTCAAGTTCAGTCGAAGTTGCAGTTGGGTGCTGCCGATCGAGACCCCGGCGAAGAACAGGGCGATCGGCGCGATCCAGGCTGCTCGAAAGCCGGCCAAGAGCACTACCAGGATGCCCAGGAAACCGAAGCCGCCGGAGATCGATGGGATCAGCTTGTGGTGGATTCCCGTCGCCTGTATCGCTCCGGCCAGGCCGGCGAGCGCACCGCACACGGCGAAGGCCGCGAGGACGTAGCGGTCGGTCGGGATGCCCATCAGGCGAGCGCTGGTGACGTTCCGGCCGACCGCCTTCAGGCGGAGCCCGAACATGGTCCCGCGCATCAGCAGGTACACGAGGACGACCGCGACCACCGAGAGGGCTGCCGCCAGGGGCACGAGTGTTGTGGTTCCGACGGTCGGGAGCCACGCCTCGGGCCTGAACAGATCCGTCCCGCTCGTGGAAGCGACTCCCTGACGCTTCCACGGGCCCATGATCAGGTAGATGGCGGCCCCGGACGCAACGAAGTCCAGACCCAGGCCGCCGAAGATCTCGTTGACTCCGCCTCGAGTCTTGAGCAAGGCGGCGACCAGGCCCCAGAGGGCTCCCCCGAAGATACCGGCAGCCATGGTCAGCGGGATCAAGACCGCGGCGGGTCCCGGCACGTCGCGAGCGACCCATGCGGCCGCGATCGCTCCCGCGACGATCTGGCCCTCGACCCCGATGTTCCACAGGCCGGCGGCGAATGTGACGACGAGTCCGGCGCCGGCCAGCGCCAGTGGCACCCAGGCCATGAACGTGTCGGCAAGCTTGCCTGGGCTTCCGGCGGAACCCCGCCACAACAGCCGCAGGGACTCCACAGGAGGGGCGTCGACCAGCATCAGGATGAGCAGGGTGACGCCCAGGGAGAGCGCGAGCGGTAGCAGGAGCGATCCGGCCCGCCGAGCCAGCTCGCGCGCCCGCGCACCGGCCACCGGTCCACGCCGTGGGTCGCTCAGGCTCACACGACCTCCTTCCCACCGACGAGGTGGCCCAGCTCGTCGCCGCTCGTCTGTCGCGCGTCCACGATCCTCAGCACCTCGCCGGCGAAGAAGACCACGATCCGGTCGCTGTACCTGAGGATCTCGTCGAGGTCGGCCGAGGCGAAGACGATGGCCGTTCCTCTGCCGAGCCGCTCCTGCAGACTGGCCCAGACCCAGTCTGCAGACTCGACGTCCAACCCCCTTGTCGGGTGCTCCATCAGAAGGAGGCGGGTTTCGGGGGGCATCATCGCCAGCAACAGCCTCTGCTGGTTCCCGCCGGACAGGGCGTCGGCGGGGGAGGAGGGAGTCCCCCGGATGCAGTTCTGGGCGATCTTCTCGCTCGCTCGCACGCGGGCGTCCCCCCAGTCGATGAAGAACCCCTTGCCTCTGCGGGTCAGCAAGAAGTGTTCGGTGACCGTCAGCCCGGCAACCAAGCCCTCCTCAAGGCGTCCTGCGGGGAGGTAGTACGTGCCGGCCGCAAGGAAGTCCCGATAGCCTGCTCTGGTCAGGTCCTGTGCTGCCAGGCGCACACGTCCCGCGGACGGCTCCAGAAGTCCCGCACAGGTCCGGAGGAAGGTCCTCTGGCCGCTTCCCTCGAGCCCGGCCAACCCGAGGACCTCCCCGGACCGCAGCTGAAGGGAGATCGGCCGAGCGGCGGTGCGAGACCGCTCCCTGAGCACCACGGATTCGAGCTCCAGGACGACTTCCCCCTGCTCGACGATCGCCGCCTCCGGTTTGGGCAGGATCTGGCCGAACATCAGCTCCACCAGGCGGTCGGTGGAGCATGGCATTTCGGTCTCGCCGGCCACCTTGCCCGCGCGCATGACGGTCACCCGTCCGCAGAGTGACTCCACCTCGGCGAGCTTGTGGGAGACGAAGATCACGATCATGCCCTGGTCGGCGAGCATCCGGAGGGCTTCGAAGAGCTTCTCCCGCTGAGTGGCGGAGATCCCGGTGGTCGGCTCGTCCAGGATCAGCACGTGGGCTCCCAACCACAGGAGCCGGACGATCTCCAATTGCTGTCGCTCACCCACGGTGAGGCTTCGAGCAGGGGCATCCGGGTCGAACGAGAAGCCGAAGCGGTCGGCGAGCTCCCGCAGCGCCGCGGCGGCCGCCGACCGATCCGTCTGCTTCCCACGTGGGCTCCCGAGGGCGAAGTTGTCGAGAACGCTAAGAGGGAGGAACACGAGCGGGTCCTGGTGAAGCATGCCGATCCCCGCCCGGATGGCGTCTTGGGGCGAGGACATCTGGATCCGGACGCCGTCGAGGACGATCTCCCCGGAATCGGCGCGCAAGTACCCGGAGAGGACCTTCATCAAGGTGGACTTACCGGCGCCGTTCTCTCCCAGCAGGCCGTGGAGCGTGCCGGCTTCCACCCGAACCGTTACGCCGTCGTTCGCGCGTACCGCGCCGAACCGCTTGTGGATGT
>JBFMCN010000047.1:0-8479 GCA_040754475.1 Actinomycetota bacterium | reverse complement strand
TCGCGCCTGGCCAAGGTGGCGAACCGCGCCGGCGACGCCGCCGAGTCCTAGCCGGACACCCCCGTGGGCGCGCCGGCGATCGCCGCGACCATCAAGGGCAACACGACGTCTTCCTCACCGCCCGACTTCAGTGCCCGGTCCGCCTGGGCGACCAGGTCGTGGATGTCCACGAGCTCCTCGAGCGTGAAGCGCCTCGCCAGGTCGCGGTAGCGACGCGCCTGCCAGTCGAACCGCAGCCCGGCCGCTCGGGCGATATCCGCGGGTGGCAGCCGATCGGGAAGCGCTCGGACCCTCATCAGGTCCCGCAGGCGCGAGGCAACGCCGCCCAGGATCAGGAGAGGGTCGACGCGCGCCTCGAGCAGCGTCTGAAGCGAGCGCATGGCGCCGGGCACGTCGCGTCCGAACGCCCTGTCGCAAAGATCCCACACGTGCTGCTCGCCGAGCCCACGGAACTGCCGGCCGGCCAGATCGCGGGTCACGCGCTCCCCCGGGAAGGCCGATGCGAGCTGGTCGAGGGACTGGTCGAGCGAGGCGGGGTTCTCCCCGACGGTCTCGATCAGGGCTGCGGCACCATCCGGCGCCACCTCGATGCCCCGGTACCGCCCGCGCGCGAGGACCCAGGAGATCAGGTCCTTGCGGGCCAGTCTCACTCCGCGCACCTCTCCGACCGGCTCGACGAGCTTGGTGAGGGCCGCGGGGGCCTTTGCCCGCTGCCCCACCACGGCCAGCAGCACGAGCGGAGCGTCGGGCGCAGGGGAGGCAAGGTACCCGGCGATCTCCTTCATCGCGTGGTCCGGAAGGGAGCGGCAGTCCGAGACGAGCAGCGCCCGTCGCTCGCCGAACAGCGACGGCGTGGCGAGATCCGCCGTCTCTCCTCCCTGCCAATCCACCGCTTCGATCTCGCGGGGCCGGATGTCGGGCCCGAGGATCTCGAGCGCCGCCTCGCGGAGCAGGAACGTGTCCTCGCCCCAGAGCAGGTATACGGGCGCTCTGTGGGAGGTCACGCGCCGGATTCTACGAGAAGGCCCTCCGGCGCGAACGTGACGGTGATGTCGCCGTCCATGTCGGTTCGAAGAACCTCCGCACCGGTCGCGCGAAGCTCCTCGAGCACGCTCGGCACGGGATGCCCGTAGTCGTTGGGGCCGACGCTCACGACGGCGAGCCGAGGATCGACTGCGTGGAAGAACTCGACGAGCGAAGTGTCACCGCCGTGGTGCGGCACCTTGAGCACTTCCGCTGCGAGAGGAGCGTGCTCGTCGAGCATGGCTTGCTGTGACTGCGCCTGGGCGTCGGCGCCGAAGAGCACCACGTCCTCGCCGTACGTCACGCGGAGCACGAGCGAGTCGTTGTTGGGATCCGAGTCCGTCCCGCTGGCACAACCCTCGGGCGCGAGGACCTCGATGCCGATGCCACCGACATCGAACGTATCTCCGGTGCGCGGGTGCTCGACCGGCAGGTCCTCCTCGGCCAGCGTCCTGAGGAACTCGGCGTAGGCGGGTGACGGCTCCGCGCACCCCGGCTCGAGGACCAACCCGATCGGGAATCGGGCCATCACGGCCGGGAACCCGGCAACGTGATCGGCGTGCGGGTGCGTCGCCACGACCAGATCGAGCCGCTTCACGCCCAAGGAGGAGAGCTTCGTCGCCACCTCGACGGGATCGGGACCGGCGTCGATGAGGACGTTCGCTCCCTCCGGCGAGCTCACGAGCGCCGCGTCTCCCAGTCCCACGGCGAAGAAGCGGATCGCCAGCCCCGAGGGAGGCCCGGACGACACTGCAGAGGTCCATACGTAGAGCGGCAGGAGCACGCAGCCGACGGCGATCGCCGCCCGAGGAAGGCGCCGGCCGGACCTCAGCCACCACGCCGACAGGACGACGGCGAGCCCGCCGGCGATTGGCGGCACGAGCCCGCCGCCGGACGTTATCCACGGGAGCGGGGCGCTGGCGAGCCTGTCGGCGACGACCTCCAGATACCGCATCGGGAGGGCGGCCACGAACGCGAGCGGGCGCCCCAGGGGCTCGAACAGTAGTCCGGTCCCGGCGGCGATCAGCCCGAGGACGAGCGCCGGCGAGACGGCCGGGAACGCCAGCAGGTTCGCGAGCACAGTCACGCCGGGGACCTCGTGGAAGTGGAACAGCAGGATCGGTGTGACCCCAAGCTGCGCGGCGATGGTCGTACCGGCGGCGAGCGCCACCGGCCGTGGGAGGAACCGAAGACGCTCGGCCACGGGAGAGGCCAAGGCGATCATCCCGGCCGTCGCCGCGACCGAGAGCTGGAAGCCGATCGACCACACGAGCGTCGGATCGAGGACGAGCAGCACCAGAACGGCACCCGCCAGGATCGCGGCCGTGCTTCGAGGCCGTCCCAAGAAGACCCCGGCGAGCGTCAGAGACGCCATGACCCCTGCGCGCATCACCGACGGCTCGGCGCCAGTCAGGACGACGAAGAACACGACGGTCGACAGACCGAGCAGGAAGCGCGGGACGCGGGACAGGTGGAGGAACGCCGCAAGGCCGATCACAGGTCCGAGGACCATCGCCACGTTCTCGCCCGACACGACGAGAAGATGCCCGAGGCCCGTCGCCTGGAAGTCCCGGGCAACGTCAGGATCCAGACGGGAGTCGTCTCCGAGCGCGAGCCCCATCAGCAATCCGGCCTCCCGCGCGGGGAACAGACGACCGATCGAGCGTCCGACGAAGGCACGGAACGCCTGGGCGCTGCGGATGATCGGCGCGCTTGCGCTGCCGAGCCGGACGACCTCGTCGGCGCGGATCTCGACCGCCAGCCCCCTTCGGGCGAGGAACGTGGCGAACCCCGCGTCGCCCGGTCGCTCGATCTCGCCGAGGACTCGAACACGGTCGCCGCGGACCGCGACGGGCCTGTCCCCCGGTCCCTGGACCCAGACGGACTCGCGGAGCGCCGCCGCTCCGCCGTCCCAGCGCGCCGACGAGACGTCCAGGACGGCACTCCACCCATGGTCGCCCTGCGAGGGATCGGTGCGCAGGTTTCCTTCCAGCTCGACCCGCCTGGGCGCCAGCCGGCCGAGGAGCGACCCCTCGGTCCGACGAGCGTGGACGCCGCCCCACCCCGCCCCAAGCGCAAGGACCCCCAGCAGCACGAGCACGAGAGCACAGGCAGGTGGTCCCCGTCCCGCCCCCGTCCGAACCGGCGCGACCGCCTGCAGCGGATCGGGCTCCGACTCTGCCGGCACCAATCCTGCCGCCGCGACCGGGTCGTTCCCGTCTGAGAGGGGCGGCGCAAGGGCGAGGCCGGACGCCAGCGCTCCGATACCCGCGACGATCCACGCCCACACGGGCAACCCCGGATTCACGACCGGCCAAAGGAGTAGTCCTGCCCAGAACGACGCCGCCGCGCAGGGCAGGATCCAGCCGCTCACACGGTCACTAGGTCGCGGATCTCGGCCAGGGTGGCGTCACCGATACCGCTCACCTCGAGGAGCTGGTCCACCGAGGTGAAAGCGCCGTTCGCCGCACGGTAGTCCACGATCCGCTGTGCAATAACCTCGCCCACACCGGGCAGTGCCTCAAGCTCCGATGCGGACGCCGTGTTGATGTTGACCTTCCCCGTGCCCCCACTCGTCGTGCCGGACGCCGACGTCCCGGTGGGCGCCCTCTTCGGAACCAGCACCTGGATCCCGTCGGCGAGCGGCGCCGCCAGGTTCAGCGAATCCAGGGCAGCGCCGGAGCGCGCACCGCCGGCCGCCTCGATCGCGTCGATCACCCGGTCGCCCTCGTGGAACTCGTACACGCCCGGATGGCGAACCCAACCGGCGACGTCGACCAAGAGAACGGGGGCTTCAGCGGAGGGCGAGACCGCAGCGGGGGCCCCGAACTCCCCACCGGCCCGGACCTGCACCGGCCGCGGCAGGGAGCGCATGTACCAAAGACCCGCCCCGGCAAGCGTCGCGGCCACGAGGACCGAGACCCCCACGAGCTCGGCGCGAGAGAGAGCCGACAGCCGCTCTCTCAGGGATTCCCCCGACACCGAACCTCCCCGGACGTCACCGGCGTGGGGGAGTCACGGACTGGAACCTAGCAGCGGCCGGCACGCCGGCGCTGTGAGCTAACTCACGTTTGCGCGCGGCACGGGGTACTGGGCAGTCGCTGCGACCTCAACAGCGGACGGCTTCGGGAGCGAGAACAGGAACTCGGCCCCTCCGCCGGGCGCCTCGTTCACCCGGATCTCGCCGCCGTGCGCCTCGACCAGGCACCGTGAGATGTAGAGGCCGAGCCCGGTGCCAGGCTTCTCGGGGGCAGCCATCAGCCGCTTGTACCGCTCGAAGATCTCGTCCCGCTGCTCGCTGGGGATGCCCGGACCCTGGTCCCGGACGCTGAACGTCACAGCGCTCTCGCCCTCCCAAACCGTGACGAAGACGGCGCCGCCCGGCAGCGAGTACTTCTTGGCGTTGTCGAGGAGGTTCGTCAGCACCCGCACGATGCGATCCGCGTCGCACCAGACGCGCTCCACGTCCCCGGTCTCGACGTTCGCCAGATCCGAGGTCCCGGAGGCCTGCATCGCCTCGAAGATCAGGCGCCTGGGATGCACGGGCCGCACGTCCAGGGGCAGCGCGCCGTCGTCGATCCTCGAAACCGTCAGCAGGTCTTCGACGAGGCGTGTGAGGCGCTCGGCCTGGGCGGCCGCTCCTTCGAGCAACTCGGCGCGGACATCCGGCCCGAGCTCCTCGTCGTGAGTCCGGAGCGTGCTCACCACGCCCAGGATGGCACTGAGCGGTCCACGGAACTCGTGGGACGCGACCGCCACGAACTCCGTCTTGGCCAGGTCCACCTGGCGCAGACGGATGACCAGCGCCTGCTCCTCGGCAAGCGCTCGGGACCGCTCGTCTGCTATCCGTACAAGCGCATCGCGCTGCCGCTCGTCGACCCGCCGCTCACGGGCCAGCAGACCTACGGCGAACCCGGTGACCAGCATGAGCGCGGGCCGCGCGAGCAGTGAGGTACGGGGCAGGCCGCCCTCCATGCTCATCACCACCACGTAAAGGAGCGCAAGACCCAGCGCCGAGCCCAGGGTCTCCGTGAGGTCGAATCGCATGGCGACGGCGATCACGGCGATCAGGTACAGGGTCCAGAACTCGCTGGCAGGCCCACCCGTCGCCTTGCACCAGAGCGTTATGAACGCCGCGTCGGCGAGGAGCGTCGCGGTCTGGAACCGGGCCGGAGGCATCGACGCGTAGGGTCGGGCTAGGAGCGTCCACAGGCTGTAGATGGCCACGAGCGCCAGGATCGAGACGGCGAGCGGCCCGAGCGGCCGCCGGATCCCGATCGAGCTCAGGTAGACGCCGGCCACGACTACGATGACCGCGATGCGGATGAGCGCGATCGACCGTTCCGTCCGGAGCTCGCCGGCCGACAGGGCCCTCTTCGCGCTCGTAGTCCCGGTCTCGATTGGGCCGGACCGACTCATTTCCCCCTCTTGCTTGCTCACGACCACAAACCGGCGGGACCCACCGGTTCGCTTCAAGGTATCGGGAGTGGTTGGCTGGGGGTTTAGGACTACAGCGAACGCGTTATCCCTACGCCGTAACGACGTTCACGAGCCTCGGCGGCCGGACGATCACCTGACGGATCTCGCGGCCTTCCAGGAACCGTGCCGCGTTCTCGGAGGCAAGCGCGACTTCCCGGCAGGTCTCCTCCGAGGCACCCGCGTCGACCTCGACCCGGTCGCGGACCTTCCCGTCGACCTGAACCACCAGGACCACTCGCTCCTCGCGCGCGAGATCGGGGTCGTATGACGGCCAGGACGACACGTGGACGCTCTCGGCGTGTCCGAGCGCCTCACGCCACAGCTCCTCGGTGACGAACGGAGCCATCGGGGCGAGCATCTGGACGAGGGCGGTAGCCGCCTCACGAGCGCCTCCGCCGGCGTCCAACACCGAGCGGATCTCGTTCGTGAGCACCATCAGCTTGGAGACGGCGACGTTGAAACGGAACTTCTCCAGGTCATCGGTGACTCCCTTGACCGTGCGGTGCGTCAGGCGTCGCAGCGATTCCGGCTCGGTCGCGTCGCGGCCGGCCCCGTCGAGGACCGCCGTGAACACCCGCCCCAGCCAGGCATTGACACCCGGCCGTCGCTCCGGGTCGGGTGCGATCAGCTTCCAGTCGATGTCGTCCTCGAACGGGCCGGCGAACAGCAACGTGAGGCGGATCGTGTCCGCTCCCCAGCGATCCACGATGGGTTTCGGCTCGACGATGTTGCCCTTCGACTTGCTCATCGAAGCCCCCCCGTAGATGACCTGACCCTGGTTCATCAGCCGAGGGAACGGCTCCGTGAACTCGATCAGGCCCATGTCGTAGAGGACCTTCGTGAAGAAGCGCGAGTAGAGCAGGTGCAGGATCGCGTGCTCGACGCCGCCTGTGTACTGACCGACCGGCATCCATCTGGCGACTTCCTCGGGCCGGAACGGTCCGTCCGTGAGACCCGGCGAGCAGTAGCGGAAGTAGTACCAGGACGAGTCGACGAACGTGTCCATCGTGTCGGTGTCGCGCTTCGCCGGCCCGCCGCACGTCGGGCAGGTCGTGTTCGAGAAGCCCTCGTGCCGGGCCAGGGGCGACTCCCCGCCCGGCTGGAAGTCCACGTCGTCGGGCAGGAGCACCGGTAGCTCGTCCTCCGGCACGCCGACCTCGCCGTGGTCAGGACAGTGGACGATCGGGATCGGCGCGCCCCAGTACCGCTGGCGCGAGATCAGCCAGTCGCGCAATCGGTAGGTCACGGCGGCACTTCCCTTGCCCTGCTCCTCGAGCCAAGAGGCGACCTGTGCGATCGACTCGGGCGAGTAGGCGCCGTCGAACGGGCCCGAGTTGACCATTACGCCCGCTCCCTCATGGCAAGTGACGGCGAGGGCTTCCTCCGTCTCCGCTCCTTCGGGCTTGATCACCACTCGGATCTCGAGTCCATGCTCGTTCGCGAACTCGAAGTCGCGCTGATCGTGGGCCGGGACGCCCATGACCGCGCCGGTTCCGTACTCCATCAGGACGTAGGGAGCCACGAAGCACGGCACCTTCTCCCCGTTTACCGGGTTGACCGCGTGGACGCCCAGGCGGACGCCCTCGCGACTCTCCGCCTGCTCCCGGCTCGTGAGCGGGGTAGCCCGAAGCCGCTCGATCATCTCGTTGGCTACCGGGGAGGAGCCTCCGACTGCAGCCAGCTTCGGCACGAGCGGGTGCTCGACGGCGAAGACGAAGAACGTGACTCCCCACAGCGTGTCTGGACGGGTGGTGAAGACCTTCACCGCGTCGCCGGTCTCCGCGATCTCGAACTCGACCTCCGCGCCTTCGGAGCGCCCGATCCAGTTCCGCTGCATCGTGATCACGCGATCGGGCCAGTCGACCAGCTCGTCGATGTCGTCGAGCAGCCGCTGGGCATAGTCGGTGATCTTGAAGAACCACTGCGTGAGGTCCTTGCGAACGACCGCGGCGCCGCAGCGCTCACAGGCGCCGTTGACCACCTGCTCGTTCGCGAGGACCGTCTGGTCGTCCGGACACCAGTTCGCGGGCGCGGTCTTTCGGTAGGCGAGCCCTCGCTCGAAGAGCTTCAGGAACAGCCACTGGGTCCAGCGGTAGTACTCCGGGTCGCAGGTGTGGAGCCGCCTGGTCCAGTCGAAAGACATCCCCAGGCGCCGGAACGACCGCGCTTGCTGGTCGATGTTCGCGTAGGTCCACTCCTTCGGGTGGGTCCCGCGCTTGATCGCGGCGTTCTCGGCCGGCAGACCGAAGGCGTCCCAGCCGACCGGGTGCAGGACGTTGTAGCCGCGCATCGCCCTGAACCGAGCGATGGCGTCCCCCCCGGAGAATGCTTCCGTGTGGCCCATGTGGATGTCGCCGGAGGGGTACGGATACATGTCGAGCGCGTAGAAGCGCGGCCGTGGATCCTCCGGGTCCTCTGAGGCGCGGTAGAGGCGCTCGCGCTCCCAGACCTCCTGCCACTTCGGCTCGATCTCGCTCGGGTCGTACCTCCGCATGGTGTGGAGATGCTACACAACCGGGTTGCCGGGCCTGGGGAGCCGGGGCGGCGCCGAGCTCAGCCTGCGGCAGGGGGCTTCCTCCGCCTGGGCCTGGGTGGCACGGGCGTCTCCTCGGCCGATGGCGTCTTCGGGGCGGCGGCCTTCGGAGCTTTCGGAGCCTGTGCGGCCTTGGGGACCTTCGCCTTGGTGGCGGCTCCCTTGCAGGCCCTCGACTTCGTCACGGCCCGGGCCCGCCGCGGCGGTTCGCCGTGGTCTTTGGAGTCGTCCTCGGTCCGGCTCGGCTGCTCGGGGCTCGGCTGCGATTCCTGCTCGGACGCGGTCTCCTGCCAGTAGCCTTCCCAGAAGGCGGCGGCAGCCAGCCCGAGCCGTCCCGTGGGCGCGCGACGCTGAGCCCTTCCACGCACGCTCCGAACGATCTGGTCCAAGGCGTTCGCACGGACGATCAGCAGGTCCTCGAGCACCTCCCACACCTCTACACAG
>JBFMCN010000046.1:0-23191 GCA_040754475.1 Actinomycetota bacterium | reverse complement strand
CTACCATTCGAGCGGCGGTCCCCCAGATCGATCTTGTAGGAGGCTGCCATGTCGTCCACGGATCTCGACCTCCCGGTCTTCTCGAGCCCCGAGCAAATCCGCCGGCGGCAATTCGTAACCACACGCCGCGGCTACGACCCAGACCAGGTCCGCGAGTACCTCGGACTGGTGGCGCGACAGGTCGAGCGGATGGAAGAGGTGATCCGTGGGGTGCGGTTGGGAGGCGAGTCGACTGCCCACGCAAGACCCCCCGCACCGGATGCCTACGAGGAGCTGGCTTCTC
The DNA here is from genome assembly GCA_040754475.1 of Actinomycetota bacterium. Lineage (GTDB taxonomy): Bacteria > Actinomycetota > UBA4738 > UBA4738 > HRBIN12 > JAJPHY01. The sequence continues at coordinate 22,908 of JBFMCN010000046.1, read as the reverse complement.
GCCTCGCCGGGCTCGTCCGAGCGGCTGAGGGGGAGGCCGAGCGTATGCGTCGGGAGGCCAGTGAGGAGGCGGACCGAACGCTCCGCGAAGCGCGGGCCGACGCGGATCGGATCCGCCTCGACGCTCAGGCGAAGGCGGAGGAGGCGCGAGAGGCAGCCGAACGCGCCCTTCAGGACGCGAGGGAAAGGGCGGACCGCACGATCGCAGGCCTCGAGATGCGGCGTAACGACCTTACGGAACAGCTGTCGACGATGCAGGCCCGCCTGCTCGGCGTAGCGAGGGAGCTCGAATCGGCCATCGAGCGGCGCGACGAGACGGTGACGATCACCGACATCGCCGATACGACCGATACGGCCGACAGTGTCGACGTCAGGGCGCCCCAGCCGGCGACGGCCGCGAAGGGCGGGTCCGAGGAGCTGTGGACTGGCACCGAGACGTTCGATCTCAGCATCCCCGACATCCCGCCCCTGGATCTCCGCTGGGACGACGAAGAGGGCTAGCTCGTTCCACAGCCCGGCCCGTTCGGGATAATCGAGGTTGTGGACCTCGAAAGCCGTCTTTCCGAGATCGAGGCGCGGTACGAGAAGCTGGCGGCGGAGATGGCCTCTCCGGACGTCGTCTCGGACCCCGGCCGGCTCCGCGAGCTGGGAAAGGATCTGGCCGCGCTGCAGGACATCGTCGTGCCCTTTCGCGAGTACCGTGACGCCCTGGGCGAGGCCGAGGAAGCGCGCGCCCTCGCGCAGCGGGAGACGGACCCGGAGATGGCCGCGTTCCTTCGGGACGAGGCGGAGTCCGGGGATACGCGCGCGGGCGCGCTTCGCCGCGCGCTCGAGCTGCTCCTGATCCCGAAGGATCCGAACGACGACAGGGACGTGGTCGTGGAGATCCGGGCGGGAGCCGGCGGCCAGGAGGCCGCGCTGTGGGCCGGGGAGCTCTTCGAGCTGTACCGACGCTACGCCGAGCGGCACAGGTGGAAGAGCGATGTGCTGTCCGCTTCACCGTCGGATCTGGGCGGGTTCAAGGAGCTGGTGCTCGAGGTCCGCGGCAAGGGTGCGTACTCGCGTCTGAAGCACGAGTCGGGAGTCCATCGTGTCCAACGCGTGCCGGTGACTGAATCCGCCGGTCGGATCCACACCTCGACGGCCACGGTCGCGGTCCTGCCGGAGGCCGAGGACGTAGACGTCGAGGTCCGACCCGAGGATCTGAAGATCGACGTCTACCGCTCCACCGGCCCGGGGGGGCAGTCCGTCAACACGACCGACTCAGCGGTCCGTGTCACGCACCTTCCAACCGGCATAGTCGTTGCGTGCCAAGAGGAGAGGTCGCAGCTCCAGAACAAGGAGAAGGCGATGCGGTACCTGCGGGCGCGGCTGCTCCAGCGGGCTCAGGAGGAGGCCCAGCAGAAGGAGGCAGAGGCCAGGCGCACGCAGGTGGGTACCGGGGGGCGCGCGGAGAAGATACGCACCTACAACTTCCCGGAGAACCGCGTGACCGATCATCGCATCAAGCTCACCGTTCACCAGCTCCAGGACGTGCTCGAGGGGGACATCGACGAGTTCGTCGATGCATTGCTTGCCGCAGAGCGGGCCAGGCAGCTCGCCGGTGACGGCGGGGGCTGAGACGTGCGACCTGCAGAGATGCTCGGCCGGGCTGCCGACTACCTCGATCGCCACAGGGTCGAGAGCCCGCGCGAGACGGCCGAGGCCCTGATGATGGCGGTCCTGCGAACGGACCGAGCCGGTCTCTACTCGTGGAGTCGGGACCTGGACGGGCGACAGGCGCGGATGTTCGGCCGCGCGATCTGTCAGCGGGGCTCGGGGACCCCGCTCCAGCACCTGACCGGCGAGCAGGCGTTCCGGCGGATCACGCTCGAGGTTCGGCCCGGCGTGTTCATCCCTCGGCCGGAGACCGAGGTGCTCGTGTCGGTGGCCCTCGACGAGCTGCGAGGAGACGACGCCCCGGTCGTGGTGGACGTCGGGACCGGCACCGGCGCGATCGCGCTGGCGATCAAGGACGAACGCCCCGAGGCCAAGGTCCTCGCGACCGATCTGTCCCCCGAAGCCGTCGAGCTAGCGCAGGCGAACGCGTCGCGACTTGGCCTGGACGTCACGGTGTTGGTGGGCGACCTTCTCAGCCCTCTCCCCGAGGAGCTGCGCGGCTGGGTCGACCTCGTCGTGAGCAATCCGCCGTATGTCACCGAGGAGGAGTACGCGGATCTGCCGCAGGAGGTGCGGGCAGAGCCGAGACTCGCGCTGGTGGGTGGTGTCGAGGTCTACCAGTGGATCGCGGCCGAATCTCTCCGGTGGCTTCGAGACGGCGGAACGCTCGCGGTCGAGACCGGCGCACTGCACGGCGCAGAAGTGGCCAAAGCGCTTTCTCCGTCGTTCCTGGACGTACGAGTGAAGCACGATCTCGCCGGGCGGGATCGTGTCGTCGTGGGGCGGCGGCCGTGACCGACGTGATCGAGAGTGCCGCTCTCGCCGCGCTTGCGGGGGAGCTGATCGTCCTTCCGACCGACACCGTGTATGGGATCGGCACGAGGCCGGACGACGCGGAGGCCACCGCGCGGCTGTTCCGGGCCAAGGGTCGGCCGCCGGACCTGAGGCTCCCGGTGCTCGTCGCATCGGTTGCGGAAGCCCGATGGATCTCCGCCTTCGACGAGCGCGCGCAGGTTCTCGCAATGCGCTTCTGGGCTGGGGCCCTGACTCTGGTCCTGCCGCGGACCGACGCAAGCGCCAGGTGGGATTTGGGTGCCGGAACCGCGACGATCGCCGTGCGGATGCCTCATCATCCGTTGGCGCTCGCCCTGCTCGCGAGGACGGGGCCGCTGGCCGTGACGAGCGCGAACCGGACCGGCCAGCCGACGCCGGATACGTGCGAGGGTCTCCAGGACGTGTTCGGGGATCTGGTCGCCGCGTATCTCTGCGAGCAGGAGCCGCACTCAGGATCTCCCTCGACGGTGGTCGACCTGAGCGGCCCGGAGCTGACCGTGCTTCGGATCGGCTCCATCGACGAGGCGGCGATCCGTTCGGCCCTCGGTGGGGACTACAGCTAGGAGGCGCGACGGTCCGAGCGGGCCCCAATGCTAGACTGCCGCCTCCAGTCTCATGGCGTCCATCCTGCTGGTCTGCACCGGAAACATGTGCCGCTCGCCCATGGCAGAGGGCTTCCTGCGCACTGCCCTCGAGCGACGCCCGCAGGCTGCCTCCACACAGGTCGCGTCCGCCGGCGAGTACGCGCGGCGCGGCGGTCGAGCCCTCCCCGAGACGATCGAAGCGGCTGCCGAGCGAGACCTCGACCTCTCCGAGCACGTCGTACGGTCCCTGCTCGACGAAGATGTCGAGGGGGCCGACCTCGTGATCGGGATGGCAGCCGAGCATAGGGACCAGATCGCGCGCGAGTTGCCGTCCGCATTGCCAAAGATCTTCACGCTCAAAGAGATCGTCCGCCTCCTCGAGGAGCTTCCTGCTGCGGATCCCTCGAGCGTCTCGTCGGCAGAGCGTCTGTCAGGGAGGGTCTCAGAGGCTAACGCGCTGCGCCGCAATGGATTCGAAGGCAACCCCCACGACGAGGATGTTGTCGATCCACTAGGGTTGTCGTTGGAAGCGTTTCGGGCGACCGCGCGCGAGATAGAGGATTGGACCGAGCGGCTGGCGGAGGGTTTGTTCGGCCCGGCGCTCGAACGGAAGGTGGAGCTCCCCCTCGGGCGACGGCACGGCGTGGTGGGGGAGGTGTAGCCCCGTGCGAGTTGCGATCGGGTCCGACCATGCGGGCTTCGAGCTGAAGGAGGAGTTGAAGTCGTTCCTCCAAGACGAGGGCCACGAGGTGGTGGACGCGGGGACGCATTCCACGGAGCCGGTCGACTACCCGTCGTTCTGCGCCGACGTGGCCCGGGCGGTGGCGGCGGGCGCCGCCGACCGAGGAATCGTGCTCGGCGGGTCGGGGCAGGGGGAGCAGATCACGGCGAACAAGGTGCACGGCATCCGGGCCGCGCTGTGCAACGATCTGTACACGGCGCGCCTTTCACGTGAGCACAACGATGCAAACGTGCTCGCCATGGGGGCGCGGATCGTGGCCCCCACGCTGGCGAAGGAGATCGTCCGGACATGGCTGACGACCCCCTTTGGGGCCGGCCGCCATGCAAGGAGGATCCAGCAGATCTCCGAGGTCGAACAGGGGGAGCGATGAGGGAGTACGCGGCTGATTGGGAGGCGCTGAAGCGCACGGACCCGGAGGTGGCCGAGGCCGTCGCCGCCGAGCTCACGAGGGAGCGAAGCACGGTGCGGCTCATTGCCTCCGAGAACTACGCAAGCCCGGCCGTGCTGGCTGCTCTCGCGTCTACGATGAACAACAAGTACGCAGAGGGCTATCCAGGCCGCCGGTACTACGGAGGATGCCGCTTCGTCGACGTCACCGAGCAGCTTGCGATCGACCGTGCGAAGGCGCTGTTCGGAGCCGATCATGCCAACGTCCAGCCTCACGCCGGAGCCCAGGCGAACATGGCCGTCTTTGGTGCGTTCCTCACGCCGCGATCCGACGACAAGGTGCTGGGGCTCGTGCTCGCGCACGGCGGTCATCTCACGCACGGCTCGCCCGTGAACGTATCGGGCATGTGGTTCAACTTCGTCGGCTACGAGGTCGACCGCGAGACCGAACAGCTGGACATGGATTGCATTCGCGAGCTCGCGAAGGAGCACCGGCCCAAGATCATCCTTGCGGGGTTCACGGCATACCCGCGCACCATCGATTTCGCGGCGTATCGGGAGATCGCCGACGAGGTGGGGGCGATCCTGTGGGTGGATGCGGCCCACTTCGTCGGTCTGTGCGCGGGCGGCGTCTACCCGAGCCCGGTTCCGTATGCGGACGTTGTGACCTTCACCACGCACAAGACGCTTCGCGGCCCACGCGGCGCGATCATCCTCTGCAAGGAGGAGCACGCCAAGACGATCGACAGGGCCGTGTTCCCGATGATGCAGGGCGGGCCGCTCGAGCACGTCATCGCCGCCAAAGCCGTGTGCCTCAAGGAGGCGATGGATCCTGAGTTCAAGACGTACGCCGCCCGCACGCTCCGGGCCGCCCGCGCCCTCGCCCGGGGACTCGCCGACGAGGGCCTGCGCCTCGTCTCCGGCGGAACCGACTCGCACCTGGTGCTCGCCGACCTGCGGCCTCTCGGCATCGGCGGCAAGGACGCCGAAGCCGTCTGCGACGAGGTCGGGATCGCGCTGAACAAGAACGGCATCCCCTTCGATCCGATGCGCCCCATGAACCCCTCGGGCATCCGCCTCGGCACGCCGGGACCGGCGACGCTCGGCATGGACGAGACGGAGATGAAGGAGATCGCGGCGATCATCGGAGAAGTGCTGCGCAGCCCAACCGACGAGCACGCGAAGGCGGCCTGCCGCGCGCGCGTGACCGAGCTCGTGGCGAGGTTCCCGGCATACCCGGACTGAGCGGCCCAAACCCCTCGAAGGCCAGCGGGGTACCATCACGGTCGGCGTGGGTGCGTACCTGGTGGTGTTCGCGGTAAGCGCCGGCGCGTGCTTCCTGGCGACGCCGCTCGTCCGCTGGCTCTCGACGAGGCTCGGCTGGATCGACCACCCTTCCGACCGGAAGGTGCACCCGAAGCCGACGCCGACGGCCGGCGGCCTCGCTATCTTCCTCGGCTTGGCGGTGGGTCTCGGCGTTTCCCGTCTCATCCCGTTCCTTGCGGACCTTCACAAGACGACATCGGATCTGACGACAGCGCTGCTCGCCGGGCTCGTGATCCTGGGAGTGGGGATTATCGACGACGTGAGGGGGCTGACGCCTCTCGGCAAGCTTGCGGGGCAGGTGCTGGCTGCGGGCGTGCTGGTGCTCCTCGGCGTGCAGCTCCTGTACTTCTACTTCCCCGGCCAGGGAACCCTCGTGCTGTCCTCCGAGCTGGCGGTGCCTCTCACCGTGCTGTGGGTAGTGGCGATGGTGAATGCCGTCAATCTGATCGACGGCCTGGATGGCCTGGCGGCGGGCGTGGTGGCCATCGGGGGGATCGCGTTCTTTGCGTACATGTACCGCTCTCCCGGAGGCGGCGCCGATCCGTCGACGGCCGCGCTGGTGTCGGCGGCGGTCGCCGGGGCGGCCGTCGGGTTCCTCCCCTGGAACTTCCATCCGGCGAAGGTGTTCATGGGCGACTCGGGCGCGATGCTTCTCGGCCTCATGATGGCCGTCGCGACGATCTCGGGAGTCGGGCGGAATCCGTACCCTCCGACCGGGGGCGATCTGGCCGCCATCGCAATCCCGGTCGTCGTGCCGCTTCTGGTTCTCGCTGTTCCCCTGCTCGACGTGCTCCTCGCGATCGTCCGGCGCATGCGCCGCGGTCTGGGCATCGCCCACGCCGACAAGGAGCACATCCACCATCGCCTGCTCGACATCGGCCACTCGCATCGGCAGGCGGTGCTCTTGATGTACATGTGGAGCGCGCTCATCTCCACTTGCGCGCTGGCTGTCGCCTTCATCAACGGACGGCTGCTCGTGGCCGTGATCGTGACCGTCGCCGTTGTCCTGGCGGCCGTTCTCCCCCGGCTCGTCAGGGACCGCGCACCGCGCGGGAGCGACCGGCTCGGCGCTGGGGAGGGCAAGGCGGCGCCGACCGCAGTCACTCCGCCAGTAGCCGGATCCGACGGTCCGCCGGAGCCCACCGCGCCGCGGTCCGCCCCTGCCCAGGTCAAGGACACCGCCTGAGCCTCGGGCTATACTGCGGCCCGCCCATGGCCGGAGGACGCGGGGATGGCTGGAGTGGCATGGGCGCGGCGTGGAGCGTCATCGCGACGCTCTTGTCGGGCATCCTCGTCTGGGGTGGCGTCGGCTACCTCGTCGATCGGTGGGTTGGGTTCCGCTGGCTCTTCCTGCCGGTCGGGATGGTGATCGGCGTCTCCACCTCCATCTACATCGTGCACGTGAGGTATGGCCGGGAACGCTGAGCGACCTGAACGAGTGATGGTGCGCCGGGCCGTCGGGCCGGCCGTCCTCGCATTCCCGGTTGCCGTCCTCGTGGGATGGCTCGCCGGAGGGCCCCGCGAGGGTGTCTCGGCGGGGATCGGGATTGCGCTCGTTCTCGTGAACTTCGCCGTCCACGGCCTGTCCCTCGCGTGGGCATCCACCGTCTCGATCCCCGCCGTCCAGGCGGTGGCGCTCGGAGGTGTGCTGGTACGTCTCGGCGTGTTCGTCGGCGCGATGTTCGCGCTGAACACCATGGATTGGTTCTCGCCGCTCGCCTTCGGCCTGGCGATCGTATCCGCGACCCTGCTGCTCCTCGTCTTCGAGGCGCGGCTCGTGATCCGCGGTCTCGGAGGCGCGCTGCTCATACCCGCCGATCCGGTGGCGACCCGTGGGGCGAAGATCGTCCCCGCTCGGGAGGGCTGAACCGGATGCTCGGCGCCGTGCTCGTGCTGTCGAGGCCCCCGGAGGGGTTCGACACCCCCGGCACCGACATCTTCGACTACACGAAGACCTGCCTGTTTGGAAGCGGGTCCTACTGCGTCACGAAGGTGACGTTCTGGATGCTCGTGTCGGTCGTGATCATCGCCGCGCTGTTCCTGCTGGCGTTCCGGAAGGCGGAGATCATCCCGCGCGGGCTGCAGAACGCGATGGAGTCGCTGGTCGACTTCATCCGGAATGGAATCGTGATGGAGGTCATGGGTCCGGACGGCCTGCCGTACTTGCCCTTCCTGACCTCCATCTTCATCTTCGTGCTCGTGAACTGCATCTTCGGCATCATCCCCGGCATCGCGTTCCCCACGACGTCGCGGATCGCCATCCCCATGTTCCTTGCGATCCTCGTCTTGATCGTGTTCAACGTCGCCGGCGTGGTGAAGCAGGGCGGCCTGCGCTACCTGCGGAACGTCCTGTTCCCGCCGGGCATCCCGCTACCCGTCTACGTGCTCTACACGCCGATCGAGATCGTGACGACGTTCCTGGTCCGTCCGCTCACTCTTGCAGTTCGTCTTGCCGCCAACATGATCGCCGGACACCTGATGCTGGCCATCTTCTTCATGGGGACTTGGTACCTCCAGTGGAAGCTCGCGACGATCCCGTTCGCGGCCATGTCCTTCCTGCTTGGAACCTTGATCACCGCGTTCGAGGTTCTGGTCGCAGTGCTCCAGGCCTATATCTTCACGATCCTTACGTCCGTGTACATCGCCGGGGCCATCCACCCCGAGCACTAGAGGAGGAACCACATGACGCACCTGTTCGGTCTACTCGCGCAGGAAGCGACCAACATCGGCACTCCGATCGGCAAGGGCCTCGTGTACGGCCTGGGCGCCATCGGGGCCGGGCTTGGAATCGGCTTCCTCGTGGGCAAGTCCGTGGAGGCCATGGCCCGCCAGCCGGAGGCCGCCGGCATAGTCCGCACGACGATGTTCCTGGGGATCGCGTTCGTGGAGGCGCTTGCCCTGTTCGGGTTCGTACTCTCCTTCATCGTCAAGTAGGAGGACCGCATGCTGCACGTGTTGGTGCTCGCCGCGGAGGAAAAGAACCCGATCCTGCCCGACCTCGCCGAGCTGATCTACGGGTCGCTCGCGTTCGTCCTGGTCTTCCTCGTGCTGGCGAAGTTCGCTTTCCCGCCGCTCAACCGATTGCTCAAGGAGCGCACCGGGAAGATCCAGGGCGACCTCGAGAAGGCGGAGGAGGCTCGTCTGGGCGCCGAACAGGAGTTGGCGGCCTACCGAAACCAGCTCGCCGGGGCCCGCGAGGAGTCGAACCGGATCATCGAGGAGGCCAGGAAGACGGCCGACCAGCTCCGCCGAGATCTCGCGGCCAAGGCCGAGCAGGAGGCCCAGGCAACGGTCACGAGAGCCCAGGAGGAGATCCGGGCCGAGCGCGACCGCGTGTTCCAGGACCTCCGGGCGCAGGTGGGCGAGATCGCCGTGGACCTTGCCGGCCGTGTAGTCGGGCGGTCGCTCGACGCGGACGCCCATAGGCAATTGATCGACGAGTACATCGATAAGGTCGCCGGCTCTGCCGGGGGGAACGGGGACGGTTCGGTTGGCTGAGAAGGACGCGCTGGTCCGCGGCTACGCGCGGGCGCTCTTCGAGGTCGCGGAGGCCGAAGGGGAGCTCTCGGCCGTGGAGGACGAGCTGTTCGCGTTCGCCAAGGCGCTCGAGAGCCGGATGGAGCTCCGCGAGGCGCTGACCGACCTGGCGCTCCCGGCGGAGAACAAGAAGGCACTTCTCCGCGACCTGCTCGGTGAGCGGGCGAACCCGCACACGCAGAACGTCCTGGCGTTCCTGATAGACCAGGGCCGGACGCGGGAGCTGGGGCGAATCATCCAGGCGCTGGCCGAGCTGGCCGCCGAACGCCGACAGCATCAGATCGCCGAGGTCCGGACGGCAGTGCCGCTCGACGAGGGGTACCGGGAGCGGCTGGCCGAGGCCCTTTCGAAGGCGACGGGCCGCACCGTGGAGGTGAAGGTCGTCGTGGACCCGAGCGTAATCGGCGGGGTCGTCGCCAAGGTGGGAGACCAGGTGTTCGACGGGACCGTTCGTGGACGCCTGATGAACGCGCGAGAGCGCCTGGCGGGCGCGTGAGAGCGACGAGGAGCTTGTGAGCGGATGGCACTGACATTCGACCCCCAGAGCATCGCGGAGGCACTCCGCAAGAACGTCGAGAGCTGGAAGCCGTCGGTCGAACGCGAGGAGGTCGGCCGCGTCATGGAGGCCGGCGACGGCATCGCGCACGTGAAGGGGCTTCCCCGGGCGATGGCGAACGAGCTGCTGGAGTTCCCCCGCGGGGTGCTCGGGCTTGCGTTCAACCTCGACGAGGACGAGATCGGCTGCGTCATCCTCGGTGAGCCGTCGCGCATCGAGGAGGGCGACCTCGTCAAACAGACGGGCCGGATCCTCTCCGTGCCGGTCGGAGACGCGTTCCTCGGGAGGGTGGTCGACGCCCTCGGGCGGCCGCTCGACGGCAAGGGGCCGATCAACGCGACGGAGTCGCGCGCTCTCGAGATCCAGGCCCCGACGGTCGTCAATCGGCAACCCGTGAAAGAGCCCCTCCAGACCGGGCTCACGGCGATCGACTCGATGACGCCGATCGGCCGCGGACAGCGCGAGCTGATCATCGGCGACCGCCAGACCGGCAAGACGGCCATCGCGATCGACGCGATCATCGCCCAGCGCGAGCACTGGGGCACGCCCAAGCAGGTCAAGTGCATCTACGTGGCGGTCGGCCAGAAGGGTTCGACGGTGCGCGAGGTCGAGGAGACCCTCCGCGAACACGGCGCCATGGACTACACGGTCATCGTGAACGCCGGCGCCTCCGACCCGGCGCCGTTCCAATACGTTGCGCCGTACGCCGGGGCCGCGCTGGGGGCCTACTGGATGTACAAGGGCGAGCACGCTCTCGTCGTCTACGACGACCTGTCGAAACAGGCCACCGCCTACCGGACGCTGTCGCTGCTCCTTCGCCGGCCGCCGGGTCGCGAAGCCTACCCGGGCGACGTGTTCTACCTGCACTCACGGCTTCTCGAGCGTGCCGCGAAGCTATCCGACCGGCTCGGCGGCGGGTCGCTCACGGCTCTGCCGATCGTCGAGACCAAGGGCAACGACATCTCGGCGTACATCCCGACGAACGTCATCTCCATCACCGACGGGCAGATCTACCTCGAGCCGGACCTGTTCTTCGCGGGCGTTCGCCCCGCGATCAACGTGGGCATCTCGGTCTCGCGGGTCGGCGGCAACGCCCAGATCAAGGGCATGAAGAAGGTCGCCGGCCGTCTCCGCCTGGACCTCGCGCAGTACCGAGCGCTCGAGGCCTTCGCGCAGTTCGGGGCAGAGCTCGACAAGGCGTCGCAGCAACAGCTGTCGCGGGGAGCCCGCGTCGTCGAGGTCCTGAAGCAGCCGCAGTATCGGCCGATCCCCGTCGAACGGCAGGTCGTCTACGTCTGGGTCGCTACCGGCGGCTACCTCGACGCTTCCCCCGTCGAGGACGCCAGCCGCTTCGTAGTGGAGTTCGTCGAATTCCTCGACGCTCGGCATCCCGAGCTGCTGCAGGGCATCCGAGACTCCGGCGAGCTGTCGGACGAGGCGGAGGTCGCGCTCAGGGAATCGGTGGCTTCCTTCGCGCAGGGATTCGCCCCTTCGGAGCCACGGGCGGGGGCCGAGGAGCCGGTGGCGAAGGACGTCGGATGGGCACGCGTCTCGTCCCGCGAGGCCGACTGGGCTGAGGCGTTGGAGGAGTCACCCGAAGAAGACGGAGGGCGGACCGGGCCGGAGGGCGGACCCGGGGCGTCTCCGTCCAGCTGACGGATGGGCGCCAAGCTCCGCGTCGTCCGTCGGCGGATCCGCTCGGTCGAGTCGACGATGAAGATCACCCGAGCCATGGAGCTGATCGCCGCTTCTCGCATCATGAAGGCGCAGCAGCGCGTCGAGGCGTCGCGACCCTACGCGGAGCAGCTGACCCGCGCGATGGAGGACGTCGCCCGACAGACGGGCGCCCTGTTTCACCCGCTGCTCGAGATCCGCGAGCAACCGCAGACGGCCGGGGTGTTCGTGGTGACTTCAGACCGGGGCCTGGCTGGCTCCTACAACACGAACGTGATCAGGCTGGCCGAGGACGTTGTCGCAAGGGCGAGGGCCGCCGGGGTCCAGACCGTGCTGTACGTCGCCGGCAAGAAGGGGCAGTCCTACTTCCGCTTCCGCGGCGTGCCCATCGAAGCTTCCTGGTCGGGCATCAGCGAAGTGCCGCCCTTTGCAGCCGCCGAGGAGATCGGGCGGAAGCTGATCGACGACTTCGTGACCCGCCGGATCGACGAGCTCACCGCCGTCTACACGGACTTCCGGTCGGCCTTCAGCCTCAGACCGACCGACAAGCGGTTCCTGCCCGTGGCGGAGCGCGAGGTCGTCCGGCGATATCCGGGGAAGCCGCACCCCGAATACATCTTCGAGCCGGCACCGGCGGCCATCCTTCGGGAGTTGGTGCCGAGGTACGTGGTGACGAAGGTCTACCACGCGATGCTCGAATCGGCGGCATCGGAGAACGCGGCCAGGCAGCGCGCGATGAAGGCGGCGACCGACAACGCGGAGGAGCTCATCAAGGTTCTGACCCGGCGGGCGAACAGGGCCCGCCAGGACGAGATCACCTCGGAGATCATGGAGGTCATGGGCGGGGCGGAGGCGCTCGCCCAGGCATCAGGGGAGTGACGGATGGTGGATAAGGGGCGCCCGAAGGGACGAATCGTCCGTGTCATCGGCCCGGTGGTGGATGCGGAGTTCCCACCGGCCGCGTTGCCGGAGATCAACACGGCACTGAAGATCGACGTGACCCTGGAGGGAAGGACCACGTCGATCACGTGCGAGGTCGCGCAGCACATCGGCGACTCGACCGTGCGCGCGATCGCGCTGCGCCCGACCGACGGGCTCGTGCGTGGTACTCCGGTGGAGAACACCGGCGCTCCCATCAAGGTTCCCGTCGGCGAGGGGGTGCTCGGCCACGTCTACAACGTGATCGGTGAGCCGCTCGACACCACCCCCGATCAGGTGCATCCGAGCGACTGGTGGCCGATCCACCGCGACCCGCCGCCCTTCGAGGAGCTCGAACCGAAGAGCACGATGCTCGAGACCGGCATCAAGGTCATCGACCTGCTCGAGCCGTACGTCCAGGGCGGCAAGATCGGCATGTTCGGAGGCGCCGGGGTGGGCAAGACCGTGATCATCCAGGAGATGATCCGCCGCCAGGCCGAGCAGCACGGCGGTGTTTCCGTGTTCGCCGGCGTGGGCGAGCGCACGCGCGAGGGAAACGACCTCTTCCTCGACATGACCGAGTCGGGTGTCATCGAGAAGACGGCGCTCGTGTTCGGTCAGATGGACGAGCCGCCGGGAGTGCGCCTGCGGGTCGGCCTGTCCGCGCTCACGATGGCCGAGTACTTCCGCGACGTCGAGCGCAAGGACGTCCTCTTGTTCATCGACAACATCTTCCGGTTCACCCAGGCCGGCTCCGAGGTCTCGACGCTATTGGGCCGGATGCCCTCTGCGGTCGGGTACCAGTCGACGCTCGCCAACGAGATGGGCGAGCTGCAGGAGCGGATCACCTCGACGAAGGGCCATTCGATCACTTCGCTGCAGGCGATCTACGTCCCGGCCGACGACATCACGGACCCGGCGCCACACGCGGCGTTCGCTCACCTGGACGCCAGGACCGTGCTCTCGCGCGAGATCGCTGCGCTCGGCATCTACCCGGCCGTGGATCCGCTCGACTCCACCAGCCGAATCCTCGACGCTCGGTATGTCGGCGAGACCCACTATGAGGTGGCCGGCCACGTGCAGCAGATCCTTCAGCGAAGCAAAGACCTCCAGGACATCATCGCGATCCTCGGAGTCGACGAGCTCTCCGAGGAGGACAAGGTCACCGTGGCCCGGGCTCGCAGGATCCAGCGGTTCCTGTCGCAGCCGTTCTTCGTAACCGAGCAGTTCACGGGCCTGCCGGGCAAGTACGTTCCGATCGACGAGACGATCGCTTCCTTCAAGGGCCTGTGCGAGGGCGAGTACGATCACCTGCCCGAGCAGGCGTTCTTCCTCGTCGGGGGCGTCGAGGAGGCAGTGGAGCAGGCCAAGCGGATCGAGGCGGCCGCGTAGAGATGTCTCTTGAGGTTCGGGTCGTGACGCCGGAGCGCGAGGTCTGGTCCGGCCAGGCTCGGATGGTCGTCGCACGCAGCGTCGACGGCGAGGTCGGCGTCCTCCCCGGCCACGCACCGCTGCTGATCCGCCTGGCTATCGGCGCATTGCGGATCCAGGAGACCGATGGGACCTGGCAGGCAGCGGTCGAGGACGGCGGCTTCCTCCACGTGACGAGCGAGGGTGGGTCGACCCGAGTGGACGTCCTGGCCGAGCAGGCCGAGCTGGCACACGAGATCGACCTGCGCGCGGCGGAGTCACGGGCTGAGGAGGCGCGCCGCCAGATCGAGCAGACCGGACGTGCGGAAGCCCGTGCCGAGCTCGCCAAGGCCCTGGCGAGGCTCGCTCTTCGGGCCTGACGTGAGGGTCCCCGGCGGGCCCGGAACCTAGAATCGGGGTGCCGATGGACCGACTGCTGGTGACGGGAGGGGCCCGCCTCACGGGGTCCGTGGCCGTCTCGGGAGCGAAGAACTCCGCCCTGAAGCTCATGGCGGCCTCGCTGCTGGCGCCGGGTCGGACCCTCCTGGAGAACGTCCCGCGCATCCAGGACTGCCTGACGATGGCGGAGGTGCTCCAGCATCTCGGGGCAGCGGTGGAGTGGGACGGGCAGGCCGTCTCGATCGATGCAGCCGACGTTCGTTCGGTCGAGGCTCCCTACGAGCTCGTCAGCCGGATGCGGGCGTCCATCCTGGTGCTCGGTCCGCTTCTGGCGCGGTTCGGCCGTGCGCGGGTCGCCATGCCGGGCGGCTGCAACATCGGGTCACGCAAGATCGATCTTCACGTCCACGCTCTTGAGAAGATGGGTGCGACGTTCCTCTCCGAGCACGGCTTCCTCGAGGCGTCGACGAACGGCCTGCGTGGCGCTGTGGTCTCGCTCGACTTCCCCAGCGTCGGCGCGACCGAGAACGTGATCATGGCGGCGGTGGCGGCTCACGGAACGACCGTGATCGAGAACGCCGCGCGTGAGCCGGAGCTTTCGGATCTCGCCGACCTCCTGAGCGCGATGGGAGCGCACATCGAGGGGGTAGGGTCGCCGACGATCGAGATCGAGGGAGTGGATGGGTTCCAGGCGGTGCGGCATCGGGTCATCCCGGACCGGATCGAGGCGGGTACGTTCGCGATCGCCGCCTGCGCGACCGGTGGTCGTGTCATCCTCGAGGGCGCCCGCAGCGACCACCTGGATCTACTTCTGGCGAAGCTGGCCGAGCTGGGGGCCCAGGTGACCATCGACGACACCGGCGTGATCGTCGGCCTGAGGATGCGTCCCCGGTCCATAGATTTCGTGACGCTTCCGTATCCCGGGTTCCCAACGGACCTGCAGCCGCAGATGATGGCGCTCCTGTCCACCGCGGACGGGACGAGCATCGTCACGGAGAACGTCTTCGAGAGCCGGTTCATGTTCGTGGACGAGCTGAATCGAATGGGCGCCGACATCCGCACCGAGGGGCACCACGCGGTGATCCGCGGCGTACCCCGACTGTCCTCGGCGCCTGTCCGAGCTCTCGACATACGGGCCGGAGCCGCGATGGTGATCGCCGCGCTCGGGGCCGATGGTGTGACGGCGGTCGAGGACATGCACCACGTCGACCGCGGATACCAGGACTTCGAGGCGAAGCTCGCCGCTCTGGGCGCCGAGGTCCGCCGGGAGCGGCCGCTCAGCCCGGCCCCATCGTGAGCCAACCCGACCGCAGGCTGCTGCTGATCTCGTTGCCTGCGGCCATCCTGGGTCTTCTCGCTATGTATCCGCGCCCGCTGGCGGCTCGGGCACAGGAGACCTCCCCGAGTTCGGAACGGCAGGCGATCGTCCTTTACGTTCCGGAGGTGTCGTTCGAGCGCTTGATGGCCGTGCCGGAGGTCGAAGCGCTCTCGCGAGCGGGAGGAAGCGCACTGCTCAGCTCGAGCGATCCTGTGGAATCGATCGTCCGCCGGGCCACTCCGGGGTCGAAGACGACACCTCCCCCTTGCTCGTGTTCGCGGCTGCCGACGGCGGCGTTCGTCCGCATGCCGAGTTCCTTCCCGCAGACGCTAGGTTCCGAGCTACGCCGGCTGATCGGGCTCATCGACGCGGACGAAGCGCTGGTGCTCGTCGTGGGCAGCGGCCGTTCGGCCGCAATGGTCCGGGCGAAGGACGAGCTCCTGCCGGTCGTGATGGCGGAGGGAGATCCAAGCGCGCTGCTCGAGTCCCAGAGATCGCAGCAGGCGTTGTCGTCGGACTCCACGAGGAGACCCGGCGTGATCGACGGCGAGGACGTGGCCGTGACCCTCCTCGAGTTCTTGGGTAGACCGGTCCCGGAGGACCTGGCCGGGGCCGTCATCCGTGTGGTCGACACACCCGGCCCGTTCGAGCTCCACGAGCGGTACCTCGCGATGAGGCGGATGACGGTTCCGATCCAGACGGTCGCCGGGCTGTACGCGACCGTCGTGGGGCTCCTCGGGATCGCGCTCATGGTGCTGCGCGGGCGCGTGTCGGCGCGACTCGCCAGGACCGGAGCCTGGGCGGCGATGTCCGTGCCGGCGCTGGCCGTAGGACTGCTCGCCGCCGGGCACCTGCCCACGCTCTCGTACGGGACTGTGGTTCCGTTCGTCGTCGCGGTGACGGTAGCGGGAACGCTGGCGTTCGCGCCCTTGGGGAAGCGCGATGTGCTTCT
This sequence comes from Actinomycetota bacterium, assembly GCA_040754475.1. Lineage (GTDB taxonomy): Bacteria > Actinomycetota > UBA4738 > UBA4738 > HRBIN12 > JAJPHY01. The sequence goes on along the minus strand of JBFMCN010000046.1, from coordinate 6,613 downwards.
TCCGCCGGCGGGCATCGGTTGGGCTGCGCTCGCGTTCTTCGTCGTCGAGGCTGCGCTTGGGTGGAGGGCGGCGCTGACGCCGTTCCTCGGGGGTTCCGCCCTCGATGGCGGCCGCTTCTACGGTCTGCCGAACGTCTTCATCGGACTGCTGGTCGGAGCTTCGCTCTACGCCGCGTCGCGGCTGCCGACCGCCTGGGGTTTTGCGCTGATCGCCGGTACAGCGCTGTTCGCGGGCCTGCCGTTCGCCGGCTCGAATCTCGGCGGCGCCATCACCCTGTTCGTGGCCGCCGGGCTGTGGCTGTCGGCCCGATCGCGGGGTCGCCTCGACTGGAAGGGTGTCTTGATTGCCGCCGCCGTCGTCCTGGCCGGGACCGCGCTCGTCCTGCTCTCGCACCAGTTCCTCACGTCGGCCCCAACGCACGTGACTCACTTCGAACAGACGAGCGGACGCTCCTGGTCCGGCATCTGGCACACGTTCACGGACCGGCTGGCGGTTGGGTGGCGGCTGATCCTGCGCAACCCGTTTGCCCTGGTGCCGGTCATCGGGGTCCCGGCGACCTTGTACGCGGTGCTCCGACCCACCGGTCCGGTGCGAACGGCGTTTGCCGAGCATGCAGCCTGGCGGGACGCGATCCTGGTGGCGCTGCTGGCCGGACTTGCGGCCTACGTGGCCAACGACAGCGGCCCGGCGGCTCTCGGGCTCGCGTTCGGGCTGGGTTTCGGGGGCCTCCTGTATGTTTCCCTCATCGAACGACCCGCGACCCCGGCGTGAGCATGAGCGACCTTGTGCCCCCGCGGCCCGACCTGCCTCACTCGACAGCCCCTGAGGAACCCCGGCGGCAGAAGGCGACCTGGCGCTGGTGGGAGGCGATCGGCGTCTACCTCCTGATCATGCTGGCGAGCTCCCTCTTCACCCTCCCGCTGCTCGATACCATCCGTCCGACCGGACTTGCGGAAGTGGTCGCCTCGGCCGTCATGGCGCTCGCGAACGTCGGGATGTTGCTCCTTTGGCTATCGCGCTTTCATCCCCGTTGGAGGGCAGCCGTCGGATTCCCGAAACGCCTGTGGCCGGAGATCCGAGCCGGCTTGCTCTTCGGGGCCGTCTTGTACCCGGTGGTCGTGCTCGGTGTCGGGCTTGTCCTGACCGTGGCCTACCAGGTCCTGTCGGGGCACCCCGTTGAGGCGCCCAGACAGCTGCCGGAGGAACTTCCTGCGATCGGTCTCGTCGCTTCCGCCGTGTACGCGGTAGTCATCGCGCCCATCCACGAGGAGCTCTTCTTCAGAGGGATCCTGTTCCGGTCGATCCGCGACCGGCACGGATTCGGAGCGGGTGTGGTCGGCTCGGGGCTCGCCTTCGGGCTGATCCACTACCACGAGGGGCCCGCCCTCAACAGCCTGTTGCTGATGAGCATCATGGTGTTCACAGGGATCGGGCTTGCCTGGGTCTACGAGAGGCGGGGCAACATCGTGGCGAACACGGTTGCGCACGCCACCTTCAACACCATCGGACTCATTCTCATCTTCGCGCTCGACTGATACCCGTGAGCGGCGACGCGGTGGGCCGGGTCGAGCCGAGCGTCCACCGATCGTGCCGCTTGCGCGTGCCGACCGGCGGACGTACGGTTCACCCGTGGGCGGACCGGGAGGGTCGGGTGTCCGAGATCAACTTCTGCTCTCGTTGCGGCGCCCCACGACGTGGGGGGACCGCCTTCTGCACCAACTGCGGGGCGCCTCTCCCTGAGTCCCCCGGTGCGGGGACACCGGATCTGGAGACCGTGTCTTCTCCTGCACCCGTCGTCTCTCCCGCTCCGGCGGCTTCTCCGCCTCCGCCAGCCGTCTCGCCTCCGCCTGTCACGGTTAGTCCGCAGCCTGCGGCTCCCGCGCAGCCGTCGGCCTCGCCCGTCGGCACCCCCGGAAGGCCCTCGCGTCGTCCTCTCCACTTCCTAGCCTTGATTGGGGGGGTGGCCGTCGTGGTCGCCGCCTTCCTGCCCTGGTTGTCTGGCCTCGGATCGGCCAGCGCGTTCGACGTTCCGCTCGCCGTTCTTTGGAGCCTCAACCCCGGAACGGGGGGGTTGAAGCTGGGCTTCTTGATCGTAGCCCTGGGAGCGCTCGGCGCCGGGCTCGCGATGCTTCCTCGGTTCGACGGGGGCCGGCTCTTGTTGGGTGCGTTGATCATGGTCGTGGCCGCAGACTTCGTCGTCCAGACGTGGCGGGCGGTGAGCGACCTCGGCGGAGGGTTCGGTGACGTCTTCGACGTCCTCGGCGTCGGTGTCTACGTCACGCTCGTCGGCGGCGCACTGATCGCGTCCCGCAAGTAGCCGGCCACCGGGTCACCTTCGAAGCCGCGCAGAGCAGGAGCAGCAGAAGCCTCGGACTTGGTCGAGCTCCTCCAGGCGGCCGACCTGCCGAGCGAGACAGTGGTTGGAGCGGCAGTGGCGAAGGCCGAGCAGGTGCGCCGCCTCGTGCCCGACCAGTGCGGCGAGCCGCTCCGGGGAGTCTTCCAGTCCGGAGGCCGATACCAGCGCAACGCCGGTGCGGGGCGCGGACCATCCCATGACGGTTGCAAGCAGCGGGGCACTGAGCCGGTTCCGGACGAGGAGGATGGTTCCGAGCGGAAGCGCCGCCGACCTCAGGTAGTCGGGCGCGCGCAGAACGGGGCCGGGCGCGGTACCTGGGGCGGGCGCCCCGAGCGGCTCGATCTCAATCAGCCCGGCGGACAGCTCGACGAGCAAGCGACACACGTCCCGGGCAAGCTCCGGGGACAGCGGTCTCGCCACCGCCAATCGAAGCCTCCGCGTTTGACGGGTACGGACCGTGAGGCGTTGAATCGCCCAGTCGGACCTCCGTCTCCTGAGGACCGCCCGCATCCGCGGGAGGAGGGTGATGGCCAACCAGGCCCAGCCGCTGGCAAGGGTTCGCGCCGCGATCGACCGGCGCCTCGACCGCATCCTTGCCCGAAGAACCGGCCGTCGGCTCGACGCGTTGCTGGGCTTCAGCGACCTCCGTCGGTTCAACTCGCTGCTTGCGCTGATCCCCATCGCGTTCATGTTCGTCCTCGGAGCGTTGCGGAGCCAGTACGGCCACATCGACACTTCCTGGGGCGTCTTCCCTCTCATGGCGCTCATCTCCGGCCTGAACCCGTTCGTCGGCCTGCTCTCCGGACTGGCCTTCGGGGCGGGCGACCTGATCCAGAAGTTCATCGTGGACGACGTCTACTACGAGAGCGCTCGGACCGCGGGCGACTACTGGGGGGCCCGGCTCGGGTACCTCGTCTCGTACTCGTCGTTGATCGTCTTCGGCGTGCTTCCGGGGATGCTTGCCCGGGTGGGCAGCAGGATCGCTCGTGCCCTGACGGTTCGGACTGTCGCCTCGAAGGCGAACGGGGCGGAGCTGTCACGGACGGCCGGCATGGTCAGCGGCATGGTAGGGGCGGTTGTCGGGGCCGCGGCCGGGGGAGCGCTGTCGGCGGTGGCTTACAAGACGCTCTCAGCTCCCGCGTTCCTTTGGCGTCCGAGCGCGGACTGCAGCTGCTTCAACCTGGCGAAGGACAACGCCATGCATGCGATCCCCGGTGCCTCGGGCGCCGGCGCCGTCGGCGGAGCCGGGGCAGCCGTGGCGGAGGGCGGGGGCCCGTTGCCGCAGGTGGCGACCGGAGGGCCTCCCCGCGACCCACCCAAGGGGCACCCAACCATCCGCCAGCAGGTGGCGAACGACTCCTGCGCGGTGGTCAGCGTCCAGATGATCCACGAGCGATTCGGCGGCGGGACGATCCCCGAGAACGCCCTGCGTGCCGAGAGCCATCAGTTGGGCAGCGGATACCGGCGAGTCGGGGGGTGGGGAACGAGTCCGCAGGGGGTCGTTGATCAGCTCAACGGACTGGGACACACCGCAAGGCAGCAGAACATGTCGGTCGACGAGATGGGGCAGGCGCTGAGGGACGGGAAGCAGGTCACCGTCGCGCATCGAACCCCCGGGGGTGGAGGCCACCGGGTGATTCTCTCGGGCGTGGAGCAGCGCGGCGACCGGACCGTCCTGACGTTCGACGATCCCTGGACGGGGAAGCAGTTCCAGCGCACGGACAAGTGGTGGGCAACGCAGGGCCGTCCCGACAGGACGGTCGTGGTCGAGAAGTAGGGGAGCGGTGATGGTCTACTCCGAGCCGAGATCGGGCTGGCTTGGGAAGCGGGCGGACGCGGAGGCCGGGCGTGCCGGATTTCCGGATGAGGCGGAGATCTCCTACGCGGTTCCGGTCCGCCGAGGCGGTCGTCTGGTTGCGGCCTTCTTCGTGACGATCGCCGTCCCGACCGAAGACCGCACGAACTTCCACTTCTACCGACCGATCGGGCGGTTCGAGCTCGACTGGCAAGACGGCAGCCTCATAACTCGCACGGTGCGCGAGGACGTGCTCCCCGTGGAACAGGACACGCCGGTCGGCCTCGGCCGTCCCCACGAGTTCGCCGGGCCCGTCTACGGCGAGGAGGAGGAGCGGTGCATCGAGGTCGAGGAGGAGCTTCTCCGACTCATCGACACAGCCGCCCCGCTGTTCGCGGCAGGAGGAGATGACCCGGCCGTTCGCGGGCGCTGTCTCGCGACCTTTCGCCGATTGGTCCCGGAGGCGATCCGTCCCCTCTACGAGGACCTTGGCCCTGAGTACTTCCGATGGCTGGAAACCGGTGTTGTTCCCGTTTCGGCGACGTGCCCGAGCTGCGGCGACGCCGTGGCGGTCGGTGACCGGTTCTGCGGTGCATGTGGAGCAACCCTGAGCTTCCCAACCTGTCCGAGCTGCGGCAGCTCCCTGGGGACGGACGACCGCTTCTGCGGCGGCTGCGGTCGGAGCGTGGCACCGGAGCCGGGGGCCGCCGAGACGATGCCCGCGAGCGTAGAGACGGAACCGATCGTCACCGAGACCCCAACAACTACCCCTGAGACGCCACCGGCCGAGCGCGCGTGGGCGCCCAGTCATACCGTGCCTTCGGGGGGCCTTTCCGCCTGGGGGAGGCCCGATCCCACGGCTCCGGTGATCGCTCGTCTGGATCCCGGGCTGCCGGTCCTCGTGACCGAGCGCGCCGGTGACTGGGCCCAAGTCGTCGCCTCGAACGGGTGGACCGGGTGGGTCGACGGCCGGTCGCTGGTCCCGCTCGGGACCTAGCTGCGGCAGCGGGCGCAGAGCCCCGAGATCGCGAAGTGCGTCAGGTCCGGAAGGAATCCGTGATGCCGTTCGATCAGAGACTGGAGCTGCCCGGCCTCCTCCATCGAGAGGTCGTCCTCGGTGCCGCACCGGGAGCAGGCCAGGTGGACGTGACCGGCCTCCTCCACGCGGTGGTACTCCGCTCCGCCTTCCAGGTGCGCGTGCGAGAGGATGCCGACCTCCTCCAGAAGGGTCAGAGTCCGGTAGATCGTGGACGCGTTCACGCCGGGCATCTGTGCCTGGATGTCTCGGGCGAGCGCCGCCGGCGAGATGTGACCCTGCGTGCGCATGATCTCGGCCACGATCGCCCGTCGCTGAGGGGTCATGCGGAGACCCCGGGCACGCAGGACTCGGGTTACGTCGGCCGAGACAGGCTCGCCCACGCCGGCCATTGTAGCAATATGTTGTATCTGCAAATCCCTTCCCCTTGCCCGAGGAACTCGACGCTGCATCCCATGACGCGAAGACCACGATGCGTGCACATGGTCGTGGGTCTGGAAAGATAGGCTCGACGTCTGGCCGAGCGGAGGAGACATGGGCGAGCTCGTGCGGCTTGACTTGGCGGGGGCTGTTGGGATCATCCGCTTGGATCGACCCCCGGCGAACGCCATGAACGAGCAGTTCTCGCTCGAGCTGTGGGACGCCGCCCGTGAAGCCACGGCGAGCGACGCGATCCGTTCCGTCGTCATCTGGGGGGGCGAGCGGGTATTCGCGGCAGGGGCTGACGTAGGGGATCTTGCCGAGCTGGGGCCGCGAGAGGTCGAGGCCGTTGTCGGCGCCATTGAGAGCGCTCTGCGTCACATCGAGGCGATCCCGAAGGTCGTGATCGCGGCTGTGAACGGGTACGCCTTGGGTGCGGGGTGCGAGCTCGCCCTATGTGCTGACTTCCGGTTCGCGGCCGAGAACGCAGCCTTCGGGCAGCCCGAGGTCAGGCTGGGAATCATGCCCGGGGCCGGGGGAACCCAACGCCTTCCGCGGCTGGTCGGGCTGGCTAGAGCACGGGAGATGATCTTTTCGGGACGGCACGTCCCCGCGGACGAGGCGCTCGCCATAGGCCTTGCCGACCGTGTGCTGCCGGCTGCCGACGTGCTTCCTGCGGCGCAAGAGGCGGCGTCTCGCTACGCGATCGGGCCGAGCCTCGCCTTCAGGGCTGCGAAGATCGCCGTTAACGCGGCGGCTCAAGGCGACCAGTCGAAAGGGCTTGCGATCGAGCGCGAGCTGTTTCGGGACCTGTTCGCATCGGAGGATCAGAAGGAGGGCATGCGTGCCTTCCTCGAGGAGCGCGATCCGGAGTTCAAGGGGAGGTAGGGGCACCTCTTCCCGAAGGACTTCCCGGGAGACTCCCCGAAGGACCTGCCCTCGAAGGGAAGGAACGGCTCCCCACAAGCGTTCCTATACCTAATGACCGTGCAGCCATGGGTCAGG
>JBFMCN010000045.1:0-18787 GCA_040754475.1 Actinomycetota bacterium | reverse complement strand
GCCGGGGTGGGTGGGGCGGCTGGTTGCCGTCTTCTTCCTCGCCCTCTTCCTGGGGGTGCTCACGATCGGCCTGTGGCTCCCGCCGATCATCATCCACGCCACGGTGAAGGACTACCACTTCCCCAAGGTCACCATCGACGCTACGGTGGAGCCGGACGGGGACCTCGTCCTCGAGGAGCGCCGGACGTTCGACTTCCGCAACGGAGACTTCACCTACGCGTACTTTCAGGTCGACGATCCTCAGGACCACGTCCGCGAGTTCACGATCCACGAGATCGTCGGCGGCCGTGAGATTCCGGTCGAGCCGGACTATGCCTTTCACACGATCACGATCGACGGGTTCCAGGCCCAGTGGAGCTACGTCGCGAACGACGAGGAACGGACGTGGGTGTTCCGGTACCGGGTGGCGTGCGCTGTTGACGTGTGGTCGGACACGGCGCACCTGAACTGGCAGTTCATCGGCACCGGGTGGGGGAAGCCGACCAGCCACGCGGTGATCACCGTCCACCTGCCCGGGTCGTTCGCGACCCAGGCGGCACGACCCGCGGCGTGCGACCCGGATACCGAGCCGCCGCCCCTTGGCGACACCGAGCCGGCACCCCTCGATCGGAGCGAGGTGCGCGCGTGGGGCCACGGACCGCTGAACGGGCAGGTGACGATAGTCGACCCGCAGACGATCCGCTACGAGGTCCGCGACGTGCCGCCCGCGTCGTACGTGGAGGGCTCGATCGTCTTCCCGACCGAGGCGGTGCCGGCGGCACCACAGGTGAACAAGCCGCGCCTGAAGCGCATCCTCGCGCAAGAGCGGGGCTGGGCCGAGCAGGCGAACGCGATCCGCCGGCAGCACGAGTCACAGCGCCGGTGGCTGTTCATCCTGCTCCTCGCGCTGCCGATCGCGATGGTGCTTCTGGTGCTGCTGGCCAAGGCCCGAGACCGAATCCCCGAGGTGCCCGGGCTCCTCGAGCAGCCACCCGAGCCCGACGCGGTCCAAGGCTCGCTCCTATGGTCGGCCTGGCGCGGCCACCTCTCCCCGCAGAACGCATATCGGGCGCAAGTCCTGCGTCTCGTGCAACTCGGCGCGATCGAGATGCGCGCCGAGGGCATGGTCACCGATCCGAAGGACCTCACATTGCACAAGCGGATGGAGGCACTCGAGCTGCCGACGAAGGCGGACCAGGACTTCCAGATGCTGCTTTTCGGCACCGGCAAGCGTGCGGTCGACGAGATCTCGATCCTGAAGCCGAAGCCTCAATCTGCCGGTGGGCAGACGTACACGCGCTACCGAGCCTGGTGGGATGGGGCGAAGGCACGGACGGGCGACGCACTCACCCGGATCCAAAAGGGGGACGCGCGACTCGAGTCCACGACGGCGTTCGTCCTTGCCGGCGGGGCGGCCGGCTACGGGATCTGGACCGCGGTGTGGGGATTGGGCGGCCTCGTCGGATGGTGGCTCGTGCCGGCCGCGGTCGCCTACCTCGTGCCGGCGCTGATCGCGATCCCCGCACGCGTCGACCGCCCTCTGCGGGAGCGCATGGCGAAGCTGGCCGCTTTCCGTCGATACCTCCAGCACTTCTCGGACCTGCCCAATGCACCGGCCCTGGCCGTCGTGATCTGGGAGAAGTACCTGGAGTGGGCCGTGGCGCTGGGTGTGGCCGACGAGGTCGAGAAGCAAGTGCGCGCTCTGATCCCTGTGGAGCAATTGCCCTCGCCGGTGCCCGGCGGCCCCAGCGGACTGCACGGCGTGAGCGTGTTCCGCGCGATGAACGCCGCCGCGCCGACGCTGGTGATGCACTCGATGGCGAGCGCACGCAGCGGCTCACGCAGCGGCGGCTTCGGCTCCTCGAGCTCTCACGGCGGCGGAGGCGGTGGCTTCTCCGGCGGAGGAGGCGGTGGGGGCGGCGGCACGGGCGGTGGTGCCGGCTAGACCGTCCGTGTGGGCGGGAAGCAGGGTCCATGCGCGTTCGGATACCCTGTCCTCGGTCGTTCGAGGTCGCCCGCGACCGCGCAGGTCGGAGAGACGGGAGGCGATCGAAACGCGGACACGAAGATCCCAGAGCGTGCTCCGGCGTTCCTCACGGCGAGCGGGACCGCAGGAGGGGACGGCCCGGGTCGACTCCCGGACGAAACGGCTCGTGCCCAGGGCCCGACCGGGTGAGGTCGCCTTCATCGATCACGAGGACCTCGACCGCGTGTCTGCCGAAGGGCTCGTCCGGGCGGGCGTCGCGGCGGTGGTCAACGCTGCGCGCTCCACCACAGGGCGGTACCCGAACCTGGGCCCGTTGATCCTCCTCGAGGCGGGCATACCGCTCGTCGACGGAGTGGGTCCGCTGCTGATCCGCAAGGTGCGGGAGGGAGATCGCGTTCGTGTGGACGGCGACCGCATCTTCGTCGGCGAGCGTCTGGTGGGAGTCGGGACGCTGCAGAGCGACGACTCGGTTCGGCAGGCGATGGAGGAGGCGGGGGCGGCCCTGGCGGACCGGCTCGACAGCTTCGCGCGCAACACGGTGGACTTCATGCAGCGCGAGCGTGATCTGCTCTTCGGTGGATCGGGACTTCCCGAGCTCGAGCACGACCTGCTCGGGCGGCCGGTGTTGGTCGTCGTACGTGGATACGGCTACAAGGAGGACCTTGCCGTCCTGCGGCCGTTCATCCGCGACGTGAGGCCTGTGCTCGTGGGGGTCGACGGAGGGGCCGACGCCCTGATCGAGGCTGGCTACGCACCCGATCTCATCGTGGGCGACATGGACAGCGTCTCCGACAAGGCGCTTCGCTTGACCACGTCGACGCGCCGATGGGTACGGCACAGACGCCCGCCCGAGGTCGTCCTGCACGCCTACCAGGACGGGTCCGCGCCCGGCAAGGCGCGGCTCGACGCGCTCGGTGTCCCCTACAAGATCGTCCAGGCGACCGGCACGAGCGAAGACGTGGCGTTCCTGCTCGCTCACGAGAAGGGCGCCGAGCTCATCGTGGCAGTCGGGAGTCACGGGAACCTCCGCGAGTTCCTGGACAAGGGGCGGCCGGGGATGGCCAGCACGTTCCTCGTTCGCCTGCGGGTCGGCGAGATCCTGATGGACGCGAAGGGAGTTTCTCGCGTCTACACGCCGCGCGTGCGCAGGGGCGACATCCTTCTCATGGTTGCTGCCGCTCTCGTCGCTGCAGCCGTTGTGATTGCCGTCTCGTCGCCGGCGCTGCGCCTATTCGTGATCCAGCTGTTCGAGCAGTTCCGCCAGTGGCTGTTCCACCTGAAGGAGATGACTTGATCTCGTTCCGATACCACGTCTTCACGATAGCGGCGGTCTTCCTGGCGATCGGCCTGGGGATCGTCGTAGGCAACATCTACGTTCAACCCGGGCTGGTGAACAACCTGCGGAACCAGACGGAGGCGCTGAGGGGTGACTTGTCGGACCTCCGCGCCCAGGTGGGCGATCTCGAGACACGGGAATCCCAGCTCCAGCGAGCCGGCGACATCCTGTCCCTGATCGATCAGGGCGGTCTGGAGGGTGTGCAGGTCGCGATCGTGACGCATGACGGCGCGGACGACCGGATGCTCGCGCAGGCCCGTGAGTCCTTCGATACCGCGCAGGCGGACCTCGTTGCGGTCCTGTCCGTCACCGACCGGATGGGTATGGCCGACGCTCTTGCCAGGCAGGGGCTCGCCCAGATCGTCGGCATGCCGGCCGAAAGCGACCCCGCAGTGCTCCAGAGGGCGGCCGCCGCCCTTCTCGCGCAGCGCCTGTCGGAGGGGGCGCCGGCGCCTGAGGGAACCTCGCCCGCGCACGACCCGCTGGACGAGCTCCTGCGAGAGCAGTTCCTTCGGTTTCCGCCGGGTCTGCCGAAGGTTTCCGAAGGGTCGCTCCCCGAGTTCGGGGGGGAGGGACTCGTCGTTGTGGTGCTCGATGGCGGACAGGGGGAGCTCACCCTCGATCCTGAGAGCTTCATGGTCCCGTTCGTTGAGGATCTCGTCCGGCTGGGGAGCACCGTGGCGGCGGGCGAGAGCTCCTCGACCGAGTACTCGTTCGTTCCGACCCTGCGGGCAGACGGCCCGGCGGACGGGATTCGGATGGTCACGGTGGACGACGTTGATCTCTCCACGGGGGGCGCGGCCCTGGTCCTGGGGCTGGAGCGTCTGCTCGCCCTGGGGGAGGGCGGCAACTACGGGATCAAGGGCGACGTTCAGCCGATCCCACCGCTGACGTGACGGATCGCGTAGTTGCCCTTGTAGCCGCGCGCAACGAGGCGGACCGTATCGCGGCGACGGTCGAAGCCTTGCAGGGTCTCCGCTCGGTCGCGGAAGTCGTTGTCGTGGACGATGGTTCGGACGACGGGACGGCCTCGGCCGCACTCGCGTCCGGGGCAAACGTGCTGCAGATCCCGAGACCTGCCGGGAAGGGGAGGGCGCTCGAGAGGGCCCTGCGCCGTCTGCCGCCTGCCGACGTGTGGCTGCTGGCCGACGGCGACCTGGGGGAGAGCGCCGGAGGGCTCGGCCCGGTCCTGTTGGAGGTGCTCGAGGGTCGTACGGACGTGGCGATCGCGGCGTTCCCACCAGCGACGGCCGGCGGGTTCGGCATCGTGAAGAGAGCCGCCCGGCTGGCCATCCGAGCCCTCTGCGGGTTCCGCGCCGTCGAGCCGCTCTCCGGCCAGAGGGCAGTCAGGGGGACGGTCCTTGCGGCGTGCCAGCCGATCGCAGCGGGCTTCGGCGTCGAGACTGCCATGACGATCGACGCCGTGCGGGCTGGGTTCCGCGTCGCGGAGGTCTCAACCCGGCTGTCCCACCGGCCCACCGGCCGGGGTCTTCGAGGTTTCCGACACAGGGGTAGGCAGGGGCTGGACATCCTGATCGCGGTGGTGCCGCGGGCACTGGGTCTGAGATGAGGTGGGAGCGCCTCGGCGTGCGTAACTACCGAGGGGTTCTGGTACCTCGGACGCTGGGCCTCTGGCTGGCTTCGTGGGCCGGCGCTTCCGCGATCGCCGTCGCCGCGGTCCTGCACGTCGGCGCACCAGGCTGGGGGACGCTCGGGGGCCTGCTGCTGGTCGCGGCCGCCGGGCTCGTCGACGACCTGTTCCCGTTCGGCCCTCGTGGGCTGAGAAACCACGTGCGCTTCCTGCTCGGCGGGCGCGTATCGACCGGCATCCTCAAGCTCGTGGCAACTGTCGGTGCCTCGGTCGTGGTCGTCGCCCTGCAGCCCCGGCGGGGAACCGCATTCGAGCTCGCCGGCGTGCTGCTGATCGCGGGTTCAACCAACTTGTGGAATGGGCTAGACGTCGCACCGGGCCGTGCGCTGAAGGCCTTCCTCCCCGCAGCCGCTGCGGTGCTCCTTGTGTGGCCACCCGTTGTGCGACTCCCGTTCCTGCCAGGGCTGGCCGCCGGGGCTGCGATCGGCCTCCCGTTCGACGTGCGAGAGCGCGCGATGCTCGGCGACGGCGGCTCGAACCTGCTCGGGTTCGCCGCAGGGGTCGGGCTGTATGAGGTGCTCCCGGATGGAGGCGTCGTTGTAGCGGCGTTGCTGGCCGTGGGGCTGAACGTCCTGGCAGACACGGTCACGCTGTCGCGCCTCATCCAGGCGTTTCCGCCGCTGCGATGGCTGGATTCGCTCGGCAGGATTCGGCCGTCGGGCTGATTCCCTCTGCGCGAGCGTCGGCCTCCGGGGCCGAATCCGTGCGGGCCGAATCCGTGAGAGGCGTCGGTTCGCTCTGCTAGGATGCAGTCCCGAGGTGAGAAGAGAGCCGAGATTCATATTCGTGACCGGGGGGGTCGCCTCGGGCCTCGGCAAGGGCATCACTACTGCTTCCCTGGGTCGTCTTTTCAAGTCCCGCGGCCTCAAGGTGGCCTTCCAGAAGCTCGACCCGTACGTCAACGTCGACCCGGGCACCCTGAACCCGTTCGAGCACGGGGAGGTGTTCGTTCTCGACGACGGCGCAGAAACCGATCTCGACCTCGGGCACTACGAGCGTTTCACCGATGTGAACCTCCATCGCGGATCGAATCTCACGACCGGCGCCGTGTATTCGGCAGTCATCCAGAAGGAGCGGCGCGGCGATTACCTCGGTAAGACCGTGCAGGTGATCCCTCACATCACTGACGAGATCAAGGAACGCATCCGCTCCCACACCGAGGCCGAGGCGGCCGATCTGCTGATCGTGGAGGTCGGTGGGACCGTCGGCGACATCGAGTCGCTTCCGTTCCTAGAGGCGATCCGTCAGCTCCGCAACGAGGTTGGGCGCAACCACTGCGCGTTCGTCCACGTCTCGCTCATGCCGTTCATCGGGCCCACCGGCGAGCTGAAGACGAAGCCGACGCAGCACTCGGTGAAGGAGCTGCGCTCGCTCGGTCTGCAGCCCGACGTGATCGTGTGCCGGTCCGACCGTCCGATCGGGCGCCACCTCAAGGAGAAGATCTCGCTGCTGTGCGACGTGCCCATGTCCGGGGTGATCTCTGCCCCGGACGCGGAGTCGATCTACAAGGTGCCGCTCGTGCTCCACAACGAGGGCCTCGATAGAGAGCTCGCCTCTCACCTTGGGATCGACACGCCGCCCGATCTGTCCGAGTGGCGAGAGCTGGTGGACCGGATCGACGCGGCCAGGGACCCGGTGAACATCGCGATCGTGGGGAAGTACGTGAACCTTCGTGACGCGTACCTGTCGGTGATCGAGGCGCTCCGGCACGGCGGCTTCTTCCGTGGAGTCCGCGTCGACGTCACCTGGGTGTCCTCCGACGATCTCGAGGAGAGCGACGCGGCCAAGGTGCTGGCCGGCATCGACGGGATGGTCGTTCCCGGTGGGTTCGGCTGGCGCGGTGTGGAGGGGAAGCTCGAGGCGGTTCGCTACTCTCGGGAGAACGGGGTGCCGTTCCTCGGGCTGTGCCTGGGACTCCAGTGTGCCGTGATCGAGTACGCGCGCAACGTGTGTGGATTGGAGGGCGCCAACTCCGCCGAGTTCGACCCGGCCACGCCGCACCCCGTCATCGACCTTCTCCCCGAGCAGAAGAACGTCACCGACTTGGGGGGCTCCATGCGGCTGGGCGCCCAGCCCTGCCACCTCACGCCGGGAACTCGAGCCGCAGCCGCGTACGGCGAGCAGGTCGTGTACGAGCGGCACCGCCATCGCTATGAGGTGAACCCCGCCTACCACGAGGTCCTCAGCAAGGATGGACTCGTCTTCTCCGGCCTGTCGCCGGATGGGCGCCTCGTCGAGATCGTCGAGCTCGCGGGCCACCCCTTCTTCGTGGCGGGTCAGTTCCATCCGGAGCTGCGCTCGCGACCGACTCGTCCCCATCCGTTGTTCCGCGAGTTCGTAGCCGCTGCCCACGCGAGGCGCGCGGCGGGCTACGAGCAGCCCGTCGTCGTCCAGGGCTGACGGTTCGTCGCCGTGGACACGCCACGTCGCGAGGTCTTCGCCGGCCGATATGTCCGCGTCGACGTCCAACCCTGGCGGGAAGGGGAGTGGGAGACGGTCCGTCGCGTACGGGCCGCCGGTGTGCTCCCGGTCACGCCGGAAGGCGAGGTCCTGTTGGTGCGGCAGTTCCGCCCGTCGATCGGGCGAGAGCTCACCGAAATCCCTGCGGGCCTGGTGGATCGAGTGGGCGAGGATGCGCGCGCATGCGCGGTTCGCGAGCTGCGGGAGGAGACTGGGTTCAAGTACCTCGCGATCGAGCCGCTCGGCGGCTACTACTCCTCGGCAGGGTTCACGGACGAGTACGTGCATCTGTTCGTCGCCGCAACCGAGTTGGAGCCATCCGGCCCGCCGGAAGAGGGCATCGAGCTGGTCCGGGCGCCTTTCGACGAGATGGTCCGGGCCGCCCGGGCAGGGCGCATCAGCGATGCGAAGACGGCGCTCGCGCTGCTGATCGCGGGAGCGCGAGGACCCCAAACCTGACCCGCAGGGCTTATGGGAGAACGTGGCCGTACGCCGTCGAGACAACCCGTGGGTAGAGGCTGGACGGCCGCCTACCAGGTCACGGCGTCAAGTAGTCTGAGGGCGCAGCTTCTTGGAGGAAGGACCGTCCGTGATCGTCGGCGTGCCGAAGGAGATCAAGGACAGCGAGTACCGGATCGCGGCGACTCCGGAGGGCGTCCGCGAGCTGACGAGCACCGGACACGAGGTCGTTCTCGAGTCGGGTGCCGGTGTCGGATCGGCGCTCTCCGACGACGAGTTCGGATCGGCGGGGGCCAGGGTCCTGCCCGATGCAGACGCCGTGTTCGAGGCCGCCGACCTTGTGCTCAAGGTGAAGGAGCCCCAGCCGGAGGAATACGAGCGCCTTCGCGAGGGGCAGGTTCTCTTCACCTTCCTTCACCTTGCCGCCGACCGGAAGCTCACCGAGTTTCTGATGGAACGGAAGGTCGCCGCCGTCGGCTACGAGACGGTCCAGCAGGAGGACGGGAGGCTGACCCTCCTCGCTCCGATGAGCGAGATCGCCGGGCGCATGGCTCCGCAAGAGGGAGCGAAGTACCTGGAGCGACCGCTGGGTGGACGCGGGATCTTGATGGGCGGCGCCTCGGGTGTGGCACCGGCGCGCGTGGTGGTGATCGGTGCCGGGACGGCCGGGCAGAACGCCACCTGGATCGCGGCGGGGATGGAAGCCGACGTCGTCGTTCTCGACAAGGACGTGGACCGCCTTCGCTTGGTGGATCAGATTCAGCGGGGACGGGTCCAGACGATCACGAGCAGCAGCCTTGCGATCGAGCAGCTCGTTGGCGAAGCCGACCTGGTGATCGGAGCCGTACTCATTCCGGGTGCCCGGGCTCCGAGGCTCGTCACACGCGACATGGTGGCGTCGATGCGGCCCGGTTCGGTTATCGTCGACATCTCGATCGACCAGGGCGGCTGCGTCGAGACCGCGCACGTGACTACCCACTCGAGCCCGACCTACGTGGAGCACGACATCCTTCACTACTGCGTCGGGAACATGCCCGGAGCCGTGCCACGTACATCGACCTACGCGCTGACGAACGTAACCCTCCCATACGCACTTGCGATCGCCTCCAGTGGGCTGGAGGACGCCGTACGTCGGGACCGGGCCCTCGCGCTCGGGGTGAACGTGTATGCCGGTCGGGTCACGAACAAGGGCGTCGCCGAGGCCCACGGTCTGGCGTTCAGTCCGCTTCCCGATCTCGTCGACGGCGCGGCCTGAGGTACGGACCGGAGGAGGACCGCGCGTGGCTGACGTCTTCGCGTCGCAGGTCCAACGATTCCTTGACCATCTCACCGTGGAACGAGGCCTATCGGCCAACACGCTTGCGGCGTACCGGCGTGACCTCGCTCGATATGGGTCCTTCCTGGCATCCCGCGGTATCGGCGACGCGAGCAGGGTCGACGACCGAGCGGTGGCCGGCTTCATCGCGCGCCTCTCGGCCTCCACGTACGACGACGGCAAGCCGTACAGGGCCACATCTGTGGTCCGGGCGCTCGCGTCGGTCCGCTCCTTCCATCGCTTCCTGATGCGGGAGGGCGAAACGAGCCGGAATCCGGCCGTCCTCGTGCCCCGGCCGCGACTGCCACGGGCCCTTCCGCGGCCGATCTCCAGCGAGGAGGTGGCACGGATGGCGGCGGCGCCCGACGCAGGGACGGCGGCGGGACTCCGTGATCAAGCCGTGATAGAGACGCTCTACGGCGCCGGGCTCCGCGTGTCGGAGCTCGTGGGACTGGACGTCGACGACATCGACGTCGAGGAAGGCAGCGTGCGGGTGTTCGGCAAGGGCGAGAAGGAGCGGGACGTGCCGCTCGGCAGGTATGCACGCGACGCGGTGCGTGCCTATCTCACACGAGGACGGCCGGATCTCGCGACGAGCCGATCTCGCGCCGCGCTGTTCCTGAATCAGCGTGGGGGGCGGCTCACACGCCAGGGATGCTCCGGGATTGTTGCAGCGCAGGGCAGAAGAGCGGGTATCAAGAAGCGCGTGACTCCACACACCCTTCGGCACTCCTTTGCGACGCATCTGCTGGAGGGTGGAGCAGACGTTCGGGTCGTCCAAGAGCTGCTCGGCCATGCGAGCGTCGCGACCACGCAGGTCTACACGCTGGTAACGAGAGAACACCTTCGCGAGGTGTACTACACGACGCATCCGCGGGCGAGGCGACCAGAGCCCGCGGGGAGGGAGATGAGGGCGTGATCGGTGAGGACAAGATGAAAGACCTGCGCACTGCGCTGGAGCAGCAGCGCGAGAACCTCCACAAGGAGATCGCGGACCTCGGCGGCGATCCGAACTCCGACGATGCCGAGATCGACGTCGAGCGAGGGTTCGCCGACAGCGCCCACAGCACCGCCGAGCGAGCACGCGTCCTGTCGGTCATGAAGGCGTTGCGAGCAAACCTCCGGTGGGTGACCCGAGCCCTCAAGAAGATGGACCTCGGCACGTACGGCGTCTGCGAGCGCTGCGGGACACAGATCGCGATCGAGCGGCTGGAGGCTCTCCCGTGGGCCATCCTGTGCATAGAGTGCAAGCAGAAAGGGGAGGGTGGGTGAGTCAGTGATGAGCGCGGCGCTGGTTCCGCGCGTCCTCGTGCTCGTGTGTGACTCCTTCGGTGTTGGTGACGCTCCGGACGCCGCCGCGTACGGCGACGAGGGATCCGACACAATAGGCAACTGCTCCCGCGCCGTCGGCGGCCTCAACGTCCCCAACCTGGCTGCCCTAGGTCTCGGACTGCTGACCGATGTCGCAGGCGTGGATCCGGGAGCCGAGCCGGGAACGGCGCACGGGCGGATGACCGAGCGGTCGGTGGGAAAGGACACCACGACTGGTCACTGGGAGATGATGGGTGTCGTTCTCGATCGTCCCTTTCCCCTATACGCGAACGGCTTTCCACCCGAGGTCATCGATCCTTTCGAGCAGAAGATCGGGCGCACGGTGCTCGGCAACCGGCCTGCCTCGGGGACCGAGATCATCAAGGAGCTGGGAGCAGAACACATGCGCACGGGTCGGCCGATCGTCTACACGAGCGGGGATTCCGTGTTCCAGATCGCTTGCCACAAGGATGTGGTTTCCCTGGACACTCTCTACGAATGGTGTCGGATCGCCCGCGAGATCCTCACCGGGGAACACAACGTGGGCCGCGTCATCGCCCGCCCGTTCGCCGGGCAGCCGGGGAACTTCGTTCGCACACACGAGAGGCGTGACCTCTCCGTCTCGCCACCAGGGCGCACAGTCCTGGATCACTGCGTGGCGGCGGGGGTCAGCGTCTACGGCGTGGGGAAGATCCAGGACATCTTCCCGGGACAAGGCCTCACCGAAGGCAGGTACTCGGAGTCGAACGACGACGGCGTGGACATCACCCTCGAGTATCTACAGCGACCGGGCCTTTCCCTCGTCTTCACCAACCTAGTGGACTTCGACAGCAAGTACGGGCACCGCAACGATCCCCGAGGGTACGCCGCATGCATGGAGGCGCTCGATGCTCGGATCCCGGCCATCATCGAAGCCCTCGGCGGCGGTGTGATACTGCTCACCGGCGATCATGGATGCGACCCCACCACGCTATCCACCGATCACTCGCGGGAGCGCACCCCCATGCTTGCGGCCGGCGTCCCCGGCGGTCCCCACGACGTGGGATCGCGAGAGAGCTTCGCGGATCTCGGGGCTACGGCTGCTGATCTGCTCGGAGTGGAGGCTCACGGTCTCGCTGGCGTGAGCTTCGCGCGGGAGATGGGGCTGTGACCGCTGTCACACGGACAGGAACTCGATCAAGGGTTGAGGGTTTGTCGCAGAGGCGCCAGATGCCAGCAGTGGACAAAGTCTCGATGTGCACTTGAGGATATCCCGCAGACGAACCCCGGGAGGGGGATGGACTGACGATGAGCCTAAGGGACCCACGGGACGTCGTTGCCGCCAAACGCGATGGGAAGAGCCTCCCCACACATGAACTGTCAGCCTTCGTGCGGGCGTACGCGAGGGGTGAGATAGCCGACTACCTGGCTGCGGCGTTCCTGATGGCGGTCTTCATCAGGGGTCTGGACGCCGAAGAGACGCTCGCCCTCACGCGCGCCATGGTCGAATCGGGGCGGACCCTGCCGTTGTCGGGCATCTCCCGACCCAAGGTCGACAAGCACTCGACGGGCGGAGTAGCCGACGGGGTGACCCTGGCGTTTGCCCCGCTCGTAGCATCCCTCGGTCTCGCGGTGGCCAAGCTGTCCGGACGCGGACTCGGGCACACGGGGGGAACGCTCGACAAGCTGGAGTCGATCCCGGGGCTTCGGACCGATCTGGCCCCGGAGGAGTTCGAGCGTCAGGTGCAGGACGTTGGGTGCGCCGTCGCCGCCCAGACGGCCGACCTCGTGCCGGCGGACGGAGCCCTGTACGCGCTCCGCGACGCCACGGCGACCGTACCGTCGATCCCGCTGATCGCCGCGAGCGTGATGTCGAAGAAGCTGGCGGTTGGAACCGACCTGATCCTGCTGGACTTCAAGGCCGGAAGCGGCGCCTTCATGAAGACGCCGGAGGACGCCCGCGCGCTGGCCGAGATCTGCACGGAGCTCGCCCGAGACTGGGGCCGGCCCTGCCGAGCCGCCGTGACGGACATGTCGCAGCCTCTCGGCGAGGCGGTGGGAAACGCCCTCGATGTGGCCGAGGCCGTGGATCTGCTGTCCGGACGGCTTGGGGGTCGACTGCGTGACGCAGTCGTGCTGTTCGCGGGAGAGGCCCTGTCGCAGCTCAACGGAATCTCCGCGGAGGAGGGCCGTGGCTCGGCCGAAAGGGCGCTGGATTCCGGGCAGGCGCTCGAGTCGTTCCGGCGCATGGTCGAGGCGCAGGGCGGGGACGCAAGGGTCGCCGACGACCCGTGGGCGGTGCTGCCCAAGGCTCCAGTCACGACTTCAGTCGTTGCGGTTCGCAACGGATTCCTCGCCGCCGTGGACGCGGAGGAGATCGGCCGCGCGAGCAGTGAGCTGGGGGCCGGCAGGAAGAAGAAGGGCGATCCTGTCGATCCTGCCGTAGGTCTCGTGTTCCGCTGCAAGGTGGGGGACCGCCTTGAGCCCGGTCAGGAGATCGGGGTCGTCCACGCACGGGACGAAGCGGCCGGACAGGCCTGCGCTGCCCGGGTCCTGTCGGCGCTCTCGTGGTCGGAGGAGCCTGTCATGGCCCCGCCCCTCGTGCACGGCTGGCACGGGGGATGAGGCGGAGGCAGGCGTGGAGCACGTCAAGTTCGCCCTGTACCTGCTCGTGGCCCTCGTACCCAGCCTCACCCTGCACGAGTACGCGCATGCCCTTCTGGCGGACAAGCTCGGCGACCCTTCGCCCCGTAGGTGGGGTCGGCTCACCCTGAACCCGCGACCACTCGTCGACCCGTTCGGCAGTGTGATCCTGCCGGGCCTGATCCTCGTCCTGGTCGCGTCCGGGGCGTCGTCGCTGCTGCCGGTCTTCGCCTATGCCAGGCCGATGCCGCTCGACCCGTCCTATCTGCGGAACCCCGCCCGTGATCAGGTACTCGTGTGGCTCTCCGGACCGTCGGCGAATCTGGGTTTGGCGGCCGCCGCAGGCATCGTTCTGCGGGTGGGGGTCACAGGGGAGGCTGCGGATTTCGCCTACGCATGGCTCGTCGTGAACACGTTCATGTTCGTGTTCCAGCTGATGCCCGTGCCGGGTCTCGACGGCGCGAAGATCCTCGCCCGATACCTTCCTCCCCGGCCTCGGGAGGTCTACTCGAACCTCGACCAGTACCTCGTGCTCTTCATGCTGGTCATCTTCTTCCTACTCGCGGCGCCGCTCTTGTCGATCGTGGACGCTCTGGCAAGTCGTGTTTGCTCAGTGCTCGCGGGGGGCAGCGCTGTCTGCTGAACGCTCCGGGGGGAGGCGGGGAGCTCGCGCTATCATCGCGGGCATCGACGCGACGCCCGACCTCTCGATGACTCCCACCGGCCGCCGGGCCCGGATCTTGACGGGATACCGGCCGACGGGGCCAATGCACGTCGGGCACTGGTTCGGGAACGTCCTCAACATGGCCCGGCTACAGGAGGAGCACGAGTGCTTCTACTTCGTTGCCGACTGGCACATGTTGACGACGCACTACGACCGCACCGAGGAGCTGCGGGCGAACGTTCGGGGGATCGTCCTCGATCTACTTGCGGCCGGAATCGATCCGACCAAGGCGACCTTCTACCGACAGTCGGACGTGCCAGAGGTCGCGGAGATGGCATTGCTGCTGGGCATGATCACGCCTCTCGGCTGGCTGGAGCGCGTTCCGACGTACAAGGAACGCCTTCGCGACATGGCCGAACGCGACGTTGCGAACTACGGCCTACTCGGCTATCCGGTGCTGCAGACCGTCGACATCACCATCGTGCGGGGCGAGTTCGTCCCGGTGGGAGAGGATCAGGTCGCTCACCTCGAGATCTGCCGGGAGATCGTTCGCCGATTCAACAGGCTGTACGGTGCGGTGCTCGTCGAGCCGCAGCCTCTCCTTTCCGAGGCTCCCCTCATCCCGGGCTCCGACGGCCGAAAGATGTCGAAGTCACTCGACAACGTGATCGGGGTGCGCGACGAGCCTGACGAGATCCGCGCAGAGGTTCGAAGCTTCATCACCGATCCCCAGAAAGTCCGAAGAGGCGATCCGGGGAGACCGGAGATCTGTCCGATCTTCGCCCTCCATGGGCAGTTCTCTGAGGACATCGTCGAGTGGACTGAGGCGAACTGCAAGAGCGGCGCGCTCGGCTGCGTGGAGTGCAAGGGCAACCTCGCCGACCGGATAGCCACGTACTACGCGCCGTTCCGCGAGGAGCGGCGGAGACTCGAGCAAGAGGCCGAGGTCGTCGACGAGGTCCTGGCCGAAGGTGCCTCTAAGGTCCGCCCGGTCGCCCAGGAGACCCTGAAGGCCGTGCGGGCGGCGATGAACCTGTCATGAGCGAGCGGGGCGGGGTGAGCTCCACCGGAAGCT
This sequence comes from Actinomycetota bacterium, assembly GCA_040754475.1. Lineage (GTDB taxonomy): Bacteria > Actinomycetota > UBA4738 > UBA4738 > HRBIN12 > JAJPHY01. The sequence goes on along the minus strand of JBFMCN010000045.1, from coordinate 3,928 downwards.
TCTCGGTCGAGCTCCCCCTCTTTGCCGGGCCGTTCAAGCTGCTCACTGAGCTGATCCTGGACCAGCGGATTGACGTGTGCGACGTGCCTGTCGCCAAGGTCACCGATCTCTACCTCGCCTACTCGAGCGAGACGGAGAACTGGAGTCTGGAGGAGGCGACCTGGTTCCTGGTCATGTGCGCAATCCTGCTCGAGCTGAAGGTCGGACGTCTCGTTCCGCGCAGCGAGGTCCTCGATGAGGAGGACATCATCGGAGTCTCGCCCGACCTCATCTACGCGCGCAGCCTGGAGTTGGCTGCGTTTCGGCGCGTTGCCGTGGAGCTGGCCCGACGCGTGGAGGCCGAGGAGCGTCACTTCCCACGCGAGGTCGGGCCGGCGCGCGAGTTCTCGCGCTTGTACCCGGACGTGTTGGAGAAGGTCTTGCCGGAGGACCTTGCGCGACTCGCCGCGGCCCTGCTCCGGCCGCCGCCCCTGCTCGATCTGCATCACGTGACGCCGATCCGCTACTCGATGGAGGACGCAGTCGCCGCGGTGACCCACCGGCTCGGGGAGGTGGGCGACTCGAGCTTCCGCGACCTCGTGGCCGACTGCCACGAGCGGATTCACGTGGTGGTGCGATTCCTGGCGCTTCTGGAGCTGTACCGTGAAGGGAAGGTCGATCTCGAACAAGCCGAGACGTTCGGGGACATCCGGGTCAGATGGCAAGGCGAGGTCGAGAGTTGAGCGGCCGCGTCGAGCTCCGCAGGGCGATTGAGGCCGTTCTGTTCGTATCCGACGAGCCCGTCTCTACGGCTGCCCTCGCACAGGCCCTCGAGGTCGATCGCCGGGAAGTGGAGGAGCTGTGCGACGAGCTCGCCCGCGGGTACGAGGAGGAGGAAGCCGGGATCGTCCTCCGCAATGTGGCGGGGGGTTGGCGTCTGTCCACGCACCCGGACGCTGCGCCTTTCGTGGAGCGATTCGTGCTCTCCGCACGGCACTCACGGACAACGAGGGCGACGCTGGAGACGCTCGCCATAGTCGCATACAAGCAGCCGGTCACGAGACACCAGATATCCGCGATCCGCGGCGCGAACTCCGACGGGGTTCTGCGCGCCCTAGTGGATCGGGGGCTCGTCTCAGAGGTCGGGAGGGAGGAGGGGCCGGGGCGCCCGATTCTGTACGGAACAACTCCCGAATTCCTCGAGCGCCTCGGGCTGCCCTCTCTCTCGCGACTGCCACCACTCGCGCCGCTGCTCGCCCAGGGGACGGACGATGCCGATGCCGGAGACGCCGAGTCCGGGACGGTCGACGACGAGTAGTCGCGGGATGTCGAAGCCACCGGGGGTGGTGCGGACCAGGTCACCGGCGCCCGCCGAACGGCTCCAGCGCTCGCTCGCGCGTGCCGGATTGGGATCACGGCGAGCGTGTGAGGACCTGATCAGGGCTGGGCGTGTGACAATCGGCGAGCGGGTGGCCACGCTGGGGGATCGGGTAGATCCAGAGCGGGACCGCGTTGCCGTCGACGGCCACGCCGTGAGCGTCGACCCGGGGATGCGCTACTTCGCCCTCCACAAGCCGCTCGGGGTGACCACGACCACCCGGGACCCGCACGCGGCCAGGGACCTGACCTCGTTCCTCCCCGGTGGTCCGCGCGTGTTTCCGGTGGGACGGCTCGACCGGGACACCGAGGGCCTGCTGCTCCTGACCAACGACGGCAAGCTCGCTCACCGGCTCATGCACCCCCGATATGGCGTGGAGAGGGAGTACCTCGCAGAGGTGGACGGGCTCCCGACGGAGCGTGGCCTCGGGCGGCTACGCCGCGGGGTCGAGCTCGAGGATGGACCGGCGAGGGCTCTGGAGGCCCGCTCGGCGGGTCGATCGCGCGCCCGAGGAGCCGTTCGTCTGGTGATGGGGGAGGGACGCAAGCGCGAGGTGCGGCGGATGTTGACGGCCGTCGGCCTCCCCGTCCTGCGGCTTGTCCGCGTTCGTGTAGGCCCGGTTCGTTTGGGCTCACTTCGGCCGGGGGCAGTTCGCGAGCTCACCGCCGACGAGATCCGTGCTCTCTACATGGCTGCTGGGCTGTGAGCGGAGCCTCCTGCCTGTAGCCTGTTCCCCAGCATGGCTGGTGCGGTATCCATGGGAGAGACCAAGATCCGAGCGGCCCGAGGCGCCATCTGCGTGGCGGAGGACTCAGCCGAGTCGGTGCTCGCCGCCTCGGAGCGGCTCGTCTCCGCCATGCTCGAGCGCAACGCCGCCTGCGGCGAGGACGTCGTGAGCATCTTCTTCACCGCGACCCGAGACCTGCGCTCCGCGTTTCCTGCCGAAGCGGCGAGACGGATCGGCCTCGGACGCGTTCCGCTGCTCTGCGCGCAGGAGATTCCGGTGGAGGGTTCGATGCCTCGGGTCGTGCGAGCGCTCATGCACTTCTACACAAGGCGCGCGCAGGGCGAAGTGGAGCACGTGTACCTGGACGGCGCCGAGTCGCTTCGCGATGACCTCGTCTAGTCGCGTCGCCGTCGTCGGAACCGGCCTGATCGGGACGTCCATCGCGCTGGCAGGGCTGCGTTCCGGGGACGAGGTCTGCGGGTTCGATGTCGATCCGGAAGTCCTGACGCGCGCGGCCGCCAGGTCGGGACTCACCCCTGCACCCAGCCTCGAAGCGTGCGTTCGCGAAGCGAGCCTCGTGTTCCTGTGCACGCCGATCGAGTTCATACCGCCGCTGGCTGCCGAGATCCTGTCCCTAGCTCCTCGCGCGGTGGTGTCCGACGTCGGAAGCGTCAAGTCCCGGGTCCTGTTCGACGTCGAGGTCGCCGCGCGGCCGGAGGACCTGACCCGCTTCGTCGGAGGGCATCCCATGGGGGGCTCGGAGCGCTCCGGGCCTGAATGGGCGTCCGCGTCCGTGCTCGACGGGATCGTGTGGGTTCTGACCAAGGGCACCAGGACCGACGAGGCGTCGGCGAGGCAGCTCTCCGCTTGGGTGGAGCGCATCGGTGCCCGGCCGGTATGGATGGAAGCCCTGAGGCACGACCGGCTGGTGGGCATCGTGAGTCATCTCCCGCAGGTCGCGTCGACTGCCCTCATGGGCCTCGCGGCGAGCGAGGAGTCCGGGGAGCCCGACATACTGCTGCTGGCGGCCGGCGGGTTCCGCGACCTCACCAGGCTGGCCGCTTCCAGCCCGAGCCTGTGGAGCGACATCCTGCTCGCGAATCGCCAGGCGGTGGGAGAAGCCATCGACCTGTACATCGCTCGCCTCTCCGACATGCGCGACCTGGTGCTCGAAGGGTCGGCAGAGGGCGTCGAGAGGTCGTTCTCCGAGGCCAAGCGCGCGCGCCTCTCGCTGGCTGCCAAGCCGCAGGTCAAGACCGGGGTCGCCGTGCTGCAGGTTCCCGTCCCGGACCGCCCGGGAGCACTCGCCGAGCTGACGGCGGTCCTGGGGGCGGCGGGTGTGAACATAGAGGACGTGCAGATCGTCCACTCGCCTGAGGGCGGGCGTGGGACGGTGCATCTCACGGTTTCTGCCGCCGCCGCGGAGGGTGCGGAGCGGGCACTCAAGGCGCGGGGATTCGAGCCCCGACGCCTGGCCTGAGGTTGTGCGATGCACGCTCGGATCCGCCCGGGTGGCACCGTCAGGGGCGAGTTCCAAGTCCCGGGCGACAAGTCGATCGCGCATCGGTGGCTGATCCTGGCGGCGACCGGCCGTGGCCGCTCCCAGTTGGCGCTCCTCCCAGGCGCGCTCGACGTCCGGTCCTCGGCGTCATGTCTGGCGCAGGTGAGCCCGTCGGCTCGTCCTTCGCTCAAGGGTTGGGTTTCGGGCGTTGCCGAGGGCGGTGAGAGTCAAGGTTTCGCGTGGGGCGGGTCCTTCGAGGAAGGTGCTGGAAGCAACCTTGTGGTCGAGGGTAAGGGTCGAACCGGACTCTCCCGAGCCGACGGGGCGCTGGACTGCGGGAACT
>JBFMCN010000044.1:0-8532 GCA_040754475.1 Actinomycetota bacterium | reverse complement strand
GCGCCGTAGTTGCCCTTGGGGATCGTCCCTTGGAACCCTCGATACTCGAGCGGGTGGTCCTCGGTTCGCACGGCCAAGCGCTTGTCACCGGGCTGGGTCGGCAGGCCGCGGGGCACGGCCCACGAGGGGAGGGCGCCGTCGCGCTCGAGGCGCAGGTCGTAGTGCAGGCGTGTCGCCCGATGCTTGTGGATCACGAACGAGTTCCCCGTTCGCGAGCCGTCGCCGGGAACAGGTTCCGGGGTCGCGGTGAAGTCCCGCTTGTGCAGGTACTCGGCTAGGTCTTGGTCCGTCGATCCTGATCCGGCCCGCCCGCCTGTGCGCGTCACCGGCGCCATTGCGTGGTCCTTCGACGGGCTGATCACCGCGAGGGCCCCTCCGAGATCCTGGGGGGCCGACAGCACCCTATCGAAGACATCGCCGACCTCCGCGAATCGCTTCCAGACGGTTTCGATCGTGAAGTCGAGAGGGGTGATGCCCCGCTCGACCTCGTCCCAAGTGAGCGGTGTCGACACCGTTGCGCCCGGCTCCGGCCGAAGCGAGTAGGCGGCGGCAGTGTTCGCGCCGGCTCTGTTCATGTTGTGGTCGATGAAGACCTTCCCCGAACGTCTGGAGACCTGCCAGGCCATCGTCACGCGCTGGCGGTCGGCTCGCTCGATCATGCGACCCACCGTGCCGACGAAGTCCCTGACCTGCTCGTAGGTGTAGCCGGGCTCGACGGGGACGTAGATCTGCACACCGGTGGCCCCGCTCGTCTTTGGGTATCCGACGAGACCGACCGAGTCGAGCGCCGCCTTCACATGCATGGCGACGGCGAGCACGTCCTCGAATGCGATCGGCTCGAACGGGTCCAGGTCGAACAGTAGGTAGTCGGGGGACTCGACCGAGGAGCAGCGGGAGTGGAGGGGGTGCATCTCGATGCAGCCGAGGTTGGCGACGAACAGGAGGGCGGCCGGCTCGTTCACCGTCAGGTAGTCGATCACGCCGTCCTTGCTGTCCTCCGAAGGAACGCGACAGCGGGGGATCCACTCGGGAGTGTGGGACGGCGCGGTCTTCTCGTAGAAGAAGGCACCGGTGACGCCGTCCGGCATACGCTTCATGGTCAACGGTCGCTCCCGCAAGTACCGGAGTATCAGACCGGAGACGTTGTAGTAGTAGGCGATCACGTCGCCCTTCGTGTAGCCCTCGTCGGGCCAGAAGACCTTGTCCAGGTTCGAGAGGCGGAGCTCGCGCCCGCCCAACTCCAGCCGCCAGGCTGGGCCCCGCCGCTCGGCTGGCAGGGACTCCGGGAACCGGATCGAGAACGGAGCGCCTGAGGTTCGTCTGGCGGAGGGCATCGCTTCGATGGTAGACGTAAGCGCCGAAAGGGCTAGAATTCCGGCTTCTTGAGTCCCGATCCTCGCCGGAGGTACGCATGCCACCCAAGCCCATGTGGAAGGGAGCCATCTCGTTCGGCCTCGTCACGATCCCGGTCGCCGTGCTCCCCGCCACCGAGGAGAAGTCGCTGAAGTTCAATCAGCTCCACGACGAGGACAGCGGCCGTATCCGTTACAGGCGAGTGTGCGAGGTGGACGGCGAGGAGGTCCCCTTCGAGCACATCGTGAAGGGCTACGAGTACGAGAAGGACCGCTACGTCGTGCTCACCGACGACGATCTCGACGCCGTTCCGATCGAGTCGAGCCGCGCGATCGACATCCGGCAGTTCGTGGACCTCGCCGAGATAGATCCGATCATGTTCAGAAAGTCCTACTACGTGGTGCCGGACGAGACCGGCGCGAGGGCGTACGCGCTGCTCCGCAAGGCGCTGTCCGAGGAGGGCAAGGTCGGCATCGGGAAGGTCGCCTTCCGAGACAAGGAGCATCTCGCTGCGCTGCGGTTCAAAGGAGACGTGCTCGTCCTGGAGACGATGTACTGGCCCGACGAGATCCGTGCCGCGGACTTCAACACGGTTGGCGTCGACTCGAAGATCCGGGCAAAGGAAGTCGAGATGGCGACGACGCTCATCGAGAGCCTCACCGAGCCGTGGAACCCCGAGGCGTTCAGGGACCAGTACCGCGAGGGGCTGCTCGAGATCGTGGAGAAGAAGATCGCGGGGGAGGAGATAGAAGCTGAACGCGAGGTCGCCCCCGCTCGGGTGCTCGACCTCATGGAGGCTTTGAAGGCGTCGGTCGAGGCAGCGAAGAGCAGGACGTCCCCGGCGAAGCCCAGGCCGGCCAAGGATCAAGCCAAGAAGCGCATCACGAAGAAGGCGCCCGCCGCCAAGACGGCGCCGGGGAAGCAGAAGGCAGCTGCCGGCTGACCCGGTCGCCGGCGTCGGGGCGATCGTTTGAGGAGCACGCTGGGCGCTAAGCTCGTGTCCCGGTCCTATGGAGGAGGGACCTTGTGAAGCTGGTCGTTGGGATAGTGAAGCCGTTCAAGCTCGATGAGGTCAAGGAAGCGCTGCGCGAGATCGGAGTCGCCGGCCTGACCACGACCGAGGTGGAGGGCTTCGGCCGACAGCGCGGTCACACCGAGGTCTACAGGGGCGCCGAGTACCAAGTCGACTTCGTTCCGAAAGTGAAGGTCGAGGTTCTCTGCGGCGACGATCAGGCCGATGGCATCGTCGACGCGATCACGAAGGCCGCTCGCACCGGGAAGATCGGCGACGGGAAGATCTGGGTGACTCAGGTCGAGGAGGTTCTGCGGATTCGCACCGGTGAGCGAGGGGCCGACGCCGTCTGAGATGGCGAAGCGTCCAGAGCAGGTCGCACGGCTGCTCGACCGGCTGCGGGCGCTGAATCTCGCCTACTCCCCAGGGCATCACGGCCGATGGTCAGCCGCACGACGCGCAGGGCTCTTCGACGTGTGCTTGCGCGAGCTGTTCGCGGAGGGCGATCCACCGGCAGGCGTTGCGATGGTGGCGCTCGGTGGCCACGGGCGGGGCGAGCTCGCGCCCTTGTCCGACATCGATCTGTTGATCCTGCATCCAGGCGACCGGCCCGCCGAGGTCGCGGCCGTCGCAGAGAAGATCCTGTATCCGTTGTGGGACGCGGGGTTCGCGGTCGGCCACGCCGTTCGCACGGTGCCGGAGTGCACGGCCGTCGCGGTGGAGCGACTGGATGCGGCAACGGCAATGCTCGACGGGCGGGTCCTAACCGGCGACGAGGCAGTCTGGCGGGAGGCGCATGCGAGCGTGCTCCGTCTCGTCCGTGACGAGCCTTGGGCGTTCGCCGGTCGACTGCTGGCGGACGCCCACGAGCGGCACGGCCGGTTCGGCTCCGTCTCCCATCTGATCGAACCGGACGTGAAGGAGGGGGCCGGCGGCCTGCGCGACGTGTGCTCCCTCGGATGGCTGGCGGCGGCGGTTGCGGACCCCGGCGGCCCCGAGGGTCTCGAGGCGGAAGGGCTGCTCGGTGCGGCTGAGCGGCAGGCCCTCGACGCGGCGCAGGAGTTCCTGGTCCGTGTTCGGAGCGCGCTCCATCTGGCAACCGGGAGGGCTACCGATCGACTGTACCTGGACCAGCAGGCGGAGATCGCTCATTCGCTCGGGTTCGCCGACGAGCCGGGGCTCCGCGCGGTGGACGGGCTGATGCGTGCGCTCTCCGAGCACGCCCGACAGGTCGAGCACGTGGTCGCAAACGCGTTCAACCGATTCCTCGAAGGGGGGTCGCAACCGGAGGTCGTGCCCTCGCCCGAGGGTGTGCTCCGGGCGTTCGCCTCGCTCGCGCGGGAGCGCGGAGTGATGTCACCGGCGACGCTCGATCTGATCGATGCGGTCGAACTCCCGGCACCTGTCGAGTGGACCGAGGGCGTATGCGAGGCCTTCCTCGAGATCCTCCGGGCGGGCGAGGAGGGGGTGCGGGCTCTTGAGGCGATGGACCGGATAGGCGTGCTCGAGCGCTTCCTCCCCGAGTGGGCGCCGATACGCTGCCGGCCCCAGCGGGATCCCTACCACCGATACACCGTCGACATGCACCTGCTGCAAGCGCTCGGTGGCATGGCGCGCCTGCTCGGCGACGCCGAGCGCGACGACCCGTTGGCCGTGGAGGCGGCCGGGCTCGTCAGCGACGGCGACGCCTTGCTGTTGGGTGCGCTCCTCCATGACATCGGCAAGACAGGGGAGGGGAACCACGTACCGGCAAGCGCGCGAGTGGCGGCGGAAGCGCTCGACCGGATGGGGTTGCCGGAACCCACTCGCGAGCTTGCGGCCTTCATGGTTGCCCAGCACCTTCTGCTGCCCGACACCGCGACCAGGCGCGACATCGGCGACGAGGATCTCGTACTCGACGTGGCCGCCAAGGTCGGTGTTCCCGAGCGGCTGGCGGCTCTCTACCTCCTGGCCGTCGCCGATGCGGGCGCGACGGGACCGCTGGCCTGGACACCTTGGAGGGCGGCGCTCGTCCGCGAGCTGGTCACGAAGGTCCAGCGTGTGCTCGAGCGGGGTGACATGGGGACAGAGACGGCCGAGCAGCTGGCGGAGCGCGTCCGCACGCTGCGCCAGCTGCTTGCGACCGAGGAGCCCGGCGAGGTCGACCGGTTCCTGCTTCGGATGCCGAGGAGCTACGTGCTGACGGTCCCGCCCGATGAGATCGCGGCTCACGTACCGTTGGTCCGCAAGCCGATCGGGGCGTCGGAGGTGCGCACGATCAGCGGGCAAGGCTCACGGGAGGGGACCTTCGAGCTGACCGTAGTGGCCGCGGATCGCCCCGGGCTGCTGTCGTGGATCGCGGGCGCGTTCACACTCGCCGGGCTTTCGATCCTGTCGGCGAAGGTGTTCACAACCGAGGACGGAGTGGCGGTCGACGTCTTCGAGGTCGAGGGCCTCTTCGAGCGGGACGTAGGCGAGGAGCGTTGGCGCGACTTCAGGAGCACTCTCCGGAAGGCCATGGAGGGTCGCCTGCGGCTCGCGCACGGCGTCGCAGAGAAGCGCAAACGCTACCCCGCCCCACGGGACGAGTTCCCCATCGAGGTGGCAGTGCACAACGACGCGTCGGACTTCTTCTCCGTCGTGGAGGTCGGGACGACCGACAGGATCGGGCTGCTCTTCGAGGTGACGAGGACCCTTCAGGAGCTGCGGCTGGACGTGCGTCTCGCGAAGGTGGCGACCTACGGAAGCCGGGTGGTCGATGCCTTCTACGTCCGTGACGAGCTCGGCCGCAAGGTCGAGGAGGCGCAGCGAATCGACGAGATCGAGGGCGCTCTGCGCGCCCGGCTGGAGGGGCTGAGCGCGGCTCCGGGGGCGCCTCCGGCGCTGGCGCCGTCCGCGAGCTGAGCCCTCGCGTCTTGGTCGACGTTCGCCAAAGCCAGATGCCGAGGTGGAACGCGGCCGCATCGGGGAGAATCAGGGTAGCCGTGCGTATGTCAGAAGTTCGTGGCACGATCGATGCCGGGCCGGCCGAGGTGAGCACGGCCCGGATCGCTCCGAGCGGCGCCATCGCGACGCTCGTCCTGGCACACGGTGCAGGCGTGGGCATGGATCACCCGTTCCTTGAAGGCTTCTGCTGGGCGATGGCAGAGCACGAAGTGGCAACGCTTAGGTTCAACTTCCCGTACGTGGAGAGAGGGCGCCGCTCGCCGGACCCAGAGGCGATGCTTCGAGCGACCTGGCTCGCGGCCTTCGCGGCCGGGCGCCGGGTCTCGCAGGGAGGACTCGTCTTCGCCGGCGGCAAGTCGCTTGGAGGGCGCGTTGCTTCGATGGTCGTGGCGGATGGCATGCCGGCGGCCGGGCTGGTGTTCCTCGGCTACCCCTTTCACCCGCCGGGCAGGCCCGAGCGGATCCGCGACGAGCATCTGTACCGCGTCGACGTACCGATGCTCTTCCTCCAGGGATCGGCCGATCCGTTCGCGGACCCCGTCGTCTTCCAGCCTGTACTCGCGAAGCTCGGCGATCGCGCAGTGCACGTAGAGATCGAGGGAGGCGATCACTCGTTCAAGGTTCGGGGTGCGCGCACGGGTGACCGGGACGTCGGTGCTCAACTAGCAGAGCACGCAGCGTCGTTCATCCACTGGGTCGCCGGGGTTGCCTGATGCCGAGGAAGAACGGCCGCGCGGTCGAGCCCCTCGCCCCCGTGCGGATGCCGCAGTCCGACGCCCCGAGCTGGGCGCTGGTCCCGGGCTGCGACGTCCGCAGGGTGAGCGGCGACAAGCCGTACAGGTGTCCGGGATGCGACCACGTCGTGCGGCCGGGCCTGTGGCACCTCGTGGTCGTCCCCGAGGACGATCCCGAGGCGCGGCGCCACTGGCACGAAGCGTGCTGGCGCACCGAGTTCCGCAAGTCGCGCGGCGGTTGAGCCGCGCGTCGCTATCATCGCGCCATGCCGCGCGAGGTCCACGCCACGATGACCGAGGTTGGCAGGGTCTGGCTGGGCAGCGTCGAAGGCTCGGCCGAGCACATCCGAACACGCACGCGCCGCGGGTGCCTGTCCAAGCTCCGGGACTTGGCCGGCGACGACGTCGCGCTCGTGGTGGAGGTGACTCCGGCTCTGGTCGGAGTCTCCGAGGCGGCGGCCATCCTCGGCTGGGACCGGCGACGAGTGATCACCTACGTCGATCGCGGGTCGTTCCCGGATCCGATCGCCCGCCTGGCCTCGGGCCGCGTGTGGCGGCGCCGGGACGTCGAGGCGTTCGCCCGGGCGTGGAGGCGGCGCCGGCAGAGGAGGCGAGCTCGGTGAGCGGGTCGCGGATCCTGTTCCTGATACGCCACGGCCGCTCGGACCAGAGCTCGAACGACCTGATCGAGACCTCCCGCGGTCTCCAGTGGGATCCGCCGCTCGACGAGCGAGGTCGCGAGCAAGCCGAGCTACTCGCGGAGCGGCTCCTTCTGTTCCGGCCGCCGGCCGCCGTCTACTGCTCACCGCTTCGACGCGCCCGCGAGACCGTTCGCCCGTTCGCCGAGCGGACGGGGGCGGAGGTCAGGTTCGAAGACGACCTCATGGAGGCCTACATCGGGGAGTGGGAGAACAGGAGCTTCGAGGCGATCCTGAGCGCGGACCCGGAGCTGCAGGGCATGTTCCGGAACCAACTCGCGATCTGGCACCGGGCGCCGGGCGGCGAGGCGATCTCCGCCTTCCGTGACAGGGTGTGGAACGCCATCGAGTCGATACTCGAGCGTCATCCGGAGGGCGACGTATTCGTCGTCGCCCACGGAGGCGTGATCAACGCGTACCTCGGGCCGCTCATCGGCGTGTCGAACGAGATGTTCTTCCTTCCGGACAACACGTCGCTGAGCTCGGTGGAGGTCGACGGTAGCGCCCGACGCGTCCGGTTCCTGAACGACGTCCTGCACATTACCGATCCCGACCTGTTCCGGCTGGCATAACGCGGTCTCGGCTCCCGGGCCCCGAGACCGCCTGGCTATACTGCCCCGGACATCCGCCCTAGGAGGCCGCCGTGCCCGTGCGATTCCTGTCCGAGGAATGGTCGACCGAGCTGAAGGAGCGACTGAACGCGAGCGAGTCCTTCAAGAAGGCAGCCGGGTCCGCGGCCGCGAAGCTCCAACAAGCCATCGTCGCGCCGGACGGTGAGCATCGGTACTGGATGCGGATCGAGGACGGGTCGATCGACATGGGGACGGGTGACATCGACACGCCTGATGCCACGATCACCCAGGACTACGAGACGGCCGCAGCCCTTTCAAGAGGCGAGCTGAACGCCGTCACGGCCTTCATGAGCGGGAAGATACGGATCGCCGGGAACATGATGATGATGATGCAGCTCCAGGGAGCGATCGCAGAGCTGCCGCGCGCCATGCAGGAGATGGACATCGAGTACTGACCACGGCGCTGCCCCGAGCGAGGGGAAGGACGACCGAGCCATCGGCATGAAGGTCTTCTTTGATCACGACGGCGGGATCGACGACTTCCCTTCCCTCCTGCTCCTCCTCACGTACGAGCACGTCGACCTGCTCGGGATCTCGATCACGCCGGCCGACACGCTGATCGAGGGCGCGCTTCCCGCCACGCGCAAGATCCTGGATCTGGCGGGACGCTCGGACGTCACCGTAGCGGTGGGCACGCTGGGGGGGCGGAACCCGTTCCCGCCGTCGTGGCGCGTGGACTGCCTGAAGGTGAACGACCTCCCAGCATTGAACCGGCGTGAGCCGGCGGCTCCGGTGAGCGACCTGCCCGGGCAGGAGTTCCTGGCGCGCACCCTGCTCGAGGCCACGGAGCCGGTGACGGTGCTGATGACCGGCCCGCTCACGAACCTGGCCTGGGCACTCGACCACCACCCCGGCGTCGAGTGCAAGGTTCGGGAGCTCGTCTTCATGGGTGGGGCCCTGGAGGTGGAGGGGAACGTTTCGGAGCCGGGCCGTGACATGACTGCCGAGTGGAACATCTACTGGGACCCGCCAGCGGCGGGTCGTGTGTTCGACTCGTCTATCCCGATGACGATGTTTGCCCTCGACGCCACCAACCAGGTTCCGGTGACGGAGGGGTTTCGACGGGCCTTCGGGGGGCAGTCCGAGCACCCCTTCTCGGCGGTCGCGGGAACGATCTGGGCGATGACCGCGGGGTGGGATCTCGTCACCGGACTGCCGTACTTCTGCTGGGACACTCT
>JBFMCN010000043.1:0-18910 GCA_040754475.1 Actinomycetota bacterium | reverse complement strand
ACTCCCGCGCGCAGGAGGCGATAGATGCCGCCTATTCGGTCATCGGCACGCCTTACGTGTACGGATCGGCCGACCCGAACGTCGGCTTCGACTGCTCCGGCCTCACGATGTGGTCGTGGGCGCACGCCGGAGTCTCGCTCCCGCACTCGTCGGAGATGCAGTACGGGGTGGTGCCGCACGTCGCTCGGGAGGATCTCCAGCCGGGCGACCTGCTCTTCTTCTACAACCCGATCCACCATGTCGGGATGTACATCGGCGGCGGCAGGATGATCGACGCGAACCACCCGGGTGACGTCGTGAACATCAGGCCGGTCAACTGGGACGACTTCGTCGGCGCCGGCCGCCCTTAGCGCACCCGCGAACGGCGGCCCGCGCCCTCCCCCCTCTCCGAAGCCACGCGAAGGGCTACAGCTGTTCCAGATCCGCCAGGCGCCACTCCGCCTGAGCGATCAGGTCGCCGCTGCCGATCGCGCGAGCCTCCAACAGGGCCTTCTCCAGAAGCTCGCGAGCCTGCCGCTTCCGCAGGTCGGCCTTGTCGGACGTCGCGTACTTCAGGCGTTCGTCCGCCTTCACGATCAGATCGAAGATCTCCTTCGGCTTCACACACGCTCCTTTGGCCGTGCTATGCCCGGTCCCCGAGTCTCAGCCGCGATCCTTCTCATCCAGGTAGTGACGAACCGCTATCGCCGCGGCGGCTCCCTCGCCGACGGCCGACGCGAGCTGCTTCGTGGAGCCGGCACGGGCGTCCCCGGCCGCGAACACCCCCGGCACCGATGTCTGGTACCAGGCATTCGTCACGACGAAGCGCCGCGAGTCGAGCTCGATCGTCGCTTCCAGGAATGCGGTGTTGGGAGCCAGCCCGATGAATACGAAGCAGGCGGCCGGCCGGTACTCCTCGGTCTCACCGGTCTCGAGATTCCGCGCGATCACGGCGCCGAGCTTGGCGCCCCCGCCCTCCTTCGCACGGAACTCCAGCACCTCACGACTTGTGCGAACCTCCATCTTCGGGTGCCGAAGCACCTTGTCCTGGAGGAGCTTGCCCGCCCTCAGCGTGGACTCCCGCTCGAGGATCGTCACCTTGTCCGTGAACTGCGCCAGGAAGAGGCCTTCCTCGAGTCCGCTGTTCCCCCCGCCCAGGACGAGCAGCTCATCGGACCCCTTGTAGAAGGGACCGTCGCAGGTCGCGCAGAAGTGGATCCCGGCTCCGATCAGCTCCTCCTCGCCGGGGACGTTCGTGCGCCGGTAGGTCGACCCGGGCGCCAAGAGCACCGCTCGGGCATGGTAGTGGTCCCCGGTTGCGGTCTCGATGTCGATCTGGTCCTCATCGCTTGCTACCCGGGTGACCCCCACCGCCTGGAGCGTCTCGACACCGTACCGTCGCGCTTGCCGGACAATCCGGTCGGCCAGCTCGGCGCCACCGATGCCGTCGGGGAACCCGGGGTAGTTCTCCACGCGCTCGGTCACCCCCGCCTGGCCGCCCAGGCCCTTGCTGTCGATGACCAGCGTCTGCAGGTTCTCCCGCGCCGCGTAGATGGAGGCGGTCAGGCCCGTCGGCCCGCCCCCCACGATGATCAGGTCGTACACGTGCATCATCGCCGAGCGCTGGAGCCCCAGCTTGTCGGCCAGCTCTTCGTTCGTCGGCTCCGACAGGTGCGAGCCGTCGGGGAACACGATCGTCGGGATGACGTTGTTGCCGTCGTTTCGCTCCCGGACGACCGCGGCTCCCGCGGGTTCCTGCTCGATGTCATGCCACTCGAAGGGAACGCGTTGGTCCGCGAGGAAACGCTTGGCCCTTCGGCAGTCCGGGCACCAGTCCGCCCCGTACACCTTGATCCCGGCGCCTTCCAACACTCCGCCTCCTTGCCGTGCCCTTCGACCACCCTACCTTCGGCGCGACGAAGCGTTCCCGGTCCGGTCGCACCGGGCGGGCTGCCCATCGAGGGTGGACCGACGTGGCCGAACCCGCGAGGATGGGGAGACACCGGCAGCAAGGAGCGCGGGCGAATGCCGACCGGAATCTCCGACACCCCTGAGTGGAAGGCTCTCGAGGCCCACCGGCAGAAGCTCGCCCGGGTACACCTCCGCGACCTGTTCGCCGAGGACCCGGGCCGTGGGGAGTCGATGGCCCTCGAGGCCGGCGACCTCTACCTCGACTACTCGAAGAACCTCGTCACCTCCGAGACGATCGACCTGCTGGTCGCGCTCGCCGAGCGCGCCGAGCTCCGGGAGTGGATCGAGGCCATGTTCGCCGGCGAGAAGATCAACGTGACGGAGGATCGCGCCGTTCTGCACGTCGCACTCCGCGCACCCCAGGGCGAGCGGATCCTCGTCGACGGGGAGGACGTCGTCCCGGAGGTCCACGCGGTCCTTCGGAAGATGGCCGCGTTCTCCGACCGCGTCCGTTCCGGAGGCTGGACGGGCTTCACCGGCCGCTGCATCCGAAACGTCGTCAACATCGGCATAGGGGGCTCGGACCTCGGGCCGGCCATGGCCTACGAGGCGCTCAAGGACTTCTCGGACCGCGGCCTGACCTTCCGGTTCGTGTCGAACGTGGACGGAACCGACGTCTGGGAGGCGACCCACGATCTCGAACCCGAGGAGACGCTCTTCATCGTCTCGTCGAAGACGTTCACGACCATCGAGACCCTCACCAACGCGCACACGGCGCGGGAGTGGCTCGTCGCCTCCCTGGGGGACGAGCGGGCCGTCGCCAACCACTTCGTTGCGGTGTCGACCGACGCAGGGAGGGTCGCCGAGTTCGGTATCGACACGGCGAACATGTTCGAGCTGTGGGACTGGGTGGGCGGCCGGTACTCGTTCGACGGCGCCATCGGCCTCTCGCTGATGATCGCGATCGGTCCGGCAAGGTTCCACGAGATGCTCGACGGGTTCCACCGGATGGACGAGCACTTCCGGACGGCGCCCCCGCATGAGAACCTGCCGGTGCTGCTCGGGCTCCTGTGGACCTGGTACGGGAACTTCCTCGGCGCGGAGACGCACGCGGTCCTCCCTTACAGCCAGCACCTGGAGAAGCTCACCGCGTATCTGCAGCAGCTCGACATGGAGTCAAGCGGCAAGTCAGTCGACCTCGAGGGGAACCCGATCGCCTACCAGACCGGCCCGGTCGTGTGGGGAACACCCGGGACGAACGCACAGCACGCCTACTTCCAGCTCATCCACCAGGGCACGGAGCTGATCCCCTGCGACCTGATCGGATTCGCACGCCCGAGCCACGCGATCGGCCGCCACCACGACCTGCTGATGGCGAACCTGTTCGCGCAGGCAGAAGCGCTCGCGTTCGGCAAGACGCGCGAGGATGTGGCGGCCGAGGGCGTGCCGGCGCACCAGGTCCGGCACCGAACCTTCCCAGGCAACCGCCCCACGACGACCATCCTGGCCACCGAGCTCACGCCGAGCGTTCTTGGACAGCTCGTCGCGCTCTACGAGCACAAGGTCTTCACGCAGGGAGCTATCTGGAACATCGACCCGTTCGACCAGTGGGGCGTGGAGCTCGGGAAAGCTCTTTCCTCCCGCATCGTCCGCGAGCTCCAAGCGGGTCCTGAACCTCCACTCTCCCACGACTCCTCCACCGACACGCTCATCCGCCGTTACCGCAGCGCGAAGCCGCCGGACGGATGACGACCCGGCGCGACCGCTCGGACCGCTTCCGAAGAGCCCCAGGAGGAATCCCATGCGAATCATCGACGCCAGCCTCCCGCTAGGACCGGACCTGCTGATCTGGCCCGGCGATCCGGCGATCGAGATCGAGCCACACTCTCGGATCGCGAACGGCGACGAGGCAAACGTCTCCGAGCTCCGGATGGGGACCCACACCGGAACCCACGTCGATCCGCCGATCCACTTCCTCGAGGGCGCGCCGGGGGTCGAGGGCGTGCCACTCGAGGCACTGACTGGGGACTGCGCGGTCGTCGACGCCCGCGGCCGGCGCCGCGAGCTCGACGCAGCAGACCTCGAAGCACTCGGCATGCCCGAGGGGACGCAGCGCTTGCTGATCAGAAGCGAAAGCTCAGAGCTCTGGCGGCACCTTCCGACGAGCTTCCCCGACGAGTACACG
The DNA here is from genome assembly GCA_040754475.1 of Actinomycetota bacterium. Taxonomy (GTDB): domain Bacteria; phylum Actinomycetota; class UBA4738; order UBA4738; family HRBIN12; genus JAJPHY01. The sequence goes on along the minus strand of JBFMCN010000043.1, from coordinate 14,835 downwards.
TGCCTGTCCCCGGAGGCCGCGCGATGGCTCGTCGACCGGGGCGTCAGGCTGGTCGGCGTGGACTTCCTCTCGGTCGAACGCGAGGACGCCCCCGGCTATCCCGCCCACGTCGAGCTGCTCTCGAACGGCGTCGTGATCGTCGAAGGGTTGAACCTCGGGGACGTCGAGCCCGGCGTCTACACGCTCGCTGTCCTGCCGCTTCTGATCGTGGGCGGCGACGGTGGCCCCGCTCGTGCGATCCTGATCCAGGCCTGATCGCCGCAGGTCTCCAGTGCCCGCTTCCGAGTCAGCAAGATGCGCGATTGGTAACCTTGCTGGCCGCATGTACAAGATCGGACCTCGCCACCGCATGTGCCGTCGCGTCGGGGAGCCCGTCTGCGGACGCCCCAACTGCCCGGCGAACAAGCGCCCATTCCCGCCAGGTCAGCACGGGCGGGGTCGCAAGCGCTTCTCCGAGTACCAAGTCCGCCTGCTCGAAAAGCAGAAGCTCCGCGCGATCTACGGCGTCGGCGAGCGACAGATGCGCATCTACTACGACCGCGCGAGCCGAAAGCGGGGCGTCACTGGTGAGGAGCTGATCCGCCAGCTCGAGACCCGTCTCGATACCGTCACGCTGCGTCTCGGCTTCGCGCTCACTCAGCGGCAGGCCCGCCAGCTCGTCTCCCACGGGCACGTCCTCGTCGACGGCCGTCGGGTGGACGTGCCGAGCGCCCAGGTCAAGCCCGGCCAGACGATCGAGATCGGTCCGAAGGCACGCAACTCCATCCCGGTGAACGAGGCCCTCCAGCTCACGCCCGACCCGCCGCCGTATCTCTACCGGAACAAAGAAGAGATGAAGGGAACCCTCTCGCGCCTGCCCGAGCGCGACGAGGTTCCGCTCCCCATCCAGATAGAGGAGCGGCTCATCATCGAGCACTACTCGTAGGTCGAACGGGTCCGGGCGCTACGCCCTACATCAGCTTCCCTGTGCCGCCGCCTGATCGGTCAGGCCGCAGATGCACTCCTCCTCGCCCACCAGGTGAACGCGCATGAGGGCGTACAGGCCGTAGAGGACACGCCTAAGCGCCTGCTCCTGCGCCAGGGTGATCATGGGGTAGGCGAGCTCCCAGCGGAGCGCGTCGAGCTCCGCGAGGAGCTGCGCGATCTCGAGGTGCTCGCGGGTGAGGGGGTCGGAGACACGCTGGCCACCCGTGAGCCTTCCGGTGACCTGCGCGAGCGGGAACTGGTCCTCGGCCATCGCGTGCGGGATCACCTGGCGCGTCAGGCGTTCGTAGACGTCGCAGATGCGGCCTCGCAGCTCGCCCAGCGGGATCAGCCCGACCGCATCGGCGACGCGTCGTAGCGAATCGGCGCTCTGCGCGAACTCCAGATGCTCCTCGTGAAGCGTCTGAGGAGGGGGCCACGTCATCGCCATCGGACGCTCCTTCGGTGCCCACAAGATACCCGCGGCCGGGACCGGCGTCAGGTCCGCCCAATCGCCCGCGGCCGCGGCCGCGGCCGCGAAGATGCAAACGCGCGGAATCGTACGATGGACGGACATGAGAACCGTGACGTCGCGGGACGGCACCACGATCGCATTCGATCGAGTCGGAGAGGGCCCGCCGATCATCCTGGTCGGCGGAGCCCTGAGCGATCGGTCCTCGGCCGGCCCGCTCAGCGCGCACCTGGCATCCGACTTCACCGTCGTCGCGTACGACCGCCGCGGCCGAGGCGACAGTGGAGACACGCCGCCGTATGCGGTCGAGCGGGAGATCGAGGACATCTCCGCCCTGATCCGCGAGGCGGGCGGCTCCGCGTTCGCACTCGGCCATTCCTCGGGGGCGGTCCTAGCCCTCGAAGCGGCGGCCCACGGTCTCGCCATCATGAAGCTGGCCTTGTACGAGCCGCCGTTCATCGTGGACGACTCCCGTCCTCCACTGCCCGAGGACTACGTCGCCCGCCTCGCCGAGCTCATGGCGGCCGACCGCCGGGGGGACGCGGTCGAGTACTTCATGACGACGGGTCCGAACATTCCCCCCGACGCGGTCCGGCAGATGCGGACCGGGCCGATGTGGACGGCACTCGAAAGGCTCGCCCATACGCTGGCATACGACGGCGCGATCATGGGCGACACGATGTGGGGCAAGCCCTTGCCGACCGAGCGGTGGTCCTCGGTCGCTATCCCGACGATCGTGATGGACGGCGGGGACAGCCCTCAGTGGCAACGGAACGCGGTCCAGGCACTCGTGGAGATCCTCCCCGGCGCGCGGCACCGAACGCTCGAGGGTCAGACGCACTCCGCCGCGCCCGAGGTCCTCGCCCGCGCGTTGAAGGAGTTCTTCGGCGGTAGAGCACCTTCGCTCTGAGCAGCTCCCTGAGCACTCTCCTACGAGATGTCTGCCTGGACGGTCGTGCGTGCGGCCACGCCCGAGACGACCACCGCCACCCCTGCAACGAGTGCTGCAGCCGCGGCGAAGGGAAGCGCGCTGGTGTCTCCCCCAAGAACCGCCCCCGCCATCGTCCCCGCTGTGGTGAACGGTAGGTACGGCTGGATCCAGTCGAACAGGCCCCCGATGAGCTGCTCCACCAAGGTGGCCCACAGGAATACCGTGACGATGGCCGCCAGCTGGCTGCGGATCAGCGATCCCAGGCCAACACCCACCGCGGCGAGGAGCCCGGACCCGACGATCGCCCCTGCCGCGAAGCGCGCGATCGTGATGCCTGAGACCGTCAACGAGTAGCCCTTCGCGGCGACGAACGCCAGGGTGATCCCGGTCGTCAGGGCAGCGCCCACCACACCGAACAGCAATCCAACCGCGGCGGCGACCGTCGCCTTCGCCATCAGGACCCGAGCCCTGTTCGGCGTCGCGAGATACGTCGCGGTGGCCGTGCTGTGACGGAACTCCCCGCTCGAGACCGTGATCCCGAACACGGCCGCCAGCAGCATGGCGAGACTGCTTCGACCCAGCAGGCTCGAGACACCGGCCGCCGCGTAGAGGGGTGGTGGCGCCATGTGCCCGGCGCCCCCCGCATTCGCCGCTCCCAGGGTGGTGAACAGCGCGGTGAGCCCTGCCGCAGCGGCCAGGAGGCCGAGGGGGAGCCGGATCGTGCGGAGCTTCAGCAGCTCGGTGCGGATCTGACGGATCATCGGGCAACCTCCTGTTCGGGTTCCCGTGCGGGAACTGCGGCGGTGAGCCGGAAGAAGACGTCCTCGAGGTCCGCGGCTTCGGTCGTGCTCTCGAGGATCGGGATCCGGAGCTCCGCGGCCAGCATCCCAACGCGCTCGGGGGTCGTACCCGTGATCTCGAGCCGGTCGGCGGCCACGTGCTCCACCCTCACGCCGTCGTGTCCGATCGCGGCGGCGAGCTCCTGGGCCCTGGAAGTCCTGACTCGAACGACGCGCCGAGTTCCCGCGGTGAGCGCCTCCAGGGAGGACTGGGCGACCAGGCGGCCCCGATCGATGATCACAACGCTGTCGACGGTCTGCGCGACCTCGGCCAGGATGTGACTCGACACCAGCACGGTCCGGCCTTCCTCGGCCAGCCCTCGGACCAGCTCGCGGAGCCACCGGACCCCCTCGGGGTCGAGCCCGTTGGCCGGCTCGTCCAAGATCAGCACCTCCGGATCGCCGAGCATCGCGGTGGCGATGCCGAGTCGCTGACGCATCCCCAGGGAGAACTCCCCGACCTTGCGTCTTGCTGCCTCCTGCAGTTCGACCAGCTTGAGCACCTCCTCGACCCGGCCCGGATCGAGCCCGCCGGCCAGCGCTTGCACCCTGAGGTGGTTCCGGGCGCTTCGGCCCGGGTAGAAGCTCGACGCTTCTAGCACCGCGCCCACGTGCCGGAGTGGATCGGCAAGCTCCGCATACGCCTTCCCGTTGATCGTGGCGGTGCCGTCCGTGGGCCTCACCAGACCGAGGAGCGTCCGGAGGGTGGTGGTCTTGCCGGCTCCGTTCGGGCCGAGGAAGCCCACCACCGTTCCCCGGTCGACCTCGAAGCTCAGGCGGTCGACGGCGAGCACCGACCCGAAACGCTTGGTCAGCTCGTGTACCTGGATAACCGACATGGGCACTCCCTCCCTCGGTTTGCCTTCGTCGCTCGAGGTCGAACCTAGGCCCGGGTCGACGCGCCGCCATCGCCCCGGCGGCCATTCGGTCTCCACCCGGAGGCGGATTTGCGAAGGCCGGCGATCCTCACTCAGACGGATGCGGCGGCCGTGTCCTGCGGCTATGGTCGAGAGCGATGGAATCGGAGAGCCCGCAGCGCGCGGGGTTCTGGCTGGCCGGACGGTTCACGCCCAGGCAGATCGACTGGATCGTCGTCGGGGCAGCGCTCCTGCTCTCGGGTCCGCCTCTCGCGCACGCGGCGCTCCGGGCCCACGAATCTGTGGTCGTCGCCCTGGCGGCGCTCCCCTTCGGAACGATCCCGCTGCTCTGGCGCCGGGGCCACCCGGGGCCGGTCCTCGCGGTTGTCTGCGCTGCTTTCGCCGTCTCGGCGCTCTCCATCACCCGCGAGGCGATCGGCGCCGGAGTCCTGTTCGGAGTGTTCGCGGCCGCCCTGTACGGGGATCGTCTAGCCAGGATCGTGGTGGGCGCCCTCTCGGTAGGGGCGATGGCGGCCGCATTCACCACCGTGGTGGTCACCGGTGAGCCGGGGAACCTCGGTCACCTGGCGGGGACGGCCTTCGGGTCCGGAGCCGCATGGGTGTTCGGCGATCGCACCCGAGTTCACCGCGCGTACCTCGCGCAACTCGAAGAGCGAGCGGCGAGGCTCGAACGCGAACGTGAGGAGCACGCCCGGCAAGCCGCCGACGAGGAGCGAGGACGGATCGCCAGGGAGCTGCACGACGTTGTGGCGCACAACGTGAGCGTGATCGCCGTGCAGGCCGGGGCGGCCCGGGCGACCTCGAACGGGGATCCCGAGCAGGCGACCCAGGCCTTCGGGCTGATCGAGCGCACCGCACGATCGACGCTGTCTGAGCTTCGGACGCTGCTTGGGGTCCTTCGGAAGCAGGAGCACGAGCCGCCGGCGCTCGGTCCCCAACCGACGCTCGCGCGGCTCGACGCCCTGGTGATCCGAGGGCGCGAGGCGGGCCTTCGCGTCGAGGCCAGGGTCGAGGGAGAAGTCGGAGACCTCCCTGCCGTGGTGGATCTTTCCGCCTACCGGATCGTGCAGGAGGCCCTCACGAACGCCATCAAGCACGCGCCCGGCGCGAAGGTCGAGCTCTTGGTGCGTCGCGGCGCTCGAGACCTCGACATCGTGGTGACCGACGACGGGCCGGGGGTGCCGGAGCGCGCGGCCGACGGCCAGGGGATGCCGGAGCGCGCCGCCGACGGCCAGGGGATCATCGGGATGCGGGAGCGCGCCGCTCTCGTGGGCGGAGAGCTACACGCCGGACCTTCGCCGACCGGCGGCTTCCGCGTCGAAGCCCACCTCCCCGTCGCAGAGGCCGAAGCCGGCGCGACGGGTGAAGGACCGATTGCGATCACCGACCCGCCGGGGACCGAGCAGCCGTGACCATCCGCGTCCTGATCGCCGACGACCAGGCGCTCGTTCGCGCGGGATTCCGCATGATCGTCAACGCCCAGGAGGACATGGAGGTCGTCGGAGAGGCCGGAGACGGCGTCGAGGCCGTCGAGATGACGCGCCGACTCCTCCCGCACGTCGTGCTGATGGACGTCCGGATGCCGAACCTGGACGGCATCGAGGCCACCAAGCGCATCACCGCGTTGTCGGCGGCTCCCACCCCGCGGGTGGTGATCCTCACAACCTACGACCTGGACGAGTACGTGTTCGAAGCCCTCGCTTCGGGGGCCAGCGGGTTCCTGCTAAAGGACGTACCTCCCGAGGATCTGGTCCGGGGGGTACGGGTGGCCGCTGCGGGAGAGGCCCTGCTCGCCCCCTCGGTCACCCGTCGACTGGTCGAGGAATTCGCGCGCCGACTGCCTGCCGGACCTGCCGCCGCCCGGCTCGAGGTGCTGACCGAGCGGGAGGTCGAGGTCCTCCGGCTGGTGGCCCGAGGGATGTCGAACGCCGAGATCGCGGGCACGCTCTTCGTCGGGGAGAGCACCGTGAAGACGCACGTCGGCCACATCCTGGAGAAGCTCGGACTCCGCGACCGGGTGCAGGCGGTCATCACTTCCTACGAGGCCGGTTTGGTGAGGCCGGGGGAGCGCGAAGAAGCGGAGCCCAGGTAGATCGGGCGGCGGGCGGCTTCGTCTCGCATGGGGATCGCGTCCGGAACCGCACTTTGTTTGGATCAACGATACAAGATATTGCGCCTGTACTACGCATTCTGTATCGTTAGTGAATGCCTCGACAACTCGACGACGCGCGCATCATCGAGTTCTTTCACCTCACGTTCCTCCAGGTCCTGCAGGCACGACTCGACCGAGCCAGGTACGTGGTGAAGGGCGGTGCCAACCTTCGGTACTTCTTCGACAGCCGGCGCTACTCCGAGGACATCGACCTCGACGCCGTCGAGATCGAGCCCTGGAAGCTGGAGGAGAAGGTAGACGGGGTCCTCGCATCGCCGACCACCGAGATGCTGCTTCGCACCGGGGGTCTGGCCGTGCAAGACATCACCAAGCCCGAGCAGACCCCGACGACGCAGCGCTGGAAGCCATCGATCGCGGTGAGCGGACGCCGGGCGCCGGTGCACACGAAGATCGAGTTCAGCCACCGCTCCGCGGATCCGCGGCGGATCCTCGACGCGGTACCCGACCGTGTCGTGGCGCCCTATGCACTGCGTGCACCGACCCTGCTCCACTACACGGCGGACGCAGCGATCGAACAGAAGATCGGCGCACTCGCCCACCGCTCCGAGACGCAGGCCCGCGACGTGTTCGATCTCGAGCTGCTCCTGCGCGGACACCGGGATGCAGTCAGAGCGGAGGATATCGAACCGCAGATCCTCGACGTGGCCTTGGAGCGGACCCTCGAGCTGCCATTCGATGCGTTCCGCGATCAGGTCGTGCGATTCCTCGATCCCGAGGCCGTCGAGCTCTACGACGACCGGGCCGCCTGGGATCAGACGCAGGCCTTCGTCGCGGAACGGCTCATGGAACTCCGGTGAAGCCCACCGACGCCTTCGGCGACCTGCTTCGGCTTCAGCGGCCGATCATCGAGACGCGCGAGGCGGCCGTCCGGCTTGGGGTGTCCATCAGCCGCGCCAGCCAACTCCTGCGCCTGCTCGAAGAGGCCGGCCTTGCTCGCCGCCTGCGTCGCGGTCTGTGGGCTCTTTGCCCAACCGTCGATCCCTTCGCCGTTCCGCCGTACCTAACGGCGCCGTTCCCTGCGTACGTCTCGTTCTGGTCGGCACTAGCCAGGCACAGCATGATCGAGCAGGTCCCGCGCCTGGTATTCGTGGCGTCGCTGGACCGAACTCAGCAGGTCAGCACCACAGTCGGCACTTTCTCGATCCATCACCTTACCGCGGAGCTCTTCGACGGCTACGAGGGCTCGGAGGAGGCCGGCTATCTCGCGACTCCTGAGAAGGCGCTGTTCGACACCGTCTACTTGGGCGCGCCGCGCGGCGGTCAGACCCACCTGCCCGAGCTGGAGCTCCCCAAGGGGTTCCGCGAGAAGAAGATCGAGGAGTGGACGAACCGTGTCGCACGACCACGCCTTCGAACTCTCGTGGCTAGGGGCCTTGCCAAGGCATTGATCGGGGCTAGAGCGTAACGCGCCCCGGCGCACACTCAGCGAGCTCTGGTCCGCGCTCAGCGAGCCTTGCGCCCCTCGTTCTGGGCGATCCGCTCCTTCACGATCTTCCTGACGAGTGCCGGAGGGAGTGGCTTGTCGACCTGGAACCGTATCGTCCCCTTCGCGGTCTCGAACCCCTTCAGCTCGTCTTTGTGCATTTCGATGAGCTTCGAGCTCATCGGGAAGAAGCTGCAATGATCCTTGAACGCGGCGTAGGCGACGAGCGCCCCCCGGTACTTGAAGGCCGGCATCTGGTAGCTGATCCCCTCCGTCGCCTGCGGCGCAGCGGTCTTGATGGTCTCGCGCAGTCGCTCCAGCGCGGCGCGCTGCCTTTCGGGGAGAGCAGCCAGGTACTCCTCGACACTGCTCGGTGCATCCGTGTACCGAGCCGTCATCGCTTCTCGACCGTCACCTTCGGGTACCCACGCTCGAGTGCAGGCAGCAGGTGGGACAGGAGCTGCTCCGCCGTCGCCCGCCGCTCGATGCCGCGCGAGGAGGTCTCGATCCAGCCGCGACCGTCCCGGTGCCACGTCTGAACAACGCCGCGAGAGGTCGAGAACCGGACTGTGCATTCGGTGTTCTTCATCTCGCCCATCAGCCTAGCTACCGGGCGCGGGCTCGGAGTGCCGTCTCGACCTCGTCGAGGTACCCGGCTGGGCTCGGTGAGGCCGGGGGCAAAGGACCGCGTCGCCGCCACCAAGGACCGGCCCAGTCCGCGGGCCGGCCCTTCTTCGTGACGGCATCGACGTCAGGCGATCCTCCTCGCCTCGAACTCCTCCTCGGGCTCCGCCCCGGGGAACGCGATGCGCAGAAGGCCGCTGGGCACTGCCTGCCCGTCGGAGAACCGGCCGACCCGAATGTGGCTCGGGCCCTCAGCCAGCACCTCCTCGCCGGTGGAGAACCGGCCGACCCGCCGATACACGTGATCGGCGCTCAGCCTCTCCATCCCGTCGCTGAAGCGACCGATGCGACGGTGCCCGTCGGTACTGTTCAGCATCTCCATACCGTTGCTGAACGAGCCCATCCGCTGGCTTGCGGTCATGCCATTTCACCTCCTTCTCCTGATTGCCTGCCGACACCTGCCTGTCGACACCTGATTGCCCACCTACTTGCGTGAACGATCGAACGGGGTGAGCTGATTCCCGCCGGGACTGCGGTTTGGTTTCGCGGGGGTTAACTCTGGAGAGCCGCCTCGATCTCGTCGAGGTGCTCGCCGCGGTGCGCCGCGCGTAGGGCGTAGATCGGGCTGTCCGGATCATGGGGCCAGAGGCGGTCCGTCGGCAGGCTCGCCACTCGGGCGTCGGTCTCCTCGGCGATGCGAAGCGCCAGCCGGGCGGCCTCGAGCGGCGGGATGGCGTGGATCAGCGGGCGCGAAGCGTCGTTGATCCAGTCCACGTCCTCAGGCTCGGCGTCGTCGGGAGAGAACGGCACGCCACGTTCCAGCTTGTCGGCGAGCGCCAGGACGCGGGCGTCCCAGAAGGCGATGTGGCCGAGCACGCCGGCGACCGTCCAGTACTCGTTCACCGGAGCGCGCAGCTGTTCCTCGTCCAGGCGCTCGACAAGCGCGCGAAGGCGCTCACGCTCTCGTGTGTTCTGGTCGACGTACGAGCGATCCTCGGACATCGTGACGATGCGCCCCTCCGTGAGGACCCGGATCGATCCCTCCTCCTCCACCACGGGGTCGATCCCTAGCGCGTGGTCTTGGCTGCCCGCTCGAGTCCCTTCGCGATGCGCTCTTGACGGACCTTGATGTCCTTCAGCTCCCGAAGGATCTCCTGCAGCAACGAGACGACGCGCTCGTTGGTCGGGTTCTCACGGCCGGGCGTCAGATCTCACCTCCTCTCTTGCCGCACAAACGGGGCACTCACCTATCCTGGTTGGACCGGCGGCGAAACGCAATCGGCGCGTGCCAGGGGAGGCCAAGCATGGGGAAGCTGATCTACTCGGCCATCGCCTCGCTCGATGGCTACGTGGCTGACGAGACGGGCAGCTTCGACTGGGCTGCGCCGGACGAGGAGGTGCACACGTTCGTCAACGACCTCGAGCGGCACGTCGGCACCTACCTCTACGGGCGCCAGATGTACGAGGTGATGGTCTACTGGGAGACCGCGCTCGGCGTTCCCGGTCAGCCGCCGTTCATTCGTGACTTCGCGGAGATATGGCAGGCCGCCGACAAGATCGTGTACTCGAAGACGCTCGAGACGGTATCGAGCGCCAGGACGCGGATCGAGCGAAGCTTCGACCCCGAGGCGGTGCGGCAGACGAAGGCGACGGCCGTGCGTGACATCAGCGTCGGTGGCCCCAATCTCGCCGCTCGAGCGATCGAGGCGGGGCTGGTGGACGAGCTTCATCTGTTCGTCGTGCCCGTGGTGGTAGGAGGCGGGAAGAAGTCCCTGCCCGATGGTGTGCGCCTGAGCCTCGAGCTGCTCGACGAGCGCCGTTTCGAGAGCGGCGTGGTTGATCTCCACTACCGCGTCGGGACGCAGTGAGAGACCGGCTGGCAAGCCGGCTTCCTACCAGAGACGGCGATCAGGCACGCGTACGCTCGCGGTATGGGCGAGTGGGGCCGTGCTTCTGGTAGTCCGGTGGGCAGCGAGTTGAAAGCTCGCGAGATGAAGGAGCATCGAGCCGAGATGCTCGAGCAGGTCCAACGCCATCATCTCGCCCGAAAGGTGAAGCGGAAGCACCCGCGCCGTTGGCGGCCATTCGGGCGACGGGGCTCTCCCTCGTCATCGGCCGACTGATATCGCCCCCGTCCCTTTCGAAGGCCGGCATGGACTGGACGACGAACGACATACCCGATCTGACCGGCAGGATCGCGGTCGTCACGGGCGCGAACCGCGGGCTCGGCTTCGAAGTCACGCGCGAGCTCGCACGCAAGGGAGCGCACGTGGTCATGGCCTGCCGCAGCCTGCCGAGGGCCGAGGCGGCCCGCCGAACGATCCTGGGCGAGATTCCGCACGCGTCCCTCGAGCTCCAAGAGACCGACCTCGCGTCGCTGGTATCCGTTCGGGCGGCGGCCAACCGCATCCTCGCCGGCCACGACAGGGTCGACCTGCTCGTGAACAACGCCGGCGTGATGGCCATCCCGGAGCAACGAACCGTCGATGGGTTCGAGATGCAGCTCGCGGTGAACCACCTGGGGCACTTCGCGCTAATGGCGCTGCTCCTCCCGGCCCTGCTCCGCAGCCCGGACGCACGGGTCGTGTCGGTGACGAGCACGGCCCGCCTCCTGGCCCGCCCCCTCGATCCGAGGAACCCGCACCTGGTCGGCCGGTACGGCCCGTGGAAGTCGTACGGTCAGGCCAAGCTCGCGACCGTCCACTTTGCGCTGGAGCTCGACCGCCGGTTCCGGGAGGCGATGAGGACGCTGTGGAAGGTCTCCGAGCGCGAGACCGGCACCCCTCCGGACATCTGGTCGTCACCAGATAGCTACTTCCGTTCGGAAGATACGTGGCACGAGTGTGGTTGTACCCCCGAAGGTGGACGGTTTCGTCGTCACGGCTCTCGCAGTCATGGCCGGTTGAGACCGCCAGAGCGCAAAGGGGGCAATTGGATGACGGAATCTGCCATCGAGGCCGAGGGCCTCGTCAAGACGTTCGGGAAGGGGAATGTCCGGGCGCTCGATGGGATCGACATGGTGGCTCGGGAGGGCACCGTGTTCGGCCTACTCGGGCCCAACGGGGCGGGTAAGACCACGGCGATCCGGGTGCTTTCGACGCTGCTCTATCCGGACGCCGGACGCGCCTCGGTCGGCGGGTACGACGTGATGCACCACCCGGAGCGGGTTCGCGGGATGATCGGGCTGACCGGGCAGTACGCAGCGGTCGACGAGCTCCTCTCGGGCCGGGAGAACCTCTTCATGATCGGGCGGCTGCTTGGGCTGCCGGCGCCCTCCGCTCGCACGCGGGCCACCGAGCTGCTCGAGGCCTTCGACCTGTCAGACGCCGGTCCCAAATACGTCAAGACCTACTCCGGGGGCATGCGCCGAAGGCTGGACCTCGCGGCCAGCCTGGTCGGCCGCCCGCGGTTCCTCTACCTCGACGAGCCGACCACCGGCCTCGACCCCAGGAGCCGCCTGGAGCTGTGGGGCATGATCCGCGCGCTGGTGGCCGACGGGACGACGGTGCTCCTCACCACGCAGTACCTGGAGGAGGCCGACAAGCTCGCCGACGAGATCGTCGTGATCGACCACGGCCGCGTGATCGCGGCGGGAACGCCGGCGCAGCTCAAGACGCGCGTCGGCGGCCACGTCCTGCAGGCTCAGCCGGCCGATCCCGCCGATCTTCCCGCGACACAGGGCGTTCTTGCGAGCCTGGCGCAGGACGGCGACGAGCCATACACGGACGGCCAGCTCGTCTCGCTCAGGATCGACGACAGCTCGGCTCTCGGCCACGCCGTCCGCCGGCTGGACGACGCCGGAATCGCGATCGACGACCTGTCGCTTCGCCGACCCAGCCTGGACGAGGTGTTCCTCGCCATCACCGGGCACCTGGCGGAGGACGAAGCCGAGGTCGACGAGGAAGAGCGCGAAGGGAGCCGCCGATGAGCACGACAACGGCAACCCTGTCGCCGGTCGGACGGTCCGACATCGTCCGCAACACGCTGACGATCGCCCGCCGCAACCTGCTGCACATCAAGGCCACGCCCGAGCAGCTGGTCGAGATGTCGTTTCAGCCGCTCATGTTCCTGGTGCTGTTCGTGTACGTGTTCGGCGGCGCGATCGCGAGCTCCAGCCGCGAGTACCTACAGTTCGCGCTGCCGGGGATCTTGGTGCAGAGCGTCGCGTTTCTCCCGTTCACGACGGCGCTCGCGCTGAACGCCGACTTCCAGCGCGGAGTGATCGATCGGTTCCGGTCGCTGCCGATCGCCCGCTCGGCAGTCATCGGCGGAAGGATCCTCGCCGACGGGGCGCGCATCGCCTGGAGCATCCTGATCATCACGGGCTTCGCCGTGCTGCTCGGGTTCCGCTTCCAGGGCGGCGCCGCTGGGGCGCTCGGCGCCTTCGCGCTGGTGACGGCGTTCGGCCTGACGATGTGCTGGCCGATGGCCTTCATCGGCATCACGGCCCGGACCTCCGAGTCCGTGAACACATGGGGATTCATGATCATCATGCCGCTCACGTTCGCGAGCACGGCCTTCGTTCCGGCCGCGAGCATGCCTGGCTGGCTGCAGGCCTTCGTGAAGGCGAACCCGGTCACGGCGGTGATCGATTCGGCCCGAGGGCTGCTGCTCGGAGGAGCGGTCGCGACCCCCGTGATCAAGGCGCTGATCTGGATGGTCGTGATCCAGGCGGTGTTCGCTCCGCTTGCGATCGCGCGCTACCGGCGCCGTGTCTGAGCGGCTCATCGACCCGCGGCGACACCCCCAAACGACAAGGAAAGGAGGAGCGATGAACCTCAACGGCATCCTGCTCGGATCGGCGGACCCCGGGCGTCTCGTCGAGTACTACGGCAAGCTCTTCGGCTCGCCTTCGTTCGAGGGAGGCGGCTACACAGGCTGGCAGATCGGCACAGGGTGGATAACGATCGGGCCTCACGACGGGGTGAACGGGAAGAACGCTCACCCGGGAAGGGTGATCTGGAACATCGAGACGCCCGACGTCAGGGGCGAGTTCGAACGACTCAGCGCGGCCGGGGCGGCCGTAGTTCAGGAGCCGTACGATCCGAACGGTGAGAACGAGGAGCTCCCGGAGATGCTGATCGCGACCTTCGCCGACCCGGACGACAACTACTTCCAGCTCATGAGCCCGATGGACATGCAGGCGACGTCATGAGGAAGCTTGCAGTCATCGAGTTCCTGTCGCTGGACGGCGTGTATCAGGCACCCGGGGGGCCGGAAGAGGACACGGACGGCGGGTTCAAGCACGGCGGGTGGCAACGCCCCTTCTTCGACGACGTCATGGGTGAGGCCGTCACCAAACGCATGGCCCAGACCGACGCGCACCTGTTCGGAAGGAAGACCTACGAGATCATGGCGGCCTTCTGGCCCACCGCGCCGAGCGACGAACCGATCGCGCAGCACCTGAACAGCGTCCGGAAGTACGTCGCGTCGAGGACGCTGAAGAATGCCGACTGGCAGAACTCGACGGTCATCCGGAAGGTGCCCGAGGAGGTCGCCAGGCTCAAGGAGGAGCCCGGCAGGAACATCGCGGTCCTCGGCAGCGGAAACCTCGTGCAGACGCTGATGGCACACGACCTGGTGGACGAGTACTCGCTGATGGTCTTCCCGATCGTGCTCGGCAGCGGGAAGCGGCTGTTCCCGGACGGCGAGCAGATGAGGAACCTGCGCCTGGTCGACTCGAAGCCCACGACCACCGGAGCTCTGATGCTCACGTATCAGCCAACAGCAGTCAGTTGAGCATGCGCCGAACAGAGTGACATACCCGACGCATGTCGAAGGCGAGCCGGTTCGCAAGGTCCCTAACCGGCTGCAGCGCACCCTCTAGGCCCAACGGGCAGCAGGGCCCGCCCGAGAAGTCGCCACGGTCAGACATCATTGCCTTCAGGAGCCTTGGGGGATGCTGTAGAGAGCAGTGCGCTTGACAGCAACCCCTCCCGTCAGTATGGTCACAGCCGCAGCGTGCACGCCGCTCCAGAAGTCCGGCATTCGACGAGCCGCCCAGGCGGCGCGACGGCATGGAGGAGCTGCATGTTCAAGAAGACTCTCATTCGCATCGCACTCGCTGTGACGGCTGTGCTCGTGTTCGCGGCCCCAGCCTTCGCCAACAGCTCAAGCTACTGGTTCAAGATGGACTACCGCTATGTCAACGGTTCACAGAACGGCATCTTCCACAGCATGACCGGCGGGAACTTGACCAACAGCGGTCAGATCTGGGTCTACTCAAAGGATGGCGGGGCCGCATCGCCGGTGCCGGTGACGATCGAGGTGTGGGATACCGATGGGCTCGACAACATCGTCTGCAGTCTTTCTGTGACCCCATACGCGAAGATCGGACAGAGAAAGGCCTACAACAAGTCCTGCGGCCACATAGACCCCGACGAGTATTACATCGTCGCATGGAAGACCGTGGACGACGGCAACAACGTCCAGGCGTCTGGCACGTTGAGAACCACCTAGGAATCCGGCAAGGGTTTGGGGGGGGGGGGCCGCAGGGGGGGGCGGGGCCCCCCCCCCCCCCGCCCCACCCCAC